>JAJYLA010000049.1 GCA_021788115.1 Actinomycetes bacterium | reverse complement strand
CGATCCGACCCCGGTGAGGCCCCGCCAGATGTCCTCTGTGATCAACGGAAGCAGCGGGGCGCTGACCCGGCAGACCACCTCCAGGACGGTTCCGAGCGTGTCGAAGGCGTCCTGGGTGTCGCGGTCCCCGCCGGCGCGGGTGCCCCAGAAGCGCTGGCGGCTGCGGCGGATGTACCAGTTGTTGAGGACGTCGAGGAAGTCCTCCACGGCCGCGCACGCCCCGGAGAGATCGTAGGCGTCCATCGATGCGCTGACCGCCTCGACGAGGTTCCGCGCCTTCGCCAGGACGTAGCGGTCGAGCGTCCCGGGGGAGTCGGTGCGCCCGAGGCGGGCGGTCCGGCCGTCGGCGTTCGCGTACAGCGTGAAGAAGTACCAGGCATTCCACAGCGGAAGGAGCGCCGCCCGCACCGCGTCGGTGATCCCCTTCTCGTCGGCGATCAGGTCGCCGCCGCGCAGGACCGGCGACGACATGAGGAACCAGCGCATGGCGTCGGCGCCGTGGGCCTCGAACATCGCCTCGGGATCGGGGTAGTTGCGCAGCCGCTTGGACATCTTCTGGCCGTCGTCGCCGAGGACGATCCCGTGGGTGAGGCAGCGCTTGAAGGCCGGCCGGTCGAAGAGGGCGACGGCCAGCACGTGCAGCGTGTAGAACCACCCGCGGGTCTGGCCGATGTACTCGACGATGAAGTCGCCGGGAAAGTGCTGCTCGAACCACTCCCTGTTCTCGAACGGGTAGTGCACCTGGGCGAAAGGCATCGATCCCGACTCGAACCAGCAGTCGAGCACGTCGGTCACCCGGCGCATGGTGGAGCGGCCGGTCGGGTCGTCGGGGTTGGGCCGGGTGAGCTCGTCGATACCGGGCCGGTGAAGGTCCGTAGGGCGTACGCCGAAGTCCCGCTCGAGCTCGTCGAGGCTGCCGTACACGTCGATGCGGGGATAGGCGGGGTCGTCGCTCTTCCACACCGGGATCGGCGAACCCCAGTACCGGTTGCGGGATATCGACCAGTCGCGGGCGTTGGCCAGCCACTTGCCGAACGAGCCGTCCCGGACGTGCTCGGGGACCCAGGCGATTTCCTGGTTGCGGGCCAGCAGCCGGTCCTTGACGGCCGTGACGTTGACGAACCACGAGCTCACCGCCCGGTACACGAGCGGGGTGTCGGTCCGCCAGCAGTGCGGGTAGGCGTGGACGTAGGAGTCGGACCGGACGAGCGATCCCCGCTCCCGGAGCACCCGGATGACCGGCTGATTGGCCTCGAACACCTGAAGGCCCTCGAAGTCGGGGACCTCGGAGGTGAAGCGGGTCCGGTCGTCCACCGGGCACACCACGGGAATGCCCGCGGCGGCGCACGCGGTCTGATCGTCCTCGCCGAAGCCGGGCGCCATGTGGACGATGCCGGTGCCCTCCTCGGTCGTCACGAAATCCTCGCCGAGGACCACGAAGGCGTTCGGGGTGGACGCGAAGTAGTCGAAAAGCGGCGTGTAACGGCGGCCGACCAGATCGGCGCCGGACACCGTCGCCACCCTCGTCGCCCCCTCCAGCTGCTTCTCGTAGGCGCCGACGGTCGCCTCCCCGAGCACGACCCGCTCCCCGCCCGCGTCGAACACCGCATAGGGCACTTCGGGGCCCACGGCCAGGGCAAGGTTGGACGGCAGCGTCCAGGGGGTGGTCGTCCAGACCCACAGCTGCACGGGGCCGTCCGCCGGGCCCGGCCCCGGGCCCGGGCCAGAGCCCGGGGGGACCGGCTCCAGGCGGAAGGCGACGGTCACCGCGGGGTCCTGGCGGTCCCGGTAGGCGTCGTCCTGGCGGGTCTCGGAGTTGGAGAGGGGGGTCTCGCACTCCCAGCAGTAGGGGAGGACCCGGTAGTCCTCGTAGAGCAGCCCTTCGTCCCAGAGGCGCTTGAGGGCCCACATGACGCTCTCCATGTAGGAGAGGTCCATGGTCTTGTAGTCGTTGGCGAAGTCGACCCATCGGGCCTGGCGGGTGACGTAGCGCTCCCACTCCTTGGTGTAGCGCAGCACCGACGTCTGGCAGTACTGGTTGAAGCGCCCGATGCCGAACTCGGTGATCGGCCCCCTGCCCGACACGCCGAGCTCCTTCTCGGCTTCGGTCTCCGCGGGGAGCCCGTGGCAGTCCCATCCGAAGCGCCGCTCGACCCGCTGGCCCCTCATGGTGCGGTAGCGCGGCACGGCGTCCTTGACGTATCCGGTCAAAAGGTGGCCGTAGTGCGGCAGGCCGTTGGCGAACGGCGGCCCGTCGTAGAACACGAACTCGTCCTCCGCCGGCCGGGAGGCCACCGACCGCTCGAACGTCTTGTGCTCCGCCCACCACGCCAGGATTCGCTCCTCGATGTGGGGGAAGCGGGGGGAGCTCGGGACGTCGGGGTAGCGGGATTGGGGGCCGGCGGCCATCCCACCACGATACGGGGAACAACGAGGGCCCTCGCTGCGTTTCTGCTCTGCACACACCGGGGGCCCGCGTGCTACCGTGTCGGGCCCGGTCGGACCGACAGCTGCGGATCAGGACGACATGTTGAGAAAGACGACGACCTCCACGACAACCAAGGCGCAAGGCCGCCCCGCCGCCAAGAAGGCGGTCCCCGTCGCCAAGAAGGCGGTCCCCGCCGCCAAGAAGGCGGTCCCCGCCGCCAAGACGAAGTCCCGGGCGAAGGACGGCCGGGCCGCTTTCCTCGAGAAGCAGAGGGAGCGGCTGCTCGAGGAGAAGGCCAACTACCTGAACTCGGCGGCGGCGCTCAAGGCGCAGGCGGACGCCCTCGCCCTCGAGCACGAGCCGGGCGACGTCCAGTTCGACGAGGAGGGCGGCGAGGGCGGCACCTCCAACGTCGACCGGGAGATGGACCTGGTCCTCTCGGCGCAGGCGCGCAGCGCCGCGGCCGAGATCGACAGGGCGCTGCAGAGGATCGAGATGGGGACCTACGGGCTCTGCGAGCAGTGCGGCCGGCCCATCCCCGACGCCCGGTTGGAGGCGCTGCCGCAGGCGACGCTGTGCGTGGCGTGCAAGAGCGGCGGGCTGTCGTCGCGGCGCTGAGGTCCCGGCGACTGCTCATGGGGGCGGTCGCGGCGGCGGTGGTGGCCGCCGACCAGATCACCAAGAGCTGGGCGGAGACCCACGCGGTGGTGGGCCGCCACATCGCGGGCCCGCTGTGGCTCGACCTCACCTACAACAGCGGGGCCGCGTTCGGCCTCGGCCGGGGGGTGACGCCCGTCGTCGTGGCGGTCGTCGTCGTCATGCTCGTGTGGCTGCTGACGCTCAGCCGGCGGGCCAGCCGCTCCGCGTCCGTCCCGGTGGCGGTCGGCCTGGGCCTGCTGCTCGGTGGGGCTGTCGGGAACCTCGTGGACCGTGTGCTTCGTCACAACCACGGCCGGGTGATCGACTTCATCGCCGCACTGCGCATCGGCGAGCACGACTGGTGGCCGGTGTTCAACCTGGCCGACTCGGCGATCGTCGTCGGCGTGGTGATCCTCTCTCTCGCCTACGCCCGGCGCCCCGCCACCGCGAGCAGGGCGGGGGGCGGCCGTTCCCGCGCCGGCGGTGACTGAGATCTGGACGGTACCGGGCGCCCTCGACGGTGAGCGCGTCGACCGGGCCCTGGCGCTGCTGACGGGCCTCAGCCGCAGCGCCGTCGACGCCCTCGTCGAGGGGGGCAGGGTGACCGTCGGCAGGACCGTCGTCGCCTCCCGGAGCCGCCGGGTGCACGCCGGCGAGCGGGTGCGGGTCGCGGGAGCGCTGCCGCCGGCCGGGCCGCCGGCGCCCACCGCCGATGCCGGCGTCGACGTGCCGGTGGTCTGGAGCGACGAGGAGGTGATCGTGGTGGACAAGCCCGCCGGGCTCGTGGTCCACCCCGGCGCGGCGCACGTCGCCGGCACGCTCGTCAACGGCCTGCTCGCCCGTTTTCCCGACCTCGCCGGCCTCGCCGGCCGCGAGGAGCAGGCGGACCGGCCCGGGATCGTGCACCGCCTCGACAAGGGGACTTCCGGGCTGCTCGTGGTCGCCCGCACCGCCAGGGCGCGCGACTCGCTGGTGGCCCAGCTGTCGCGGCGGAGCGTGGGGCGCGAGTACGTCGCCCTGGTGCACGGCTCAGTCCAGTCGGACGCGGGCCTGATCGACGCCCCGGTGGGCAGATCCGACACTGAGCCGACGCGCATGCGGGTCCAGGCGGGCGGGCGGCAGGCCCGCACCCGCTACCGGGTCGAGGAGCGGTTCGAGCTTCCCCCGCCCGCCACCTTGCTGCGCTGCCAACTGGAGACGGGCCGGACGCACCAGGTGCGCGTCCACCTGGCGTCCATCGGCCACCCCGTCGTCGGAGACGACCGCTACGGCCCCCGCCAAATGGGGCGCTGGCAGCCGCTGCCGGCCGGAAGACCGTTCCTGCACGCAGCGGTCCTGTCGTTCGACCACCCCCGCACAGGTGAACGCCTGTCCTTTTCCTCCCGGATTCCCCTAGATCTCCGGAACGTCCTCGAATGGTACAGAGCGCGCCCGGAGTGAAACGTCTATTGTGACGGCCCTCAACCACCGGCCTCGACGTTTCGGGAGGGCAGCATGACACTGGCAGGACGCCGAAGGACTCACGGGGCGCTCGCTTTAGCGGGAATCGCCGCACTTACGCTCGCTGCGTGCGGGAGCAGCAAGAGCAGCACCGGCAACGCGGGTAACGCGACGCCCACGACGAGCGCGAAGTCGTCATCGGGTTCCACCCAGACGCTCAAGGTCGGCTTCTTCGGCGCCCTCACCGGCCCCGACGCGCAGCTCGGCATCAACATCAAGAACGGCGCGCAGCTGGCGGTCACCCAGTACGACGCCTCCAACCCGCCCGTCAAGGTCGAGCTCGACCCCTTCGACAGCCAGGGCAACCCGGCGCAGGCCAACAACGGCGCCCAGAAGATGATCAACGACAAGGTCGTCGCGGTCATCGGCCCCGCGTTCTCGGGCGAGTCCGCCACAGCCGACCCCATCTTCGAGACCGCGCAGATCCCCAGCGTGAGCGCCTCGGCGACCGCCGTCAAGCTCGCCCAGAACGGGTGGAAGTACTTCCACCGTGTGGTGGCCGCCGACGACGCCCAGGGCCCCGGCGACGCGGACTACCTGGTCAAGGTCTTGAAGGACACCAAGGTCGCTGCCATCGACGACTCGAGCACCTACGGTGAGGGCCTCGCCAACGCCGTCCGCTCGCAGGTCTCCGCCGACGGGGCCTCCGTCGTGCTGAGCGACCACATCAACCCCAACGGCCAGGACTACGGCGCCTCCGTCAACAAGGTCATCGCCGCGCACGCCGACGCCGTGTTCTTCGGCGGGTACTACGACGCTGCGGGCCGCCTGGTCAACCAGCTGCGCGCCGCGGGCTACACGGGCACCTTCATGTCGGGTGACGGCTCCGAGGACCAGCGCTTCGTGAGCGACGCGGGTGGTGCCCCCGCCGAGGGCTCGTACCTGAGCTGCCCCTGCGCCGACACCACCAGCAGCACCAATCCGGCTGCCCAGGCCTTCGTGTCCGCCTACCGGGCCGCCTTCGGAACCCCGCCGGAGATCTACTCGGCCGAGGCCTACGACGCCGCCGGCGTCGTGCTCGCGGCGATCAAGGCCGGCAACACCACGGGCCCGACGATCAACAGCTGGCTGGCGAGCAACAGCTACCAGGGGATCACCAAGACGATCAAGTTCCAGCCCGACGGCAACATCGTCGGCAGCACGATCTACATCTACAAGGTCGAGAACGGCAAGATCGTCCAGATCGCGACGACCAGCTAGGAGAGACCCTTTCGACGCCCGCCGGCGGTGTGGCGCGGGACGGCCCCGCCCACCCGCCGGGGGCGTCTGCTGCTTCGTGATTCACGCCGGGAGGACCGTTGAGCCTGCACAGCTTCGTCGCCGAGTTCTGGCCGTCCACGGTCGACGGGCTCGTGCTGGGAAGCATCTACGCCCTGTTCGCCCTCGGATACACCATGGTCTACGGGGTGCTCAAGCTGATCAACTTCGCCCACAGCGAGGTGTTCATGGTCGGCACCATGGCCGTGCTGGCGGTGCTGACCGTCCTGCATGTGCACACCCCTCCGGGTGGTTTCATCCTGGTGGGCCTGCTGCTCGTGTGCGTGCTCGTCGCGATGGCCGCCTCGGGTTTCACGGCGGTGCTCCTCGAGCGGGTCGCCTACCGCCCCCTGCGGCGGCGGGGGGCCAGCCGCCTGGCGGCGCTGATCTCGGCGATCGGCGCTTCCTTCGCGCTGCAGGAGGTCTTCGGGATCTACTACACGCGCAACGCCACCGAGATGACCGCGATCATGGGCAACTCGGTGGTGTTCACCCTCGGGGCCGCCCGTGTCACCTCCGACGACCTGCTGGTGATCATCACCGGCGTGGTCATGATGGTCGCCCTGGAGCGGCTGGTGGCGACCACCAAGTTCGGGCGGGGCATCCGGGCGGTGGCGCAGGACCCCGAGACGGCCACGCTGATGGGCGTCAACCTCGACCGCATCATCCTCTACACCTTCCTCATCGGCGGGCTGATGGCCGGGGTCGCCGCGACGCTCTTCGACGTGCACTACCACCAGACCCGCTACGACGTCGGCCAGCTGCCGGGGCTCAAGGCGTTCACCGCGGCCGTGCTCGGCGGGATCGGCAACCTGCGCGGCGCCCTGGTGGGAGGGCTCGTCATCGGGCTGCTGGAGTTCTACGGGGCGTCGGTGTTCGGTTCGCAGTGGCGGGACCCGGTGGTCTTCATCGTGCTGGTGCTGGTCCTGCTCGTGCGGCCGACCGGCATCCTGGGTGAGTCGCTTGCGAGGGCCCGGGCATGATGGCCCTGCGGGAGGCCCCCCGCCGTGCCGGCGACGCGTGGCGGAGGCTGTCGGACCGCGCGGGAGCCTCGGCGGGCCGGGCGTGGTCCGCGCAGCCGCTGTGGGGGAAGACCCTCGAGGTGCTCGTGCTCTACGCGGCGCTGGCGATCGTCGTCCCGAGCCACGCCGTCGGCCAGGTCATGGCACCCCAGAGCGCCTGGGCCGTCGTGCTGCCCGAGCAGATCGGCGTGTTCATCCTCATGGCGCTGGGCCTCAACGTGGTCGTCGGACTGGCGGGGATGCTCGACCTCGGCTACGTCGCCTTCTACGCCGTCGGCGGCTACTCGATGGGCCTGCTCGCCACCCGCCAGCATTGGGACTTCTGGGTGATCCTGCCCGCCGGCATCGCCGCGGCCGCCACGTCGGGGTTGATCCTCGGGGCACCCACCCTGCGCCTGCGCGGCGACTACCTGGCCATCGTCACCCTGGGGTTCGGGCAGATCATCTCCATCTCGGCCAACAACACGAGCTTCGACGGGGGACCGCAGGGGATCCCGCAGATCCCGCACCCGCCCTCGATCGACCACCTCAAGCAGCTGACCTTCGGGGTGTCTGACGGCAGGCCGTACTTCTACCTGGTCCTGGCTCTGATCTTCGTCGCCGTGTTCCTGGCCCGCCGCCTGGAGCGCAGCCGGGTCGGCCGCGGCTGGATCGCCATCCGCGAGGACGAGGACGCCGCCGAGTTGATGGGGGTGCCAACCTACCGGTTCCGGCTGTGGTCCTTTGCCATCGGGGCGTCGGTAGGCGGCGCCGGCGGCGTGCTCTACGCCGCCCAGGCCAACTACATCGACCCGACGATCTTCAGCTACCAGGTGTCGATCTTTGTGCTCGCCGCGGTGGTGCTCGGCGGCTCGGGCAACCTCTTCGGCGTCATCCTCGGCGCCTTCATGGTGGCGTGGCTCCCCGAGCGCTTCCGCGTGTTCCAGAACGACCGCATCCTGATCTTCGGTCTTGCCCTCGTCGTCATGATGATCTTCCGTCCCGAGGGTCTGCTGCCGTCGCGCCGCCGGCGGGCGGAGATGGCCGATGTCGGCGGCGGGGGCGGGATGGGCGCGCCCCTGATCGCCCCCGGCGCGGAGGCCGAGGATTGACCGACATGGCCGGGGCGACCGCCGAGGACTCCCGTGGCGAACCGCCCGCGGAGGGGCCCGGGCTCGGGGCTCTCCTCGAAATAGACGCGGTGACGGTGCGCTTCGGCGGGGTCGTGGCGATCGCGGCGCTCGACCTGGCCGTCGACCAGGGGGAGATCTTCGGGCTGATCGGGCCCAACGGCGCCGGCAAGACCTCCGCGTTCAACATCATCACCGGCGTGTACCAGCCGACCGAGGGCGAGGTCCGTTTCGACGGGCAGAAGCTCAACGGTCTCAAGCCTCACGTGATCACCCAGCGGGGAATCGCCCGTACGTTCCAGAACATCCGGCTCTTCCCCGAGATGTCGGCGCTCGAGAACGTCATGGTCGGCGCCGACGCCCGCCATCGCACCGGGATCCCCGGAGCCCTGTTCGGCCTTCCCCGCCACCGCCGCGAGCAGCGCGAGGGGACGGCCGCCGCACGGAGCATCCTCTCGTTCGTCGGCCTCCGCGGCGTCGAATCCGATGCGGCGCGCAACCTGTCCTATGGCGACCAGCGACGCCTGGAGATCGCCCGCGCGCTCGCGACGAGCCCCCGGCTGCTTCTGCTCGACGAGCCGGCGGCGGGGATGAACCCCGCCGAGAAGCTGGGGCTGACCGAGCTCATCCGGGCGATCCGGGGGACCGGCGTCACGGTGCTGCTCATCGAGCACGACATGAGCCTGGTGATGACCGTCTGCGACCGGATCGCCGTCCTCGACTTCGGCCGCAAGATCGCCGAGGGTCTGCCCGCCGAGGTGCGGGAATCCCCCCGGGTGGTCGAGGCGTACCTCGGCCGGCCCGACCCCGGCGGCGAGGGCGAGGAGGGCGCCGGGCCCCCCGGCGGGGCGCGCGACGGCGGTGGCCCCCCGGGAGGGGCGGCGGGGGCCGGGAGGCCGGCGGGCGAGACGGGGGTCGGCAGTGCTCCTTGAACTGCAGGGTGTCCACGTCTTCTACGGACAGGTCGAGGCGCTGAAGGGCATCACCTTCGGCGTCGAGCAGGGGGAGATCGTCGCGCTCATCGGGGCCAACGGAGCCGGCAAGACGACGACCCTCAAGATGATCTCCGGGGTGCGGCCCGTGCGCCGGGGCAAGGTCCTCTTCGACGGCGTGGACATCACCCACCTGGCCGGCCACCGCCGCGTCCGCATGGGCCTCAGCCAGGCGCCGGAGGGCCGGGGCATCTTCCCGGGCATGACCGTCGCCGAGAACCTCGAGATGGGCGCCTACGACCGGCGGGGGTCGATCGCGGCGGAGTTCGACCGGGTGTTCTCGCTCTTCCCGCGCCTGGCGGAGCGCAAGTCGCAGCTGGGGGGCACGCTGTCGGGCGGCGAGCAGCAGATGCTCGCCATCGGCCGGGCCCTGATGGCCGCGCCCAAGGTGCTGCTGCTCGACGAGCCGTCCATGGGCCTCGCCCCCATGCTCGTGACCCAGATCTTCAGGATCCTGCGGGAGATCAACGACCAGGGCACCACGGTGCTCGTCGTCGAGCAGAACGCCGTGCAGGCCCTGTCGCTCGCCCACCGGGCGTACGTCATGGAGCTGGGGCGCATCGTCCGCGAGGCGCCCGCCCGGGAGCTTCTCCACGACCCCTCGGTGCGCGCCGCCTACCTCGGCCAGGAGCCCGCCTGACCCCCGCGGCGCCGGCGCGCCGGCGCCGCGCCGTCAAGAGCGGGCCGGGGGACCTCCGGCGACGAGGCGGCCCAGCGCGTTGAGGGCTGCCGCGGCCGCGGCGCTCCCCCCGCGCCGGCCGGCGTTGGTGATCGAGACCGCTCGCAGGGGCGAGCGCCAGAGGGCGTCCTTCGACTCGGCCGCGCCGACGTAGCCGACGGGCAGCGCGATCACCGCGGCGGGCTCGACGCGGCCCCGGCGGTGGAGCTCGATCAGGCGGTTCAGGGCGGTCGGGGCGTTGCCGATCACCCACACGGCGCCGCGGGGGTGGCGGCCGGCGGCGACCTCGACGGCGGCCGCTGCACGGGTCGACCCCGCCGGCGCCTCGGGGACCTCGCCCAGCAGGCACACCACGGGCGTGATCGCGGCGACGCGGGGAACGCCGGCGACGACCATCGCCGCGTCGCAGACCACCGTGGCTCGGCCCCGGAGAGCCGCGACGACCGACCCGAGCGCCGCGTCGCCGATCCGGAGCGAGCCGGCGAAGGATTCGTCCGCGGTGGCGTGCACGATGCGGGCGACGACGGCGCGGGCGTCGCCGCGCCAGCGGGAGAGGTCCACGCTCGCCTCGATGATGGCGTAGGACTCCGCTTCGATGGGATGCACCGGCGGCCCGGTCACCGCTGCACCCCGGCCGGAGGCCCGCTCACCGCTGCACCCCGGCCGGAGGCCCGCTCACCGCTGCACCCCGGCCGGCGGCCCGGTCACCGCTGCACCCCGGCCAGCGGCACCACCGCGTCGGCGGGGCAGACCTCCACGCACGCGAGGCAGTCGGTGCAGCGGGAGTCGTCGACGAGCGGCCGGCGCGGGCCGGCGGACAGCGCCCGGGGGCCGCAGGTGAGCAGGCACGCCCCGCACGCCGTGCACCCCCGCCCGATCTCGACGGTCACCCGCCGCCCCCGTAGCCGCGGGGCGTGACCATGCGCCCGGCGATCCAGCGGGTGGCCGAGGACCCCACCACGACGAGCGACAGCATTCCGGCGTCCTCCGGGCGCACGCCGGCCAGGGTGGAGCGCACGACGTGCTCGCCGGGGCGGCCCGCGTTGGTGACCACCGCGACCGGTGTCGATGCCGGCCGGCGCGCGCGGAAGATGTCGAGGGCGGCGGGAAGCTGGGAAAGCCGCCGGGTCGAGCGCGGGTTGTACAACGACACCACGAAGTCACCTTCGGCGGCCGCCCGCAGCCGCCTGTCGATCACCGGCCAGGGGGTGAGCAGGTCCGAGAGGGAGATCGCCGCGTGGTCGTGGCCGAGCGGGGCGCCGAGCGCCGCGGCGGCGCTCAGCGCCGCCGTGACGCCGGGGATCACCGTGACGGGCGGGTCCCCGGCGTCGGGTGCGAGCTCCAGCACCAAGGACGCCATCGCGTAGACGCCGGCGTCCCCCGAGCACACCAGTGCGACCCGCTCGCCCGCCGCCGCCCGGGCGAGAGCGTCCCGGCAGCGGCGGGTCTCCTCGCCGAGAGCGGAGCGCACCACGAGGTGGTGCGGGCCGATGAGGTCGGCCGCCAGGGCCACGTAGCCGCTGTAGCCGATGACCACGTCGGCCGACCGCACCGCGGCGGAGGCCTCGGGTGTGCGCCGGGCGGGGTCGCCGGGGCCGAGCCCGACGACGGCCAGGTGGCCGGCGGGCCGGGGGCGGCGGGCCACGGCCGCCGTCGAGTCGCGGGTCTCGCTCACCCGTTTGGGGACGACGAGGGCCGCGCCGGGGCCGGCGGCGAGGAGGGCCGCGGCCTCGCACACCGACGGGGTGCCGACCGCAGCGTCGACCACGCGGGAGGGGGTGGGTGTCCGGCCGTCCCGTGCGAGGGCGGCGAGCGACGGGGCGGCGAAGCCGCGCACCGCGGCGCCGAGGGCGGCGGCCAGGGAGGTCACCGCGGGGTGCGCCGCCTTGCGGTCGAGGGTCGCCACCTCGGCGACCGAGTCGGGGTGCACGCCGGCCTCCGCCAGAGCGGACCGCACCACAGCGAGCAGCGCGGCGGGCGCCGCCCCGCTGCTCACGCCGACCCCGACCACCACCGAGCGGGGGCGGAGCACCACCTCGTCGGCCTCGGCGCCGCGCGGCGCGTCGGTGAGCCAGACGACCGGCGCCCCGCCCGGCGGCAGGGCGGCGGCGGGGCGGAGCGCGGACTCGACCGCCGGCGGCAGGGGCCAGCCGGCGACGGCCGGGTCGACCCGGACCGTGGGTGTGGCGCCGTCGAGCCAGCGCCGGGTCACGCCGGCGACGTCCCCCGAGGCGGTCCAGCCGGGGAGGTCGTCGAGGGCGGGCACGCCGGCCGCGTCCGACCCGGTGGTGACGACCGGCGTGGCGCCGAGGAGTGCCGCCACCTCGCGCGCCAGGCGGTTCGCGCCGCCCGCGTGGCCCCCGCAGAGGGCCACCGCGAACCTCCCGGCGTCGTCGACGCAGACGACCGCGGGATCCGTCGCCTTGCCGGCGAGCAGCGGGGCGACGACGCGCACCGCGACGCCCGTCGCGGCGACGAGGACGAACGCGTCGACGCTGCCCCACCGGGCGCGCACGGTGCTCGCCAGGTCGCCGGCGCGACGCTCGTAGGGGAGCCTCGCCGCGACCGCGGCGCCGGCCCGGGTCACCGAGCACGCCAGAACCCGCGGCCCGGCGGCGGCCGCGTCGGTCACCCCGGCCCCCAGCACACGAACACCGGATTCTCCGCCGCCAGGCGGAAGGCGGCGGGATCGCCCGTGGGCACCCCGCGGCTCACCGATATCTGGACGACGCGGCCGAGGCGCCGCGCCCCCGCGGCGGCCCGGTCGAGGGCGGCGTAGGTGGCGACCACGGTGCCGCCGGGGCGCAGGCGGGACAGAACGGCGTCGAGAACCTCCACGCCGCCGCCCCCGACGAACACCCGGTCGGGATCGGGGAGGCCCGCCAGGGCGGCCGGCGCCGCGCCGTGCACGACGGTGGCCCCGGTCCCCGCGAGGTTCTCGCGGAGGCGGGCCACGTCGTCGGGGCGGCGCTCCACGGCGAAGACCCGCAGCCCGGGCGACAGGCGGGCGCACTCCGCCGCGACGGAACCCGAGCCGGCGCCGACGTCCCAGAGCACCCCGAGGGCCGGCAGCCGGAGCTTGCCGAGCGCGACCGAGCGGACCTCGGCCTTGGTGATCATGCCCTCCCGGTGCGCGTAGGCCTCCTCGGGCAGGCCCCACGCCCAGCCCGGCGCCGGGGGGGTGCCGGCGCCGGGGGCGACGAGCAGCACGACCGACAGCGGGTCGAAGGACCCGGCCGCGAGCTCCTCCACGCCCCCTTCCCACACCGACTCCGCCGCCTCCCCGATGCGGGAAACGACCGCCGCCTCCCGGGGCGGACACCCCAGCTCGGCGAGGCGGCGACCCACGGCCTCGGGGGGCGCGGCGGGGGAGACGAGCACGGCGACCTTGGGGTGGGCGAGCACGGCCCGGCAGGCGGGATCGAGGTCCCTCCCGTGCGCGGACACCACTGCGGCGTCGTCCCAGGACATCCCGAGGTGTGCGAACGCCAGCGCCACCGAGGAGGGGGCGGGATGGACCCGGAGGCCGGCACCGAGACGGGCGTGTGCCAGGCGCGCCACCCCGAAGAAGCCGGGATCTCCCGATGCGAGCAGGCACACGTCCTCGCCCGCGTCCCGCCGGGCGGCCACCTGGTCGAGGACCTCCCCGAGCGGGCCGTCGGCGGCGACCGTCCGCTGCGCCACCCCCTCCGGCAGCGCGGCCAGGTGACGGGCGGCTCCGATCACCACGCGCGCGGCCCTCAGGGCCTCGCCGGCGGAGGAGCCGAACCACTGCCCGCCGTGCAGCCCGACGATGCTGACCGTGCCGGGGCGATCAGCCACGGGCGACGACGCCTCCGCCCTCGAAGTCGGTCATGACCACCTCGACCCGCAGGGCGCCGCCGACGAACTCCGAGCAGCACCGGGCCGCCCGCCGGCAGAGCTCGGCGAGGGGCTCGAGGCGGCCGGCTTCGACGCAGGCTTCGGCGAAGTGGCGGGCGGTCGCCGTGGCGAGGGCCGCGTCGACCACCGGTGCCGGCGCCCCGGACGCCCGGGCGACCTCCGCGAGCAGTTCGCCGTCCACCCGGGACCGGGTGTAGTGGGTCATCATGACGCCCGCGGCGAGCTTGGTGATCTTGCCGGCCATGCCCACGAACGCGACCTGCCTCATCCCGGCGCCGGCGGCGCGCCGCAGCGCGACGCCGGTGAAGTCGCCGACCTCGACGAAGCACACCGCCGGCAGGTCGGGGTAGAGGCGCTGTGCGGCGGCGTCGGTGCGCCCCCCGGTCGACAGGACCATCCTGTCGAGCCCCTGTGCGGCGGCGACGTCCACCTGCTGCACGACGCTCGCCCGCCACGCGGCCGTGGAGAACGGCCGGACGACGCCGGTCGTTCCCAGGATGGAGATGCCCCCGACGATGCCGAGCCGGGCGTTGGACGTCCGGGCGGCCATGGCCTCGCCCCCGGGAACGGACACGGTCAGCGCGACGGGGCGGTCCGTGACCTCGGCGACGGCCTGGCGGATCATCCGCGCGGGCACCGGGGTGACGGCCGGCGCCCCGACGGGGATCCCGAGGCCCGGCAGGGTGACGGTGCCGACGCCATCGCCGGCGACCAGTTCGACCGTGCCCGCCGGCGCCGCCCCAGGGAGCCAGGAGGCGCCGACCGTGAGGTGGGCGCCGTGGGTGACGTCGGGGTCGTCGCCGGCGTCTTTGACCACGGCCGCCCGCGCGGGGAGCGCCGGGTCCACGTCGGCGACGGCGAAGCCCACCCGCCGGCCGCCCGGCAGGGCTACCTCGACCGAGGGCGGGACGACCCCGGTGAGCAGTCCGGTGACGGCGGCCTTGGCGGCGGCGGAGGCGCACGTCCCGGTCGTCCATCCGCTGCGCAGGCCGCGGGCGCGGGCGACCTCCGGGGCGAGCGGCGGCTCGTGCGCGCCGCGGGCGGGGTCGCGCGCGGGCCGGGTCACCGCCGGCGCGCCGAGGGCCGACCGGTGGTGGTCCCCGACCGGGAGGGCAGCCGGTAGGCCGTGGCGTGCCCGGGGGCGTAGAGGTGGCTTCGACGGGCGACGGGGCCGCCGGCCAGGGCGTCGCCGACGACGACGAGGACCGTGAGGGTCGCTCCCGCGGCCCGCAGGTCCTCGGCGAGGGATCCGACGGTGGTGCGCACGACCTGCTCGTCGGGCCAGGTGGCCCGCACGACGATCGCCGCCGGCGTGCCGGGCGTGTACGCCGATCCGGGGCTCAGCAGCTCGGCCTGCAGCTCGTCGGGGCGGGCGCCGGAGAGGAAGACCGCCATGGTGGTCCCGTGGGCGGCGAAGCGCGCGACCCCCTCACCGGCGGCGTGCCCGGTTCCGGAGGGCATCGACTCCCTCGTGCGCCCGGCGAGCCGGGTGAGGACCACGCTCTGGGCTACGCCCGGCTGGGTCAGCTCGCGGCCGAGCACGGCGGCGGCGGCGGACACCGACGACACGCCGGGGACGATCTCCCAGGAGCGCCCGTTGGCGACGCACCAGTCGATCTGCTCCCCGATCGCCCCGTAGACGCTCGGGTCGCCGGAGTGGAGCCGCACGATCGGCGTCTCCTCGGGGTGCGACGCGTACACGGCGAGCACGTCCTCGAGGGTCATGGTCGCCGAGTCGTGCACGGCGACGCCCCGCCGGCAGTGGCCGAGGACCGCCTCGGGGACCAGCGACGCCGCCCAGACGACGACGTCGGCGGCGGCGAGGCGCCGCGCGGCGCGGATCGTCACCAGGTCGGGCGCGCCGGGGCCTGCGCCGACGAAGGAGATCATGCTTCTCCCGCCGGAGCGGCGGGGAAGATGACCGTCGCGAGGTAGGAGGCGGGACCCGACGCCGCCAGCTCGCGAAGCGATCCGGTCCTCTCACCGGGCATCCCGAGGAGCTCTCCGGCCACCGCCGTGTCCGCCCGGCCCGCCTGAGCGGCGCGCCCCGCCAGCTCCGGCAGGCGCCGGCCGCCCTTGTAGACCACGAGCGCGGTGGACGGGTCGGCGAGGTCGCCGGACACGTCCTCGCCGTCGAGGGCGGTGCGGATGGTCAGCCGGGTCCGTTCGCCGGCGACGACGGTGCCGGTGCGGGCCGCGAGCGCCTGGAACGCCATGATCCCCGGCACCGCCTCGAGGATCGTCTCGGGCCGGGCGCGGCTCACCCTCTCGGCGACGGACGCGAACGTCGAGTAGGTGAGAGGGTCGCCGAGGGTGATCCAGGCGACCTCCTCTCCGGCGTCCAGGTGCGCCGCGACGGCGGCCGCCGCCCGGCGCAGCGCCGCCTCGCGCGCCGCGAGCGACGGGCTCATCGAGAAGGCCACCCGCTCGACGCGCAGGCCGGGAACCGCCTCGCGCACGACCGCCTCCGCCCGTCCGACGGCGTCGACGGCGGTCGTCGGCGCGAGGACCCGGTCGGCGCGGCGCAGGCAGGCCACGGCCCGTACCGTCAGCAGGTCGGCGTCGCCGGGGCCGACGCCCACCCCGACGAACCTGCCGGGCACGGCGGCGGGCGGCGGGGCGCCGGGTGCGGCGGGCGCCGCCGCGAGAGCCCGCTCGAGCGCCTCGCGGATGAGGTCCGCCTCGGAGCGTCCCGTGGCGACCGCCCGCGCGGCGAGGCGGCCCTTGAGGCGGTCGGGCAGGTACAGGCTGCTCTTGTGCACTGCGCCAACCCTAGCGCGAGCGTAGGGCATGGCGTAGGGCACACGCGGCGGCGAAGGAGGCAACCGCCGCCGGGTCGCCCCCGGGGTGGTGGTGCAGGTACGTGGCCAGCAGCGTCGGCGTCGCCCACCCCTCGAGGCCCTCGCCGAAGCGGCTCGACAACCGCAGCGCGCCGCCGGGCGGGTCGAGCGTGGAGTAGTGGAACTCGTGGCCGCGCAGCGCGGTGCCGGCCGGCCCGAGCGGGGTGCCGGTCGCCGCCACCGCCTCGCGGTAGCCGAGCGTGAGCCGGTCGGTCATCGTGGCCGTGGCCGGCACCACGCCGGCCAGTCGGTGGCCGTCGAGCTTCTCGGCGAGGAGCAGCAGCCCGCCGCACTCCGCCCAGGTGGGCAGGCCGTCGCCGACGCGGCGGCGTATGTCCGCGAGCAGGGGCCGGTTGGCGGCGAGCGCCTCTGCGTGGACCTCGGGGAAGCCGCCGCCGACGATCAGCCCGTCGGCACGCTCGGGGAGGGCGGGCTCGGCGAGCGGGTCGAAGGCCACGACCTCGGCACCGGCCGCCCGGAGGGCGTCGAGAGTGTCGGTGTAGGTGAAGGTGAAGGCCCTCCCCGCCGCCACGGCCACGCGGGCGGGCCCGCCCGGGGAAGGCAGGGCGACGGGGCCGGCGGGCCGGGGCGGGGCGGCGCGGGCGATGCGGACCACCGACGCGAGGTCGACGTGGCCGGCCACGACGCCGGCGAGGCGGTCGAGGGCGTCGGCGACCTCGCCGGCCGCCTCCGCCACGGGAACCAGCCCGAGGTGGCGGTCGCGCCAGCGCAGGGCGTCGTCGCGCGGCAGCGCGCCGACCACGGGCACGCCGAGGGGGGCCAGGGCTTCGCGGAGGAGGGTCTCGTGGCCGGGAGAGCCCACCTGGTTGAGGACGACGCCGGCCACACGCACGTCGGGCTCCAGGGTGGCGTAGCCGTGGACCACCGCCGCCACCGACGCCGACATCGCGCCGGCGTCCACGACCAGCAGCACCGGGGCGCCGAGGAGCCGGGCGACGTCCGCGGTCGACGAGGGGGTGCCGTCGCTCGAGCCGTCGAAGAGGCCCATGACCCCCTCGACGACCAGGATGTCGGCGCCGCCGGCGGCCCGGGCGGCGAGGGGGACGATCGCGCCGGGGCCGCACAGCCACGGGTCGAGGTTGCGCGGCGGGCGGCCGCTCGCCAGGGCGTGGTAGCCGGGGTCGATGAAGTCCGGGCCGACCTTGGCGCCCGCCGGGCGGTGGCCGGCGCGTCGCAGCGCCGCCAGGAGCCCGGTGGCGACCGTCGTCTTGCCCACCCCGGAGTGGGTACCGGCGACCACGACGCGGGGGCCGAGGGTTCCGGGGGCCACCGGGACATGCTGCCAGCCGGGCCGGCCGGCCGGCGAGTCGGTTACCGTAAGAACGAGATGGACCTTCTCCCCGGCATCCCGCTCGGCCGGACCCGGCGCACCCTGCGGGGGCCTGCCGTCGCGACCGAGGGGCTGCTCCTCGTGGCCCACGGGTCGCGCTGTGTGCAGAGCGAGAGCCAGGTGCACGCCCTGGCCGACCTGGTCTCCGCCGCCCTGCCGGGCGTCGCTGTCGACGTCGGCTTCCTCGAGATGACCGATCCGCCGGCGGGCGAGGTGCTCGACCGTCTCGTGGAGCGCGGGTGCCGGCGCCTGGCCGTCCTCCCCGTCGTGCTCCTCGGCGCCGGCCACGCGAAGAGCGACGTCCCCGCGGTGCTCCTCGACGCCCGCCGGCGCCACCCGGCGGTGGAGTTCCGCTTCGGGCGGCCCCTCGGTGTGTCGCGCGAGCCGGTGGAACTGCTCGGCAAGGCCGTCACCGCCTCCGGTTGCGCCGGGCTGCCCCTCCTGGTGGTGGCCCGCGGCACCTCGGACCCCGACGCCAACGCCGAGGCGTACAAGGCCGCCCGCCTGATCGCCGAGTGGACCGGGGCGCCGTTCGTGCACGCCGGCTACAGCGGGGTGACGACCCCCTCGGTCCCGGAGGCGGCGGAGCTGTTCGGGCGCCTGGGCTACCGGCGGGTCGCGGTGGCGTGGTGGTACCTGTTCCACGGGCGCCTCATCGAGAACGGCCGGCGGGAGCTCGCGGCGGCCGCGGCGGGGGGCGTCGAGTTCGTGGACTGCGGCTACCTGGGGCCCGATCCGGCGCTGGTACCCCTCGTGGCGGCGCGATACCGCGAGGCGGTGCGCGGCATGGTCGCCGTCAACTGTGACACCTGCGCCTACCGCGCGCCGTGGCCCGGACGGGAGGACAGGGTCGGCCAGGCGATCGGCGTCGGGCACTCCCACCTGGCCTCCGAGCACTTCCACCGGGCCGCCGGCCACCTCCACAGCGACGCGCCCTGACACCCCCCGGCCGGGCTTCGGTCAGCCGGGGAGCGCCACGCCGCGCCCTGGGCCGGGCCTCCGACCCAGGTCGTGGCGGCGGTCACGTGCAGCGGCAGCCGGACGAGATCGGCCGCGGGCGTCGGCACGCCGCGGGACCCGGCGACACTCCCATTCGGGCCCGGGCGTGCCGGCTAGCTCGCGGACGCTGCCGGCACGGGGGCCCCGCCGCGAGCGCGCACCACCATGTCGGCCAGGGTGAAGGAGTCGAGGTGCTGGCGCATGTGCTCGCCCACCTCCGCCCACACCGCCAAGAGCACGCACTGCCCCTCGTGGTCGCACGCGCCGTTCTGGTGCGGCTCGCCGAAGTCGCCGGCGACGATGGGTCCCTCGACGGCGCTGACGATCTGCGCGAGGGTGATGTCCTCGGGGGCGCGCGCCAGGATGTAGCCACCCCCCACGCCCCGCTTGGAGCGCACCAGGCCGGCGCCCTTGAGGGCGAGGAGGATCTGCTCCAGGTACGGCTGGGGGAGCCCTGTCCGCTCGGCGATGTCCCGTACCGACGTCGGCTGGACCCGACCGGCGTGCAGGGCCAACGACAGCAGAGCGCGGCTCGCGTAGTCGCCCCGTGTCGAAACCTTCACCGTCCCATGGTAGCTCTATGGTTGTCTGCGGTGACCGCTCCCCGGCCGATCGTGCCCGACTACCGCGGGGCGAACCTGGTCAACGTGGTGCCCGGCCTGCTCCGGGCGCCGGGCGAGCGACCGTCGTGGTTCCCGGCGCCGCTCGCCCACGCCCGCCAGGTCCTTTTGCTCGTCGCCGACGGCCTGGGCTGGCTGCAGCTGCACGAACGCGCCCACCTCGCCCCGGTCCTCTCGGGCATGCCCGGGGGGCCGATCACCACCGTCGCGCCTTCCACGACGGCGACGGCGTTGACGTCGATCACCGTCGGCGCCGCCCCGGCCGTGCACGGGGTGGTCGGCTTCCGGGTCGTGGTGGAAGGACCGGCGGGCCCCGAAGTCCTGAACGTCCTCCGATGGCGGACACCGTCGGGGGACGCGCGCCCCTTCGTCGACCCGCTGGAGTTCCAGCCGCTCGAGGCCTTCGGGGGGCGACCCGTCCCCGTCGTCAGCAAGGCCGAGTTCGCCGGCACCGGCTTCAGCGACGCCCACCAGCGCGGCGCCCTGCTGGCCAGCTGGGTCGTCACCTCCAGTCTCCCGGTCGAGGCGAAGCGCCTTCTCGCCGGGGGGGAACCGCTCGTGTACGCCTACTACGAAGGCATCGACAAGGTCGCCCACGTGCACGGCTTCGGCGCCCACTACGACGCCGAGCTGGCGGCCCTCGACCGGCTGGTCGGCGACCTCCTCGACGTGCTGCCCCCCGGGGCGGCGCTGGCGGTGACCGCCGACCACGGCCAGGTCGAGGTGGGGCCGCGTGCCCGGACGCTCGACGAGCGCGTGGCGGCGCTGACCGCCATGACGAGCGGCGAGGCCCGCTTCCGGTGGCTCCACGCCGACGGCGGGGGGCCCGCCGCGGTGGAGCGGCTCGCGGCGGCCGCCGAGGAGGTGTACGGCCAGGAGGCGTGGGTGGCGACCGTGGGGGCCGTCGAGGAGCAGGGCTGGTTCGGCGGCCGCCTCGACGACCGGGTCCGGGGCCGCCTGGGCGACGTGGCGCTCGTGCCGCACGAGCCCGTCGGCTATCTCGACGCCCGCGACCCGTCCGAGAGGATCCTGGCGTGCCGTCACGGCTCCCTCACCCCCGAGGAGATGCTCGTGCCCTTCGTGGCCCGGTCGCTTGTGCTGTAAGGGCAGGGGCGGGCGTGGTAAAGACTGAGGATGATGTCGGACAACAGCGAACGCGACGAGGTGTACGTGGTGCCGGGCGAGATCACCCGGCCCGATGACAACAGCGAGCCCGAGCGGGAATCCGTCGAACAGCCCGCGAAGGTGATGCGCATCGGATCCATGATCAAGCAGCTCCTCGACGAGGTGCGCCAGGCGCCCCTCGACGAGGCGAGCCGGTCCCGGCTGCGTGAGATCTACGACACCTCGGTGGCGGAGCTCTCCGAAGGCCTCTCCCCGGATCTGCGCGAGGAGCTGTCGAAGATGGCGTCCCCCTTCAGCCCCGATTCGATTCCGAGCGAATCGGAGCTGCGCGTCGCGCAGGCGCAGCTCGTCGGCTGGCTCGAGGGCCTCTTCCACGGTATCCAGGCCACGCTGTTCGCCCAGCAGATGGCCGCGCGAGCCCAGCTGGAGCACATGCGCCAGCGCAGCCTGCCGGCGGCCGCGGACGAGAGGCCGGCGCCGGGCACCTATCTGTAGGCCGCCCGCTCGCCGGCGGGCCACAGGCGCGCTAGCGTAAGGGGGGAATCACACAGCTGTAGTTCGTCCACAGGGTCTTCCACAGGCGCTGTGGAGGAGTTGCGGCCGGGCGTCTGAAGGAGGTCAGGCGAGCCGTGGGCGCTTCGTTCACCCACCTGCACCAGCACACCGAGTTCTCCATGCTCGACGGTGCGGCGAGGGTGCCCGACGTCGTGGCGCGGGCCGCGGCCGACGGCCAGCCGGCGATCGGCATCACCGACCACGGCAACATGTACGGCGTCCTCGACTTCTACAAGGCGGCGCGCGAGGCGGGGATCAAGCCGATCATCGGGATCGAGGCGTACCAGGCGGCGGACTCGCGCTTCGAACGGCCCGTGCGGCGCGGGCGCCTCGACGACGGCGGCGGCGACGCCGAGGCCGGCGAGAAGCTGTACTACCACCTCACCCTCCTGGCAGAGAACCAGCAGGGGTACCGCAACCTGCTCGCCCTGTCCTCGGCGGCGTATCTCGAGGGCTACTTCTACAAGCCGCGCGTCGACTGGGAGCTGCTGGAGCGATGGCATGAGGGGGTGATCGCCACCTCCGGGTGCCTGGGGGGCGTGGTGCTGCAGGCCCTGTTGCGCGACGACCCGCAGACGGCGACGGCGCTGGCCGCCCGGCTGCAGGACATCTTCGGGCGGGAGTCGATGTTCGTCGAGCTGCAGGACCACGGGCTCCCCGAGCAGCACCGCACCAATCCGGAGCTGATACGCCTCGCGCGGCGCATCGGCGCCCCGCTTCTCGCCACCAACGACAGCCACTATGTGGCCCGCTCCGACGCCGAGGCGCACGACGCGCTCCTGTGCGTGCAGACCGGCTCGGTCAAGGACGATCCCAAGCGTTTCCGCTTCCACGGCGACGAGCACTACCTGAAGACCGCCGCGGAGATGCGGGACCTGTTCCGGGACCATCCCGAAGCGTGCGACAACACCCTGTGGGTGGCGGAGCGGGCGAACGTGGAGATCGAGTTCGGCAAGCCGAAGCTGCCGTCTTTTCCCCGGCCGGAAGCATTCGCCGACGCCGACGCCTACCTGCGCCACCTGGCGTACGAGGGGGCGGCGGCCCGCTACGGCGAGCCGCCTCCCGCGGCGGTGGTCGACCGGCTCGAATACGAGCTCGGGGTCATCTCCGACATGGGCTTCTCGGACTACTTCCTGGTCGTGTGGGACCTCATCCGCCACGCCCGCGAGAGCGGCATCCGGGTGGGACCGGGACGGGGATCGGCGGCGGGCTGCTGCGTGGCCTACTGCCTGCGCATCGTCGACATCGACCCCATCCGCTACGACCTGCTGTTCGAGCGGTTCCTCAACCCCGGCCGCAAGCAGATGCCCGACATCGACATGGACTTCGACGAGCGGTACCGCTCGGAGATGATCCGCTACGCGGCCGAACGCTACGGGTGGGACCACGTCGCCCAGATCGTCACCTTCTCCACGATCAAGGCCCGGGCCGCCGTGCGCGACGCCGCCCGCGTGCTCGGGTACCCCTACAGCCTCGGCGACCGGGTCGCCAAGGCGATGCCGCCGCTGGTGATGGGCCGGGACACCCCGCTGTGGGCGTGCCTGAAGGAGGACCCGAAGTACGCCGACGGCTACAAGGCGGCCGCCGACCTGCGCCAGATGAGCGGTGCCGATCCCGACGTGGCCAGGGTGCTGGCAGTCGCCCGCGGGCTGGAAGGGCTCCGCCGCCAGGACGGCATCCATGCCGCCGCCGTCGTCATCTCCGCCGAGCCCCTCACCGCCTACCTGCCCATCCAGCGCAAGCCCGAGCCCGGGGGGCGCCCCGAGGACGCCCCGATCGTCACCCAGTACGAGATGCACGGGGTCGAAGAGCTCGGCCTGCTCAAGATGGACTTCCTGGGGCTGCGCAACCTGTCGGTCATCGAGCGCACCCTCGACCTCATAGAGGAGGGGCTGGGCGAGCGCCCCGACATCGACCGGGTGCCCCTCGACGACCCGCTCGTGTACGAGATGCTCCAGCGGGGCGACTCCATCGGGATCTTCCAGCTGGAGGGCGGCGCCATGAGGGCCCTCATGCGCGCGCTGGCCCCCGACTCCTTCGAGGACCTGGCCGCCCTCAACGCCCTGTACCGCCCGGGGCCGATGGCGGCCAACATGCACTACGACTACGCCGACCGCAAGAACGGCCGCAAGCCGATCACCTACCTGCACCCGGACCTCGAGGAGGTCCTCGGCGACACCCAGGGCCTCATGATCTTCCAGGAGTCCATGATGCGGGTCGCCCAGAAGGTCGCCGGCTACTCCCTCGAGGAGGCCGACAACCTGCGCAAGGCGGCGGGCAAGAAGGTCCGCGAGATCATGGCCCGGGAGCGGGAGAAGTTCATCGCCGGCTGCATGCGCACCGGCTACGGCGCGGAGCTCGGCGAGAAGCTCTTCGACATCATCGAGCCGTTCGCCGACTACGCCTTCAACAAGTCGCACGCCTACGGCTACGCGCTGATCGGTTATCAGACGGCCTGGCTCAAGGCGCACCACCCGGCTCAGTACCTCGCCGCCCTTCTGACCAGCGTCAAGGACGACAAGGACAAGACGGGCGTGTACCTCGCCGAGTGCCGGGCCCAGGGCATCGAGGTGCTCGTACCCGATGTCAACGTGTCGGCCTCCGAGTTCACCGCCGTCCGCGTGCCTGTCGCAGGTGCCGGCGCCGGCACGGCCGGCGGTGGTGGCGGTGGCGGCGGTGGCGGCGGTGGCGGCGGTGGCGGTGGTGGCGGCGGCGGCTGGCGGTGGGTGATCCCCTTCGGGCTCTCGGCGATCCGCAACGTCGGCGCCGGGCTCGTCGAGCGGCTGATCGCCGAAAGGGAGGCCAACGGGCCCTTCGCCGACTTCTACGACTTCTGCGCCCGAGTCGACCCGCTCGTGCTCAACAAGAGGACCGTCGAGTCGCTCGTCAAGGCCGGC
>JAJYLA010000173.1 GCA_021788115.1 Actinomycetes bacterium | reverse complement strand
GGCCGCGGCGACCGCCGCGGCAGCCCGTGCCGCCACCCGCCGGCGGACCCGGCCCCGGCGCGCCGCCCCGCACCCCCGCGGAGTCGACGGTCGCCGGACGGGTCCCTCGCCGGCCCTGCGACCCCGGGCGCGAGCGGTCGCCGCCGGCGAGGGGCGACCGGGGGACCACTCGGAAAAGCAGGAGACCGCGACCATCGGTTATCGCCTCTCGTCATCACCGGACCCGCGCCACCGGCCCTGGGGCTCGGGGTCTAGCCGAACGTGTGTTCGGAAAGATTCAACCACGAACACGTGTTCGCAGTCAAGGCCGGACTACGAACAGATGTTTGCGCCCGCGAGCTTTTGCGGCTATATTGAGATCGCGTGAGGCATCGCTTCTGTGCACGGATCGCATCGACGGTCGACGGAAAACGATCGCTGCTCCGCTCCCCCGACCCAGCAGACAGGAGGTCGCCGTGACCGAGAACGGGCCCACGGGCAAGCGCCGGGAGATCCTCGACTTCATCGCCGCCCAGATACGCGAGCGGGGATATCCGCCGTCGGTGAGGGAGATCGGCGAGGCGGTCGGGCTGACCTCCTCCTCGACGGTGCACACCCACCTGACGACCCTGCAGCGGCAGGGCTATCTCCGTCGCGATCCGACCAAGCCACGGGCGATCGAGGTGCGCTACGACGCCATGTCGGGCGCAGCCATCGAGCGCAGGCCGGCGCGCCATGTCCCTGTCGTCGGTGAGGTGGCCGCCGGCACCGACGTCCTCGCCCAGGAGAACGTCGAGGAGCTTCTGCCCCTGCCCGAGGACTTCACCGGTGACGGGCAACTGTTCATGCTGAAGGTCCGAGGCGACTCGATGATCGACGCCGGCATCCTCGACGGCGACTACGTGGTGGTGCGCCAGCAGGAGGTCGCCGAGAAGGGGGACGTGGTGGTGGCGGGCATCCCCGGCGAGGAGGCGACGGTCAAGACCTTCGGTCGCCGTGGAGCGAAGATCGTCCTCACGCCGGCGAACGCCTCGATGGTGCCGATGGTCTTCGACGCCGGCGACGTGCATCTCTACGGCAAGGTGGTGACGCTCCTGCGGCGGGTGGGTTGAGCGGCGCAGGGGGCCGGGAAGCCGGCCGCTACGACGGTTCCGCCCCGAGAATCCCGCGCAGGACCCGGTAAGCGCGCTCGAGTTCGGCGCGGCTCACCCGCTCCGCCGCCGAGTGCGCCAGCTCGGGATCCCCGGGCCCGAAGTTGACCGCAGGCACCCCCCGCTCGGCGAAGAAGGCGACGTCGGTCCAGCCGAGCTTGGCACGCGGCGGGGCACCGGAAGCCTCCAGCAGCGCGGCGAGCAGGGGGTGGGCGAGGGACGGAGGTGCGGCCGGCTGCGCCTCGACCACCCGGACGGCATCGCCGGCACCCGGGTCGAGGAACGGCTCGAGCAGGTCCCGCACTGCCGACTCGGCGGACGCCGGGTCCCGGTCGGGGGCGAAGCGGTGGTTGAGCCCCAGGATCGCCGCGTCCGGGACGACATTGGCGGCGACGCCACCGCTCACCCCGACCGCCTGCAGGGACTCGCGGTATTCGCACCCGTCGATCACCGGGCGGCGCCCCTCGTACGCGGCGAGCGCATCGAGGATCGGCCCGAGCCGGTGAATGGCGTTGGTTCCCATCCACGGGCGGGCGGCGTGGGCCCGCGAGCCGGCAACGGAGACGTCCAGCTTGAGCACCCCCTGGCAGCCGGCCTCGATCCGGCAGCCGGTCGGCTCGCCGAGCACGGCTGCGTCCCCGTCGAGCAGCGCCGGGTCGGCGGCGGTGAGGGTCAGCAGCCCGCTGTGGCGGCGGTCCACTTCCTCGCACGCGTACAGCACATAGGTCACGTCGACCCGCGGCTCGGCCACGTCCGACGCCACCGCGAGCATGACCGCCAGCCCGCCTTTCATGTCGGCGCTGCCGACGCCGCTCAGCACGTCGCCCTCGAGGCGCGCCCGGGCGTTGCCGTTCGGCGGCACGGTGTCCAGGTGGCCGGCGAGCACGACCCGCTGGGCGCGCCCGAGGTGCGTTCGGGCCACCACGTTGTCGCCGACCCGGAGCACGTCGAGGCCCGGGACGGCCTCCAGGGCCGCCTGGACGTGGTCGGCGAGCGCCGCCTCCGAATGGCTCACCGACGGGATGTCGACGAGGCGGGCGGCAGCGGCGAGAAGGTCGGGGGGGGCCATGGCAGGGCGCCGGCTCAGACGGTGCCGCCGTGCTGGCGGAGGATGTCGTTGAGACCCGCCTTGTCGTGGCGCTCCCCCGGCTCCAGTCGGCGGATCACCAGCAGACAGGGCATGCCGTACTCGCCGCCCGGGTAGGCCCGTGGCCGCGTCGCCGGCACGGCGACGCACCAGCCGGGCACCACTCCGCGGGAGATCTCCTCGCCCGTCTCGGCGTCGATGACGGGCACGGTGTCGGTCAGGATGCACCCGGCTCCGAGGACCGCACCGTCGCCGACACGCGCCCCGTTCGCCACGACGCAGCGGCTGCCGATCAGGCATTCGTCGCCCACGAACACGGGGGCCGCCCGGGGCGGCTCGAGCACTCCGCCGATTCCAACCCCGCCGGACAGGTGCGTCCCGCGACCGATCTGGGCGCAGCTGCCGACGGTCGCCCACGTGTCCACCATCGTCCCGGCGCCGACGCGCGCCCCTATGTTGACGTAGCTGGGCATCAGGATCACGCCGGGCTCGAGGTAGCTACCCCAACGCGCCGAGGCGCCGGGCACGACCCGGACGCCGGCGGCGGCGAACCCCCGCTTGAGCGGGATCCGATCGGCGTACTCGAAGGGGCCGAGCTCCGTCGTCTCGAGGGCGGACAGACGGAACAGCAGCAGGACCGCCTCCTTCAGCCACTCGTGCACGACAGGTACGCCGCCGGCGCCGAGTTCGGCGACGCGCGCCTCTCCCCGGTCGAGCAGCTCGACCGCCCGGCGGACTGTCGCGGCGGCCTCGGCGCCGTCGGGGCCGTCGGCGCCGTCGGCGCCGTCGGCGTCGAGTGTGTCGCGCCGCTCCCACAGCTCGTGGATCTCCGATTCGAGGCCGGCCATGGAATCCGACGGTAGCCCGCCTCGGTGCTCCGGCGCGCCGGCGTCCCGTGCGCCGCCGGCGCCGCGGTGACACAATCGCCTGGTGGACCTCAATCACCTCAACCTCGGGGTGGTCGATCCGGGACGCTCCCGGGCCTTCTACGAGATGTGGTTCGGCTTCCGGGAGAAGCTGTGCGAGGACGGGGCGGTGTTCTTGACCAACGACGACCGCTTCCTGCTGGCGCTCTTCCCCTCCGAGGAGCAGGCCAGCATGCCCGCCGGCTTCCACTTCGGGTTTCTCCTCGACGACGCCACAGCCGTCCGCTCGATGCACGACGCCATGCACGGCGCGGGGGTCACCCACGGCGAGCTGGAGGAGTGGGACGACTACGTGACCTTCCGCTGCCAGGACCTCGACGGCCACGAAGTCGAGGTCTTCTGGGAGCCCTAACGCCGGCGCCACCCGCCTCCTCCCCGCCGGGCGCGTCCGGTCGAGTCCCCGCCGGCCTACTCCCCCACTCCCAGCCGGCGGGCCATCACCTCGAGGCGCTCCAGGGGCGCGACCATCGCTAGTCGGGCGCGCCCGGATCCCGACGGCCCGTAAAACGACCCGGGCGACACCAGGACGCCCGCCCGTTCGGCCATCTCGGCGGTCCACGCCCATTCGTCACCGCCCGGCACCGTCACCCACAGGTAGAACCCTCCGTCGGGCAGCGGCGCGACGACACCGGCGGCGGACAGGATCGCGGCGGCCCGCTCCAGGCGCTCCCGGTAGCGCCGCCGCTGCACGTCGACATGGGCGGTGTCGCCCAGAGCGGCCACCGCTGCCCGCTGAACCGGGCCCGCCACCATGAGCCCGGCGTGCTTTCGCACCTCGCGCAGGTACCCGACCAGATCCGGGTCCCCGCAGTACCAGCCCACGCGCATCCCCGCGACGTTCGCCGTCTTGGACAGCGAGTGCACGGCGACCACGCCGCCCAGGCCGCCGGCGCCGGTGCCCTGGCCGAGGATCGTGCGCGCCGGGCCGTCCCAGGTGAACTCGGCATAGCACTCGTCGCTGAAGACGGGGACGCCGTGCCGGGTTCCCCACTCGGCCGCGGCCGCCAGGTCGTCGAGGCCGCCGGCGGGGTTGCCGGGCGTGTTGACCCACAGGAGCAGCGCCCGCTCCGCGTCGGCGGGATCCACCGCGGAGAGGTCGACACGGCCGCGCTCGTCGGAGGGGACCGCGACCGCACGCAGCCCCGCGAGCGTGGCTCCCATCGCGTAGGTGGGATACGCCAGGGCCGGGTGCAGGACCGTGTCGCGCCCGGGGCTGCGCAGCTTGAGCCACTGGGGGACGCCCGCCACCAGTTCCTTGGTCCCCACGCAGGCGCCGATGTCGTCGAGCGGGACCGCCGCGCCGAGGCGGTCTTTGACCCAGTGCTGTATGGCCGAGCGCAGCTCCAGGGTGCCCACCGACGGCGGATAGCCGCGGGCCGCTCCTCCCCGGTCGGCGTCGGCGAGAGCAGCCAGCACGCCCGCCGGAGGCGGGTCCGTCGGTGTGCCGACCGACAGGTCGATCACGCCGCCGGGCAGCCGGGACGCGGCCCGGCGCGCCTCGTCGAGGCGGTCGTAGGGGTACGGCGGCGGAACGAACCGGACCGTCACGCCCGGCACCGCCCGCGGGGTGGGCCGCCGCCGTGCGCCGGCCGGCTCGCTCCCAAGGCCCTACACCCGCTCGGGGAGGAACTCGGCGAAGCGGGACGCTCCGACAATGTCCAGCCGGACCCGCACCCGGGCCGCGTCGGTATCGTTGCTCA
>JAJYLA010000172.1 GCA_021788115.1 Actinomycetes bacterium | reverse complement strand
TCCAAGCTGCGGACTCGACTCGGTCGTGCCACCCACCCTCCCCACCGCACGGTCAAGTCTCGTCCACCACGCCAACCTTTATGTTCAACAACTTAGCCCAATCTGGCCGTTGACCCCGCTGTCAGGGATGTGTCTTTGGTCCAACTCCTATCATGTTGCAGATAAATAGGGTAGCGAACTCACAACCTTTCTATCCATGCAGGCCCGTGGTCGTGAGTTCGACGATAGCGTATCATATTGAAGAAGCGCTGTTTATCTGCACAACACGAAAGCCGTTCTGTCTGCAGGCCATCCACATTTTCATCCACATTCCCCTCACCAATTCGTTCGAGAACGCTCCCGGTTTCGCTTGACGAGACAAACGCCGGGCGCTACGTTTGCTGTGTGAAACCGGGCACTCACCAAACCTCGACCCGCCGCTTCGTGACTGGTCTTGCAGTCCAGGGGCGCTATCACTTCACGACCGGCGAAGTGATCGAGGCCACCGGGGCCTCCCGTGCGGCCGTCGGCGCCGTGCTGCGACGGCTTCAGCAGGAGGGTTTCGTGGCCATGCCGTTCCGCGGCTTCCACGTGGTGGTGCCGCCGGAGTATCGGCGCCTCGGTTGCCTGCCCCCGGCCCAGTTTGTGCCCCAGTTGACGGCGCACCTGGGGCTTGACTACTACGTTGGGCTGCTGAGCGCGGCGGAGTTGCTCGGTGCGGCGCACCAAAGACCGCAGGCGTTCCAGGTTGTTGTCGAGCGCAACCGGTCGCCACTGTCCTGCGGCGAGGCCCGGGTCGAGTTCGTCGCCCGCAGAAACGTAGCCAAGATTCCGTTTCTCGAGTTAAACACGCCTCGTGGGGCAGTGAAGATCTCGTCTCCCGCGGGGACCGCCTTCGACTTGGTTGGCTACGCCCACCGTTGCGGTGGACTCGACAACGTCGCCATGATCCTTCGCGAGCTCGCCGAGCGCCTGCGGGCGCGAGAGCTCCCGCGAGTGGCGCGACTCTCGCCGGCCCCCTGGGCGCAGCGGCTCGGGTTTCTTCTCGACACGGTGGGTGCCGATGCACTGAGCGGACCGCTTGCTGCCCACATCGCCCGTGTCGCCAACGAGTACGTGCCGCTCGACGTTGGGGGGCGGGAACCTGTGCGTTCCCGCTCCCAACGGTGGAAGCTGGACATCAACCACGAGGTGGAGCTCGAATCATGATTCCGTTCGACTTCATCACTGAGTGGCGGTCACAGGCGCCCTGGGTTTCGGACCTTCAGGTCGAGCAGGACCTGATCCTGACGCGGGCCGTGGTCGACGTGTTCAGTCATGAGACGCTGGCCCGAGCGGTGGCGTTTCGAGGTGGAACCGCACTTCACAAGTTGTATCTGGCGCCGGCAGCGCGCTACTCGGAGGATCTGGATCTCGTGCAGGTGAAGGGAGGCCCGATCGGTCCGACCCTTTCGGCGATCCGGTCCGTGCTTGACCCCTGGCTGGGGACCCCAAAACGAACGGCCGGCGAGGGCCGTGTCACGCTTGCCTACCGGACGACGAGCGAAGGTTCCCCATCACTGCCTATGAAACTGAAGGTCGAGATCAATTCCAGGGAGCACTTCGCGGTGTTCGGGCACCTACGACGGCAGTTGGCGATGAGCTCGCGCTGGCATCGCGGCTCAGCGATGGTCCGAACGTATGCGCTCGACGAGCTGCTCGGCACCAAGATGCGCGCCCTCTACCAGCGCAAGAAGGGGCGCGACCTCTTCGACCTATGGCTTGCCCACGAGCGAACGGCGGTCGATGCCGATCGTGTGGTGGAGTGCTTCCGGCGCTACCTCGAGCACGAGGGGCACAGTGTGAGCCGCGCAGAGTTCGAGGCGAACCTCCTCGAAACGCTCGCCGACCCGAGGTTCGGCAGGGACGTCGAGCCGCTGGTCGCGCCGAGCACACGCTGGAACGTTGCCGCTGCTAGCAGATACGTCCTCGACGAACTCGCGTCCCGCCTCCCGGGCGAGCCCTGGAGAGGCGCAGGAGCGTCTTCGGGCCACTGAGCCATGCCGCGACGCGAAGAGCTGCAGATTGAACTCGAGCGGGAGGAGCGGCACCTGTCGGCCTTGCGAAGTGACGTCGCGGATGTGCTCCGGCGCATCGAACGTCTTCGAGTCGAGCTTGCCGCCCTTTCCCAGCCGGCGCTCCACGTATCCGAGGCAATGACGACCTTCGGGCTCTCAACGGCCCAGCACCGGAGGTTCAGTGCCGAGGAGAAGGTGGCGCTGTTCCGCTCGCTCTTCCGCGGTCGGGAGGACGCGTTCCCAAGGCGATGGGAGAACCCGAAGACTGGGAGGTCGGGCTACGCGCCAGCCTGCTCGAATGAATGGCTTGTCGGTACTTGCCGAAAGAAGGGACTGGCAGGCGCACGCCGTCCGGGCACGGTCTGTGGCGACTGCCTCTCCAAGGCGTTCGTTCCCGTGTCCGATGTGGAGATCGAAAGACATTTGCAGGGAAAGCACGTGATGGGTGTGTACGCCATCCTTGCCGATGAGTGCTGCCACTTCCTGGCCGCCGATTTCGATGGCGAGGGTTGGGAGGAGGACGTTCGCGCCTTTCGTGAGGTGTGTCGGTCGCAGGGCGTCGAGCCCGCGATCGAACGCTCCCGCTCCGGAAACGGCGCTCACGCATGGTTCTTCTTCTCAGGACCGGTCGCGGCCCCGACGGCGCGACGGTTCGGCTGCTCCCTTCTCACCCAGACCATGTCGCTGCGCCACGAGCTGTCGATGAGGTCGTACGATCGTCTCTTCCCGAACCAGGACACACTGCCCAAGGGAGGGTTCGGCAACCTCATCGCCATGCCGCTCCAGTGGCATGCCCGGAAGAAGGGCAATACCGTCTTCCTCGATGACGCTCTTCTCCCCTACACGGATCAGTGGGGGGTCCTTGCAAGCATCAGGCGGCTTGATCCACTTCTTGTGCAGAGGATCGCCGACGACGCGGAGCGCTGCGGCGAGGTGATCGGAGCACGCAGCGACGAGCCCTACGACGACGACCAGGCGAAGCCGTGGCAGCGACCACCGTCGGGGGAACCGCTACCGCTTGTTGTCTCGACTCCACTCCCCAACAGAGTGTCATCAGTCCTCGCCCAGCGCCTCTTTGTCGAGAAAACCGGCCTGCCATCCCCTGTCGTCAGCCGCCTGAAGCGCCTGGCGGCGTTTCAGAACCCGGAGTTCTACAGGAAGCAGGCAATGCGGCTTTCGACGGCCCTGACGCCACGGGTGATCTCCTGCTTTGAAGACATGCGCCAGTACATCGCCCTGCCAAGGGGCTGTCAGGAGGAGGCCGCTGCTCTCCTCGAGGGCCTGGGCGTGGCCGTCGAAGTGACGGATGAGCGAACGACGGGAGTCGAGGCCAGGTTCGATTTCCAAGGGGAACTCACTGCGGAGCAGGAGCGGGCAGTTCAAACGATGCTCGAGAGCGAGGCCGGCGTCCTGGTAGCACCGCCCGGCGCAGGCAAGACCGTCGTTGGCGCCTACCTGATCGCCGCGCGGGCACGCAGCACGCTGGTACTTGTTCACCGTCGACCGCTGCTTGACCAGTGGGTGTCACAGCTCTCGCGGTTTCTCGGCGTGGCTACGGACGACGTCGGGCGAATCGGAGGAGGAGTTTGGCGAGGAAACGGCGTGCTCGACGTGGCGATGCTCCAGAGCGTCATCACGAAGGGTCGAGTCGACGACTCCGTAGCTTCCTACGGCCATGTGGTGGTCGACGAATGTCACCATGTGGCCGCGTTCTCCTTCGAGAGGGTGCTCGCCGAGGTGAAGGCGAAGTACATCCTGGGTCTCACTGCAACGCCCGAGCGCCGCGACGGCCATCAGCCGATCATCCACATGCAGATCGGGCCTACGCGCGCCAGACTGGGCTCCTCCCAAGGTGGTTGGGAGCATGACCTCAGGCGGACCGTTCTGGTCCGCGAGTCGGGCGCCGTTATCACCGCTAGCCAGGAGCTGGGCATTCAGCAGCTTTACTCCGTACTGGCTCAGGACGGGAGCCGAAACCAGCTCATCATCGACGACGTCATCCAGGCGCTGCGAGCCGGCAGGTCGCCGATCGTCTTGACCGAACGGCGAGATCATCTCGAGCTGCTCGCCGCGGGTTTGCGCGCCGCCACCGAGAACGTCATGGTGCTGCAAGGTGGAATGCGAGTGAAGGCCCGCCGGGCTCTGATGGAGAGGCTGGCGTCAATTTCTGACACCGCGCCTCGAGTCCTGCTCGCGACCGGCCGATATGTTGGCGAGGGGTTTGACGACTCGCGTCTCGACACGCTATTTCTCACGCTGCCGGTCTCGTGGCGCGGAACGTTGGTGCAGTACGTCGGGCGCCTGCATCGTCAGCATGGCGGCAAGACCTCCGTCCAGGTTTACGACTACGCTGATTCTGGGATACCTGTTCTCGCCAGGATGCTCCAACGACGACTCCGAGGGTATCGGGCGATGGGCTACGACCTCATGCAAGAACGAGCGTGAAGCAGGCACGCATTCATATGCTGTCCCGGCGATGCCGACGGGTCTCCTGCGAACTGGTCGATGTCGGGCAGACCCATTCGAGTCGCGCCCACCCCGCCGCTACCCTCACCGTTTCGAGCTGCGGCCTCGACTCGAACCTGCGACCGTTGCGGTTGCCCAGGGGGTCGAGACGCCGCCCGGGTCACCAGCCGATGCCGTAGTCCTCGCCGTGGTTGCTCGAACCGCCCCACATCGTGCCGTGCGCCAGGTCGAAGAGGATCGCGTTGATCGGCCCCGACGTGCGCCGCTCGAACACCTCGGTGTACCCCATCCGGCGCAGCTCGGAACGCACCCACGGCGGCACCTCGTCGTTGAGCAGGATCTTGCCGGGG
>JAJYLA010000171.1 GCA_021788115.1 Actinomycetes bacterium | reverse complement strand
GGCGCCCCGCGCGCCCCGGCGGCCTCGGCCGGCCACGGGCCGCCCCCGGCCGGGAGCGCGGCGCCTCCCGCCTCGGCCCTCCTCTCGGCGATCGCCGCGGCGAAGCCCTCCTCGACGTAGCGGTCCTCGAGCGTCTCGACGCGGTAGCGGTGGACCAGCAGCCAGGAGAAGATCAGCGCGAACTCCACGAACGACACGAGCATCGTGACCAGTTGCCAGCCGTGGATCAGCGGGTTGGGGCCCAGCAGCGTGTTGCCCTGGTGCAGCGTCTGCCACCACGTGGTGGCCTCGTGGTCGACGGGAACTACCAGGGCGCACAGCACCCCCACCACGGCGGAGCGCATCGCCCGCCCGTGCGGGTCGCCGCCGGTCCGCCGCTGCGCCAGGTAGCCCACGAAGACGGCGAGGAGCAGCGCCGTCAGGGTCAGGCGCGCGTCCCACGTCCACCACACCCCCCACGAAGCCCGCCCCCAGATGGAGCCGGTGACCAGGGTCACCACGCAGAACACCACGCCCACCTCGGCCGACGCGGCAGCGAGGCGGTCCCAGCGGCGGCTCCGGGTCCGAGGCCACAGGTACGCCAGGCTCGCCAGCGCGCACAGCCCGAACCCGGCGTACGCGGCGGTGGCCGCCGCGGGATGGACGTAGATCAGCCGCACCAGCTGCCCCTGCACACGGTCGGGCGGCGACACCACGAGCCCCAGCCACGCCGTCACCCCGACCGACACGAGCGCGCCGGCGCCGAGCACCCGGGTCAGGCGGTCTCCGGTCCCCACGCGCATCACGCCTCCTCCACGAGCGTCCCGAAAGACAGAACCCCGACGGTCACGTACATCGCCGCGAAGCTCGCCAGCAGCACGAACCACCTCCACCCGTCGGTGCTCGACAAGCCGAGGGCCGCCATCCAGGCCTGGGTGGCGCCGAGCAGCACCGGGGCGACCACCGGCAGCACCAGCAGCGGGAGCAGCGTCTCGCGCACCCGCAGGCCCGCCGCCACGATCCCGTACAGCGTCCCGGCGGCGGCCAGCCCTACCGTGGCGGCGAGGGCGCTCAGCACGAGCAGCGCGGGGTCGCGGAGGTTGGTCCCGAAGAGCACGACCACCCCCACCCCGAGGAGCACCTCTAGGGCCGCCAGCTGCGCGGCGACCGCCGCCGCCTTCCCCACGAAGACGCCGGCGGGGTCGAGCCCCGACAGCCGCAGCCCGTCGCGAGCCCCGTCGGCCGCCTCGATGGCGAAGCTCCGCTGCACCGCCAGCAGGCAGCACAGGAGCACGGCCACCCAGAAGAGCCCCGGCCCGGCCCTCGTCAAGAGCGCGCGGTCCTGGTCGAAGGCGAAGCCGAACAGCACGAGGACGAGGATCGAGTACGGCGCGACCTGGTTGGTCGTCACCCGGCTACGGAGCTCGACGCGCAGGTCTTTTCCCCCGACGAGGAGCGCATCACGCCACATGAGCCGGCGATCTCCGGTCAAACGACGCAGCGTCGCGCCCGATCATCCCGCCCGCCACGGTCACCGCGCGCCCGGCGAGCGCGTGGGCCCTGTCGTGCTCGTGGGAGGCCATCAGCACGGTCGCCCCGCGCCCCACCGCGTCGCCCACGACCGAGTCGAGCAGATCCCGGTGCTCGGCGTCGAGCCCCGCGTGCGGCTCGTCGAGCAGCCACAGCTCGGGGTCGCGCGCCACCAGCGACGCGAGCGCGACCCGCCGGCGCTGCCCCGCCGACAGGCTGGCCACGGGCGCCGCCACCAGGCGACCCGTGATGCCCATCCGCTCGAGGGCCGGCGCCGCGCCGTCCGCCGGCCGCCGCGCCGCCCGCAGAGCGAAACGGACGTTCTGCGCGGCGCTCAGGTCCTCGTACAGCGCCGTCGCGTGCCCGAACAGCCCCACCCGCCGGCGCACGGCGCGCGGGTCGGCGACGAGATCCGCGCCGAGCACCCGCGCCTCTCCGCTCACCACCCGCAGGAGGCCTGCGCACGCCCGGAGCACGCTCGTCTTGCCGGCGCCGTTGGCGCCCTGCAGCAGCACGATCTCCCCGCGCTCCACGTCGAGGTCCGCGCCGGCGAGGACGGGGAAGCGGCCGGCGAGGGCGACCGCGGAGCGAAGGTGGATCACAGGGTCCATGACGGCCCTTCGAGCGGTGGCGTCGGCATCGCGCGCACTGTCCCGGTCACACCGTTGACAGGCGGCCCAGGCCGAGCCAGCTGAGCAGATCGGAGAACATCGACGACACGAGGTGCAGGTTGTCGGTCACGAGCAGCACGCCGAGCCCGGCGAGAAGGGCCCCCGACACCAGGTTGATGGCACGCATGTGGGTGCGGGCGAACGTGAGCACCCCGGTGAGACGGCCGAAGCCCACCCCCACGGCCACGAAGGGGACGCCGAGGCCGAGCGAGTAGGCCACCAGCATCGCCTCGCCCCGGCCGAGCGTGTGGGTGTCGCTGGCGAGGCTGAGCACCGCGGCGAGCACCGGGCCGATGCAGGGGGTCCAGCCGAACGCGAACGCCATGCCCATGACCGGTGCCGCCCACTCGCCGAGGCGCGACGGCGCGACGTGCAGGCGCCGCTCGCGCAGGAGCCACGCCGGGCGCAGAACGCCGGCGAAGACCAGGCCGCCGAGGATGATGATCCCGCCGGCGACGTCGTTGAGCACCTTCTGGTGGGACTGGAGGGTGTGGCCGAGCCCGGACGCCGTCGCTTCCAGCCCGGCGAACACCAGGGTGAACCCCGCGACGAACAGCAGCGTCGAGCGCAGCAGCCGGCGCTGGTCGACCCGGGTGGCGACCTTCAGCTGGGAGGTGCCCACCCCCGACATCATGGAGAGGTAGGAGGGCACGAGGGGCAGGACGCACGGCGACAGGAAAGACATGATCCCGGCGCCGAAGGCGATCACGTAGCCCAACGGCGAGTACAGGATCAGGTGGTTGCCGCTCATGAGTACTTCCATGATGGGGGCACTTCGGGCGCTTCGCCAGTCGACGTCCCCCGCAGGCCAGGCCGGCGCCGGTAGCGTCGCAGGCGATGCGCCTCGCCGCCCTGGCACTCGCCGCGGGAACAGTCGTCGGGCTGGTACTCGGCGGCAGCCTCCGCAACCTCGCCCCGGCGCGGCTGCGCTCGCTCGGCCTGGTCGTCGCCGGCGCCGCGTGCGCCGCGGTCGCCTGGCGGTGGGTCCCCGGCGCCGCCGGCATGGCGCTCCTGATCGGCGGCTATGCGCTCCTCCTCGTGTTCGCGACGCGAAACGTCATGGTCCCCGGCATGGTGCTGATCGCGCTCGGCCTGCTCGCCAACGCCACCGTCATGACCCTCGACGGCGGCATGCCCGTCCAGGGAGCAGCGCCGGGGGTGTCGCTCGGGCCCCACTACCACGGCCGGAGCGGCCGCGACCGGCTCGCGGGGCTAGGCGACGTCGTCCGCCTACCGGCCCTCGGCGAGATTGTCTCGGGCGGCGACCTCGTGGTGGCCGCCGGGGCGGCGACCGCCATGGCGGCGCTGGTCCGGGACCGCCGCCGGCGGGGTCCCGCCGCCCTCGCCCCGTGAGCGACCGGCCGCTCGCGGTGAGCCTCTCCTACCGGCTCGGCGGCGCCGACGGCGTCTCGGTGGAGGCGGCCAAGTGGCAGTGGGCACTCGGGCGCCTCGGATTCGGTGTCCGCACCGTCGCCGGGGAGGGTCCCGTCGACGTGGTCGTCCCCGGCCTCGGTGCCGGCGCCGCCCTCACCGGCCGGCCGGGTCCGCCTCTCGACCGGGAGGCCCTGGCGTCGGCGGTGGACGGGGCGGCGGTGGTGGTGGTCGAGAACGTGTGCTCGTTGCCGCTCAACCGCGAGGCGTCCGGGGCGGTGGCGGCCGTGCTCCGCGGCCGGCCGGCGATCCTTCGCCATCACGACCTCCCCTGGCAGCGGGACCGCTTCTTGGGAGCCCCCCCGCCCCCCGACGACCCGGCGTGGGTGCACGTGACGATCAACGACCTGTCGCGCGCCCAGCTCGCCCGGCGCGGCGTCACCGCCTCGGTGCTGCGCAACACGTTCGACCTGTCGCCCGCGCCCGGCGACCGGGCGACCACCCGGCGGAACCTCGGCGTGGGCGAAGGCCGCCGGCTCGTGCTGCAGCCGACGCGAGCCATCGCCCGCAAAGGGGTCGGCGCCGCCGTCGCCGCGGCCGAGGCGCTGGGCGCGGTGTACTGGCTGCTCGGCCCCGCCGAGGAGGGCTACGCACCGGAGCTGGCCAGGATCCTCGGTGGCGCCCGTGTGCCCGTGGTGCGGGGCCCGGTCCCGCCGATGGAGGGGTGTAAGGGGGTGGAGCACGCGTACGCCGCGTGTGACGCTGTCCTTTTTCCCTCCACCTGGGAGGGCTTCGGCAACCCGCCGGTCGAGGCCGCGGTGTTCCGACGGCCGGTGGCCGTGGGCCCTTACCCCGTCGCCGAGGAGCTGCGGGCACTCGGCTTCCGCTGGTTCGACGCCGGCCGGCCCGACGGGCTGCGCCGCTGGCTCGAGCGCCCCGACCCCCGGCTCCTCGAGCACAACCGCGCCGTGGCGGCCCGGCACCTCGACCGGGCGGACCTCCCGGCCCGCCTGGCCGCCCTCATCGAGCGCGCCGGGTGGGTCCTGCCCCGCCACCGGGGATCACCGGCCGGCGGCGGGCACCCCGCGGGGGCCGCGGGCGGGGACGCGGCGGTGAGGGGCCCGGCGGAACCGCCGGCAGCCGATCCGGCCCATCGCGGCGGCCGGTAGGCTGTGGCCGCCCGCCGGGCAGGTCGTGGGCGGGCCGGCACCGGAGGCCGGCGGTCGGGCGTGCCGGGGCATGATCGGGTCGCCTCACCCGCAGCAGTACGGTTCCGGAACCGGGCAGCCCTTGGCCGCCGGCACGAGGTGTTGTTC
>JAJYLA010000170.1 GCA_021788115.1 Actinomycetes bacterium | reverse complement strand
CAACACGCTCTTCGAGCAACAACTCCAACGCCGGTGCAGGAGGATGAGCCACAACACACTCTACACCAACCGCGCGCTCAATCAGTGGACACTACACTAGTCGCTGGTATCCGGTGAGCTGCTGTTGGGCGTGGGGGCTGATCTCGCTGAGGGTGCTCGGCGGGGTGATCGTGTCCGGGCTCCTGGGCAGGAAAATCTCCAGAGCCGTCCGCACCCGCTCGATAGCGGCTGTCGAGCCGTCGGTGTCCACGTACAGCGATCGGACGGGAAGCACCTGCACGGCGGCGGGGGGGATCGTGGCGGCAGGGCGGACCTTGTCGGTGCCGAGCTCGGAGTGACCGTTGGTGAGGCCGCCGCCGAAGATCCAGGGGATGGTGGCCACATTCGCTCCCGGCTCACAATGACCGAGCGCGGGGATGCGGGCGAGGTCGGCGCATGACACAAGGCCCCCCGCCGGGCCAAGCCCCGGCTTGGCGGCAGCAGCGGTACCGGTATGGGCGACGACGACGCCACGCACGCCCCGTGTAGCGGCGAGCCGGCCGACCAGCCCGTGTGGCAAGGCGGCGAGGGGCTGGGAGACGAAGTCCTCGGTGATAAGGCGCCGGCCGGCTGCCCCGCCAGTCGAGGCGCTGTGATAGCTCACGACTGTGGTGATGACCCCGAGGGCGGTGGTGGTGATGAAAAGGGCGATGATCAGCCCGCTGACAGAGCGGAACGCCGCCCTCGGGTTGTCCGACAGCCGCCGGCCGGCGATCAGCGCGCCGGGGTGGTTGGCGCGCCTCGCCATCAAGCGCGACCCGACCATAGTCAGCCACGGCCCCGCGATCAGCAGCCCGACCATGGTGAGCAGGAACCCAGCCCCGTACGCCTCGATCTGCTGACCGGTCGTATTGGGCCTGCCCACGGCGACGAAGTGGGCGAGCTCGCAGACACCAGCGAGCAGCGGAACAACTCGCCACGCGCGGGGCGGCTTCCCGCTGACGTGGCGGGTCACGCCGAGTGGCGAGATCTTCACCCGCCGGAGGGTGAGCATGGCCACCACCGCTGCGGCGATCGGGATCCCGACGGCGGCGAACCCAACGTCAGCAGCGCTGAGCGACAGGTCGGCGGAGAAGAACGGCAGGCCGGTGAACGGCACCTTGGCCATCGGCGGACGTAGGAGGAAGAACAGGGCAAACCCGCCGGCCACACCGACGACGGCGGCGACGACTGCCTCGACGGCCGAAATCACGGACACCTGGCGGGGCGTCGCGCCGACGAGGCGCATGACAGCAAAGCGCTGTTCCCGTTGGGCGGCCGCGAGCCTGGTGGCGGTCGCGATGAACAGCAGTGTCGGGAACAGCAGCGCCCCTGCCACCACGGCGAGGATTAGCTGGATACGGCCGGGGTGCGGGGCGAACGGTGAGGAGCCACGTGGCGCGGTCTCGATGCTGCGTACCGCGCCGGCCCCGAGGGTGTGCGAGAGGTCGTTGACGGTGCGTCCAACGATGACGATCAGCGAGTCGGGTGACGCTAACGCCGCGTTACCGATAGTGCCGATCTGTGTTCCGGGGTAGCGGTCGGCGAGCTCATCGGCGGGCGTGGCCCGCAGCAGGCGGGTCAGCGCCGGAGAGGCGTAATACTCCCCCGGTCCCGGTAGCCGCGGGATGCCGGGTGGGACCGGTGAGCGCGGACCGGTCGCGGCGACGTCGACCCGTTCGATCTCCTGGGAACCGAACTGATCAACGGTGACCAACCCCCAAAGCGGATCAGTTGTCGCCTCATCGGCGCTTGGCCGAACGTTGTGGGCGGATGTGTAGAGCCATGCGCTGCGCCGGTCCTGGGCATGCAGAGCGTTGATCCCGGCCAGGGTGATCAGGAGCAAGCCGACGCCGAGCGCCACTGCGGCCCCGGTGACAGCGAGACGGACGGCCGAGTCTTTCCCGCCAGCCAGGCTGAGGCGCAAGCCTAAGCGGATCACGGCGACACACGATTGGGTGAGATCACCTGGCCGTCACGCACGATGACCTCGCGGTCGGCGTAGGCAGCGACGCGCGGGTCGTGGGTGACGAGGATGACGGTCGTCCCTTCGGCGCGGGCTGCGTCGGTGAGCAGGTTCATCACTTGCTCGCCGGCGAGCGAGTCGAGAGATCCGGTGGGTTCGTCGGCGAACAGCACCGCAGGGTGCGCCACCATGCCGCGAGCGACGGCGACCCGCTGGGCCTGGCCGCCGGACAATTCACTTGACCGGCGCTGCTCGAGCCCGTCGAGGCCGAGCCGATCGAACCACTCGCGGGCCTCGGCGATCGCCTTCGCCCGGCGGGTGCCGGCGAGCAGGAGGGGAAGCGCAACGTTCTCCTCTGCCGTCAGCTCGGGGACCAGCTGGCCGGTCTGGAACACGAACCCGAACCGGTCGCGGCGCAGGGAGCTCCGCGCGGACTCGTCAAGCGTGTCGACGCGGCCACCCGCATACCACACCTGCCCGGCCTCTGGGATGAGGATCCCAGCCAGGCAGTGCAAGAGTGTCGACTTGCCCGACCCGCTCGGCCCCATCACCGCCACGATCTCCCCCGCCCCCGCCGCAACGGAGGCGCCCCTCAGCGCCGGCGTCGGCCCGAAAGACTTGACCACAGCGCAGGCCGCGACCACGGATCCGTCAACCTCCGGTTTCATGGCCGCACGACCTGCGCGAGTGCTGAGAGCCGGGAGTTGGTCACGTCGATCCACCGCAAGTCAGCTTCGAGATGGAACATCGCATGGTCGGCGAGAAGAGCGTCGACCACCCCGCCGTTCCTCCGGATGGCGGTCAGCTCACGCATCCGCTGCAGATGCGCGGCGCGCTGCGCGTCCAGATACGTGTCGGCTTCACGGCCCAGCATCAGTGCCAGCACTACCTTGGCGAACAGCACGGTCTGCAGGTGCGGCTCCGGCTCGACTGGCTCGGCGAGCCAGGCCTCCACCTCGGCCCGTCCCCTCGGGGTTATTGCGTAGCGCTTGCGCTCAGGGCCCGCGCCGGGCTCGATCTCACCCGCCGCCGCCTTCCCATCGCGTGCCAGCCGGGCGAGCGTGGCGTACACCTGGCCGAACGGGAGAGCCTTGCCCCGCCCGAAGTAGGTGTCGTAGTCCCGCTTTAAGTCATAGCCGTGGCTGGGTTGCCGTTCGAGCAGTCCGAGCAACGTGACAGGAACGACGCTCATACGCTCAGAGCATACCCTGAGCGTATACTCTGGGTCAACATCGTCGGGTGCGGGCAGTGCGGTTTGCCAGGGTCTGAGGAGTCCGCCATGAGCAACCACGTCGACATGGAAACTGATCTCAACGCCCAGGACGACGACGGGCAGGGCTGGTCGACCCTCGCCGATGCGCGCGAGCCCGACCGGGTCAAGCGCGGTGCTCTGCTCTTGGCCGGCGACCGGCTCGCTCATGCAGTCGTGCGAGTCGTTGCGGTCGACGACGACGGCCAGTCCACTTTGCGATCCTGCCTGGCTCGGTCGAGAAGAACCGTCATCTGCTCGGCGGAACCGTCGCCTGACGGCTGAACTCCGCGGAGTCCTCGATTGCCGGGTCCAGGTTGTTTTATCTTGCGAGAAGCACCGCCTCGGCGACGCCGCCCAAGGAGGCGTCATCTATCGAGACGAGTTGACCTACGCGGGCCACGCCCACACCGTGGGCGAAGCCCTCGCACCCTCAAGGCCGGCTGGGCGCTGAGCACGCAGGACTGGCCGCTCGACTCGACGCGGTGGGCGAACGGTGTTGGGTGTGACCAACGAATCTGTCGGCGCTTGACGGTGACGGGCAGACTGGGGGTGTGAGCAGATTCGGTGCGTTGTTCGACCAGTACAGCCGATGGATGTATCGATCGGGGCGACCCAACTGGCTAGCCCGTCCACAGAACCGTTTGTCGGGCATCTTCTTCGCGGTCGGCCTGTTGCCCCGCCGAGCGGCGAGACTGGAGGTACCGGGTCGGCGCAGCGGCCGGACCATTTCGTTTCCAGTCGTGATCGCCGACTGGGACGGCCATGAGTATCTCGTGTCCATGCTCGGCGAGCAGGCGAACTGGGTGAAGAACGTCAGGGCCGCCCAGGGAGCCGCTGTCCTGCGACGGGGCCGCAAGGAGCCTGTGATACTCCAGGAGGTCGACGTTGCCGCCCGGGCTCCAATCATTCGCCGATACGCTGCTGTGGCACCGGGGGGACGGCCGCACTTGAGGCTCAACCACGACGCATCGCTCGAGGACTGCGAAGCGCTAGCGCCAAACACTCCGGTGTTCCAGATCACCAGTCGGCGAAACGGTTAGAGTACCCCGCATGATTATTCGCGCGGGGTAGGGTGATGGTGTGGAGGTCACGGTGTGGGGCCTTCGGGGCGGGTTCGCGCCATAGGTGCGGGACCGAAGCGACTGGCCGACACCCAGCGGGGGCCGATCGGGGCGCTGGATGCGCTGGTGAACCCCGAGACCAGGGGTAATCCGATGTCGCTTCTGCGTTGGACATCCAAGTCGGTGGCCAAGCTGACCGCCGATCTGGTCCGCCAAGGCTATCGGGCGTCGGAGGACACGGTGGGCCGGCTGCTCAAACAGATGGGGTACTCGCTGCAGAGCCCGGCCAAGGTCAAAGAAGGCGCCTCCCATCCTGATCGTGACGGCCGGTTCCGTTACCTGCACGGCCAGGCCCAGACCTTCGTGGCGGCCGGCCAGCCGGTGATCAGCGTCGACACCAAAAAGAAGGAAATGGTCGGCGAATACGACAACGGCGGGGTCGAATACCAGCCCGAAGGACAACCCGAGCGGGTGCTGGTGCACGACTTCGCCGACCCCGCCCAGGGGCGGGCCATCCCGTACGGGATCTTCGACGAGACCAACAACGAGGGCTGGGTCAGCGTGGGCGATACCGCGGACACCGCCGAGTTCGCAGTCAACTCCATCCG
>JAJYLA010000048.1 GCA_021788115.1 Actinomycetes bacterium | reverse complement strand
GGTCCGCGCACTCCCACGTGGGGTGATGCCCCTGGAAGTACCCCAGGTACTGCCGGGCCGCGCGAACCGCCGCCGCCTCGTCGGGGACGAGGACATCGATGACACCGTTGGCACCCTGCACCGACGGCGGCCCCACGTCGTCGGGGGCGACCGTGCCCAGCCCGCCCCCCTCGATCATGGCGGGTCCCGCCATGCCGATGCTCGAGTCCTCTGTCGCGATGATCACGTCGCAGCAGCCGAGCAGCGCGGCGTTCCCGGCGAAGCACCGCCCCGACACGACCCCCACGAGCGGGACCAGGCCGCTCAGCCGGCCGAAGAGGGCGAACGCCATCACCTCGAGCCCCGAGACCTGTGGGGCGTCGGTGTCTCCGGGACGGCCGCCCCCTCCCTCGGCGAAGAGGACGACCGGCAGGCGGAAGCGCTCCGCCAGCTCGAAGAGGCGGTCCTTCTTGCGGTGCCCCTGGTACCCCTGGGTGCCTGCGAGGACCGTGTAGTCGTAGGACATGACCGCGCAGCGCGAGGCTGCGTCGCCGAAGAGCGCGGAGTTGACGTGGGCGGTCCCGCCGACGAAACCGTCGGCGGGGGTGTTGCGGATCAGGTCCTCCACGCTGCGCCGGTCGCGCTGGGCGGCGATCGCGAGCGAGCCGTACTCGACGAAGGTGCCCGGGTCGCAGAGGTCGTCGAGGTTCTCGCGTGCCGTGCGGTGGCCGGTGGCGCGCCGGCGGCCCACGGCGTCCGGCCGGCCGGCGTCGCGGGTGAGCGCCTGGCGCTCCAGCACCTCGGCCAGGTCGGCGCGTACTGCGCCGGGGTCGCCGGGCCGCTCGGCCACTGCGTCCTCCCCGGACGGAGCCCCCTCGGCGATCGTGAGCAGTGGGGCGCCGGCGGTCACGACGTCCCCCGGGCCGACCGCCACCCGGATGACCGTGCCGGAGGCGGCCGCAGCCACGTCGTGCTCCATTTTCATCGACTCGAGGACCACGACCGCGCGCCCCTCCCGGACGGTGTCGCCGGGGCCAACCAGCACCTGCGCCACCGTGCCCGAGAGCGGCGCCACCGTCACCGATTCCACGGCGGCCAGTATGCCCCGCCGCAGTTCAGCGGCTCACAGCGGCGCGGGGAACGAAACGCCCACGCCGCCGCGGGTGGACCCGCCGTAGCGGGCCTTCTCGGCGGCAAGGTCGAGTGGTCCGGTGGCCTGGTCGACTTCGACGGGGAGGCGGTCGGCGGGCACTAGCCAGCACACCTCGAACTCGAGTCCGTCGGGGTCGTGGGCGTAGAGGGCCTTGGTCGTGCCGTGGTCGGACGCTCCGACCAGCGCGCCTGCGTCGCGCAGCGCCCCGGCGATGCGGTCCAGCTCGTCGAGGGTGTCGACCTCCCAGGCGATGTGGTAGAGGCCTACCATGCCCCGCCCCGCCATCGAGGGCGCGGCGTCGGGGGCGACCTGGAAGAGGCCGAGGTCGTGGTCGTTGGTGCTGGCGGGGGCCTGGAGGAAGGCGGCCTGGCCGGGGACCTCGGACTTGACCCGGAAGCCGAGAACGTCGCGGTAGAACGCGACCGTCCGCGCGACGTCGCGGACGTAGAGGACGGCATGGTTCATCCGGGTCACGGGCATCGGGGGCCTCCGATAAGCGGCGACGGCCCCGTCAGCGTAGGACCGCCCCCGGCGCTACGGTCGGGGAATCGAACCACCCTTCGGCCGCGTGGCCGTCGCCTGCGCGGCGCTGCTGGTGTCGCTTGCGGCCGCGTCCTGCGCGGCCCCGGCGCGGCCCACGCGGGCCGGTGCCCGCGCGATTCCGGCCGCTCAGGAGCCGCCGGGCACCGCGAGCAGAGCGCCCGCCACGGCCGCCGACGCGCCGACCACGACCACGGCCATGCCGCCCGCGACCCCACGGGCGGCGGCAGGGGGGGTGGCGTCCACCGCGGCGTCCCGCCAACGGCCCTACCCGGTTCGGGAGGTCACCCTTGCGCTGGTCGACACCAGCCGCCCGACCGTCAGCCACGGCCGCGAGATCAGCCGGTCGCGGGCCCTGACCACCCTCGTGTGGCTGCCCGACGCGCCCGGCAGGTGGCCGCTCGTCGTGTTCGCCCACGGATTCGAGGTGGGACCCGCGCCCTACGAAGCGCTGCTCGAAGCGTGGGCGGCGCACGGGTACGTCGTCGCCGCGCCGGAGTTCCCCCTCACCGACGCCGCCGTCGCCGGCCCCTACCTCGACGAGTCCGACATCGACCACCAGCCGGCCGACGTGCGCTTCGTCACCGACTCCCTCGTCGCCGCCGGCGGGCCGCTGGCGTCGCACATCGACCCGCGCCGCGTGGCTGTCGCCGGCCACAGCGACGGAGCCGAAACGGCCCTCGCCGCCAGTATCGCACCGGCTCCGGCCGGGGAGCCCGCGTACCGGGCGGTGATCGCGATGTCCGTGCAGCCGCTCCCAGGGGTCGCCTCGACGGCCAACCCGCCGATCCTCGTGACCCAGGGGGACGCCGACACCATCAACCCCCCCGCCTACGGGTACCAGACCTGGGATCGGGCCGCGGCGCCCAGGTACCTGCTGATCCTGCACGGCGGCGGGCACCTTCCCCCGCTCGAGGCGGGCAGCCGGTGGCTGGCGGGTGTCGAGGCGACGACCGAATCGTTCCTGGACTGCTACGTGGCGGGGGACGCGGCGGCGACCGCGATCGCCGCGGCGGCCGGGTCCTCGCCGCTGTTCTCGCTGTACCGCGGGTGAGGCGGCCGGGGCGCTTCAGCGTCCGGCGCTCAGCCCAACCGGTAGCCGTAACGCAGCAGGGAGGGGGCGGTCAGGCCGGTGACCACGGCGCGGGTGCGAGCATCGATCTCGCCGCGCCAGGCCTCGTCCGCCCGGATCCGGGTGCAGCCGCGCTGGAAGCGACCCGGGTTGCCCGCCACCGTGTGATTGGATACCCGCTCGAAGCCCCCGTCCTCGTCGAGGGGCAGGCCCCGGTCGCCGATCCCGAGAAAGCCGAGGATCTCGCCGACCACGTCGCGAGGCCGGCCGACGAGATCCTCGTAGCGGATCCGCCGGTAACGGCCGAGATGGCGCTCCGCGGCGACGAGGGCGTTGATCACCGACCACCCGGCGGCCGTGCGGGCGGGGGCGCGCACGTCCATCGGCCGGCCCGATCCCGGGTTGTGCTTCGCCCGGCGCGCCCACGCATAGGCAACGGCACGGCTGTCGCGCACCAGGTGCAGCACCCGGACGTCGACCCCTCACCCAGCGACTGGAGCACGTAGCCGTGCGAGACGTCCTTCGAGGAGTCGACGATGACGTCGCAGCCCGACACCTCCGCGGCAGCCCGGTAGAGCGACCGCAGCAGGTCCAGGTAGCGCTCCGTGTGCGGCGACCGGCGGCCCGAGGCGGCCTCGAGGGCCAGGATCCCCACCCGCTCCCACTCGTCGACCGAGGCCTTCAGGTCCAGGACGTCGCCGATGTCGAGCGTGTCGAAGCCGCCGAATGCCCGGGCGCCGACGTCGCTCCAGAACGAGCACTCGGAGAAGGTGGCGCCGCAACCGCAGCGGCGGTTCTCGAGCACTCCCTCCCTCCAGCGGTGCCGGACCTCCCCGAGAGAGCACACACACCGGGCACCTGCCCGAGCACCAGATCGACCAGGGTGCTGCCGCTACGGCCGTGGCCTCCGATGAAGAGCAGCGTGAGGGGGGACGACATGGTCACAGATCAGGGCAGACCGGCGCGATGGCGGGGCCGACCGGGCGACCGGGCAGCGCAGCCGCCCGGGGAGCTGACACTCGGGAGCGGGTCTGGCCGACCTCCCGGTGGAGGTCACCGGGGCCGGCATCTGCCCCTACTGTGGCGCCGATGACCTCCGACGCCGGCCGCGTCCTCGTCGTCGGCGAGGTTCTCGTGGATTTGGTGCCCGAGCCCGCGACGCCGCCCCCCGCGGCTTCCCCCCCCACGGGGGCCTCGCTGTGCGTGGTCGCCCACGCCGGGGGCAGCCCCGCCAACGTGGCCGTCGGCCTCGCCCGGCTGGGGACGCCGGCACTGTTCGCGGGCCGCATCTCGACGGGCGGGTTCGGCCCGTGGCTCCGCGCGTACCTGGAGGCCAACGGCGTGGACACCGCCCCGTCGCTGCGGGCGCCCGAGCCGGCGTCCCTGGCGCTGGTCACGCTCGGCGCTGCGGGGGCGGCCACCTACACGTTCTACCTGGAGGAGACCGCCGACTGGCAGTGGAGCCCCGGCGAGTTGCCCGACCCCCGGACGCTCGGGGCCACCGCGGTCCACACCGGCTCCCTCGCCGTCGCCCTCCCGCCGGGCGGGGATGTCGTCGCCGGCTGGATTCGCGGTGTTCGTGAGGCCAGGGACGTGTTCCTGTCGATCGACCCCAACGTGCGACCGGGCCTCACCGGTGACCTCGGCCTCTACCGCCGGCGCCTCGCCGGCCTGGTCGCGGCCTCCCATCTGGTGAAGGTGAGCGACGAGGATCTCGCCGTGCTCCACCCGGGGGAAGACCCGGTGCGCGCCGCCGTCTCATGGGCGGGGTCGGGCCCCGAGATCGTGGTGGTCACACACGGCGCGGACGGCGCCAGCCTGGTGCGGTCGAACCGCGCCGGCGAGGTTCAGGTGCTGCACGAGCCGTCGCCACGGGTGCAGGTCGTCGACACCGTCGGTGCGGGCGACGCCTTCACGGCGGCGCTCCTCACGAGGCTCGCGACCCACGACGCCCTGCACCCCGGAGGAGCAACGCTGCTCGATGCCGGCGAGCTCGGCGACTGCCTCCGTTTCGCCAACCTCGCCGCCGCAGTCTCCTGCACCCGTGCCGGGGCTGACCCGCCGGCCATGTCCGATCTGGCCGGGCTGCCGGCGTAGGCGGGCGACGCCGGCGCGAAGGCCCTCTAGGACCCCCCGGCGGATCCGTGTCGCTGCCGGCGGGTGACCCGCCGCTGCCGCCAGCTGCGGAAGGAACCCGCGGTGAAGACGACGAGGCCACCCAGGACAGTGGCCACCAGGAGGTCGAGCGCGAGGGGGATCTTCCAGTGCGCAGCGAAGAAGCTCACCCTCACGTCGGCGGAATTCTGCGCGATGAAGACGACGAGCACGGTGAGCAGTACCAAGACCGCCACGACGCGCACCCAGTTCCTGGCCGGCCGGCCCGCCGGCGTCGCCGGCTCGGGCCCGGTGGGGCGCTCGACCGGCGGCTCCCGGCCGGCGGCGGGATCCCCACCGACGTTCTCCGGAATCCGGCGTTTGGCTGCTGCCATCACCGACGATCCTACGTCCTCCCCGGGCGCGATGGCCGTGCGTGGCGCCCCGGAGGCGGGCCGCCGGACAAAGCGGGCGAACGCCCCTGAAGCAGTGTGCGGGCGCCGGGGAACAAGAGTGAGCCGGTGTGGGCGGAGCGCTCAAGCGCCGTAGGGGACCTTCGGTCCCTGCTGGCGGCGCCGGGCGCCGGAAGAGGAGCCGGCTCCCATGGTTGGACACCAGCGCCGCATCCCAGTCGGCGCTGACGAAACCGGGATACGGGATCGCAGCGTTTACGACCGGCGCCCCCACCGACCCCGCGGCGGTGGCCACACCCGGCCCCGAAACCGACACCGGAATGGGCGGTCCTTGCGCAGTCAAAGCCACAGCGAAAGCGGACTGGCCGGACCGCCCAGCGCCTGCTACCAGGGCGACTGTGACGACCGGCACCTCTAACGGGTGAGCAAGGCCCGTGCCGGAGTTGCTGCCACCGCTCGTCGGAGACGTAGCTGACCGGGCCGTCGTGTCGTGGCTGCCCAAGAACCGTCGCATGGGCAGGCGGGCCCTTCAGGTGCTCAGGGCGTCTCGGGCCTCTCTGACACCGTAGAAGACGAGGACGTATCCGGCTGCGGGGTCGGCCCACCACCACCCGAGCCCGGCGTTGAGGCACAGACCGGCCAGCACAGCGACAGCCAGGATCCCGTCGACGGCGGTGACCTTCGATTCGGTGAGAAGGACCGGGTTGTCGAGGGCCCGGCCACAGCGGCCTTTGCCGGCAGCCAAGGCGAACATGGCGGCCGCGGTGAGGGCGGTCCAGACGATCCCGATGGTGCTGTGGTGCGGGCGGTAGCCGACGGCAAGCACGATGCTGGACTGGACGGCCAGGTAGACGGCGAGGGCGGTGAAGGCCCAGCCGATGAGGTGCAGGGCGGCGTGCTGGCGACGCTGGTGGGCGTCTGCGAGCTCCCACAGAACGACCGTGGAGGCGCCGATCTCGATGAGGCTGTCGAGTCCGAACCCGGCGAGGGCGACCGAGCGGGCCGATACGGCGGCGACGGCGAGGACCACGATGCCGACGATGTTCCAGCCCAGCGTGGCCATCTCGAGCCGCCGGCCGGTGCTGACAAGGCGGGTCGTCTCGGTCGGGTCGAGCTGGCCGGTCACGCCGCCACCTTCGCACGGATGTGGGCGTCGAGCAGGACGGCCCACACGCTCAGCCCGGCCGGGTCGTCGTCATCGTTCGCTGTCGATGTCGCCGCCAGGGATTGCAGCCCCGGCCGCCCACACTCCTAGCGACCCCGCTGCGAACCCTATGGCCAGAAGCATCACCACCGAGGCCAGGTTCGACCCCAGCACCACCCACAGGCGTCCAGCCCTGGTCACAGCGACTCGCCCTGGCCCGAGGCGAGGGCGGCGCCGTCGTCAGTCATGGTCGGCGATGCCACTCACCTGATGGTCGGCGTGGAACAGAGCCTCCGCGATGAGGGAACGAACGTGCACGTCGCGGGCCCGGTAGAGGACGTGGCGGCCAGCCTTGCGGGTGTCGACCAGGCCAGCCAGCCGGAGCTTGGCCAGATGGGCGGACACGAGCGACACGGTGGCTTCGAGGCGGGCGGCCAAGGTGGACACGTCGAGCTCTTCGGCGGAGACCAGCCACAGGAGGCGCAGCCGGGTCGGCTCGGCCAGCATCGAGAACGACGTGACTGCCGCCTTCACCTGGTCCTCGCTGGGCAGCTCGGTCGAGTTGGACGGGTGTTTGACTGGCGCAGCACCGGCCACAACACTCATGATAGTCAAACGATGATGCGAATGAGGTTATGGTTGGTGCGGTGAGTCACACCCTGACCTGCAAGCACGACGGGCACGTGCATCCGGCCGTGACCCTGGCGGCCGAGGCGGCGGCCCCGGTCGAAGCCCCGCGGGCCGGGCGGCGCTACGAGCCACGCCGGCGTGGCAGCTGGTGGGCGGTGGTCGAATGCCTCCCCCGGCGGAAAGCGCAGAGTCTCTGCCGTGTCGCCTTACATCGCCCGGGCTGCTTCCGGCCGTCCACGCGGCCTGGGCGGCCGCACACTGAATCAGGCGCCCAGCATCAACCGACAGCCGGTGGGCGCAGGCGAAACTGGAGGCCGTGAGCGCCATCACCGTCTACGGCGTCGTGGTCTTGGTCTTCATGATGGCCATGTACGCCCTGGAGGGCCGCCATCGCCGCTACGTGGCCGCGTTCGCCCTCGGCTGCGCCCTGTCGTCGAGCTACGGCTTCGCATCGGGGGCCTGGCCATTCGGTGTCGTCGAAGCGGTCTGGTGCCTCGTCGCGCTGCGGCGCTACCGCAGTCGGCGGACCGCCGGGCCGGGTCCAGCCGCTGGCAGGTCAGAGACCTGGACGCGTCGGTTAGGCCGCTCCCGCCGTGATGAGCCTCGCCCCAGCAGCGGTTCGGGCTAGCACAGAGATCAGCCGCACGCGCAGCCACGGGCAGTGCGGCTGGCCCGAGTTGCGGCCGCGGCCGCCGTCGTCATCCGGGCGGCGCCCAGCAGCCCCCCACGGCGCAAGGGCGAAGCCGGGGACCGCGCTTACTTCTGTTAGCGCCGGGCAGGCACTCCCCGCGGAATACACACCTCACCACTCGCGGGGATTCGTGTCACTTGCGGCGGAAGAGCCATGTCACCTGGCGCGGCTGCACACTACGAGCATCCGCTCGTGCTGCCGCACGAGGGGCACGCGAAGCACGAGCCGGCCCGCTGCATCTGCACGCCGCACTGGAAGCAGTAAGGAGCGTCCGAGGCGACGGCAGGCGGCCTGACGGCAGGCGGCCGGACCGCGGGCGGCCGGGCCCCGGGCGGCGGCAAGGAGGCCTCGTCGAGCGCGGGGCCGGCGTCGAGAGGGCTGCTGGGGGTGACCAGCTCGTCGATGCCGGGGAGCGTCAGCTGCGTGCGTTCCGACGTGGTGAGAACGCCGAGCTCCGCCCGCTCCTCGTAGGGGAGGTAGTCGACCGCCAGCCGGCGGAAGATGTAGTCGACGAGCGACTGGGCGATGCGGATCTCCGGGTCGTCGGTGATGCCCGCGGGCTCGAAACGGACGTTGGTGTACTTGCGGACGAACGTGGCCAGCGGCACCCCGTGCTGCAACCCGAGGCTCACCGCGATCGCGAAGGCGTCCATGATGCCGGCGAGGGTCGATCCCTGCTTGGCGACCTTCATGAACACCTCGCCGGGCCGCCCGTCGGCGTACTCCCCCACCGTCACGTAGCCGTCGCAGTCGGCCACCCGGAAGGCGAACGTGTTCGACCGGCGTTTGCGGGGCAGGCGCTCGCGGATCGGCTGCTTGACCACGACGGTCGTCTGCCGCTCGAGGGCCCTCTCGAGCTCGGCGACCTTCAGCGCCAGCTCCGCGTCGTGGACCTCGGCGGGGGACGCCCCCCCCTCGGCGAGGACCCGCTTGGCGGTGGCCAGCGGCTGCGCCACCTTGCAGTTGTCGCGGTAGATGGCGACCGCCTTGAGCCCGAGCTGCCACGCCTCGATGTGCAGCTGCTCCACGTCCTCGACGGTGGCCTCCTCGGGCATGTTGACCGTCTTGGAGATCGACCCGCTGATGAACGGCTGGACGGCCCCCATCATCTGGATGTGCCCGCGGTAGTGGATGGTGTTGTCCCCCATGGAGCAGGCAAAGACCGGGAGGTGCTCCGCGGACAGGTGGGATGCTCCCAGGATCGACTTGTGCTCGTCGATGTAGGCGACGATCTCGTCCGCCTCCCTGCGGCTGTAGCCGAGGCGGGCGAGCGCTCGTGGGACCGTCTGGTTGACGATCGACATGGTGCCGCCCCCGACGAGCTTCTTGGTCTTGACCAGGCCGAGGTCGGGCTCGATGCCGGTGGTGTCGCAGTCCATCATCAAGCCGATGGTGCCCGTCGGGGCGAGGACGCTGGCCTGGGAGTTGCGAACCCCGTACTGCTCAGCCGTCTCGACGGCCATGTCCCACGACTCCTGGGCGGCCGAGAGGAGCTCGGGCGGCACGAGCTCCTCGTCGATCCGCGCGGCGGCGTCGCGGTGCATACGCAGGACGCCGAGCATGGCCTCGCGGTTCTCGTGGTAGCCGGCGAAGGGACCCATGCGGGCGGCTGTGCGGGCCGAGGTGGCGTAGGAATGCCCGGTCAAGAGAGCGGTGACGGCCGCTGCCCACGCCCGGCCGGCGTCAGAGTCGTAGGGCAGGCCCTGCGCCATGAGCAGCGCCCCGAGGTTGGCGTAGCCGATGCCGAGCTGACGGAAGCGGCGGGAGTTCTCGGCGATCTTCTCGGTCGGGTAGTCGGCGTTGCCGACGATGATCTCCTGGGCGGTGAACACGACCTCGGTCGCGGCCTTGAACCCGTCCACGTCGAAGGTCCCGTCGGGCTGCAGGAACGTCAGGAGGTTGAGGCTGGCGAGATTGCAGGCCGAGTTGTCGAGATGCATGTACTCCGAGCAGGGGTTGCTGCCGTTGATCCTGCCGGTGTTGGGGGCGGTGTGCCAGCGGTTGATGGTCGTGTCGAACTGGAGGCCGGGGTCGGCGCACTCCCACGCCGCCTTGGCGATCTGGCGGAAGAGGTCGCGGGCGCGCACGGTCTGGAGGACCTCGCCGTCGGTGACGGCGCGCAGGTCCCAGTCGCCGTCGTCGAGGACGGCGTGCATGAACTCGTCGGTGATCCGCACCGAGTTGTTGGCGTTCTGGTACTGGACCGAATAGCTGTCCTTGCCGTCGAGGTCCATGTCGAAGCCGGCGTCGCGCAGGGCGCGCGCCTTGCGCTCCTCGATGGCCTTGCACCAGATGAAGTCCTCGATGTCGGGGTGGTCGGCGTTGAGGATGACCATCTTGGCGGCGCGGCGGGTCTTGCCCCCGCTCTTGATCGTGCCGGCCGAGGCGTCGGCGCCGCGCATGAAGCTGACCGGGCCCGACGCGGTGCCGCCGCCGGTGAGGCCCTCGCGGGAGGAGCGGATCTTCGACAGGTTGACGCCGGCCCCCGAGCCGCCCTTGAAGATGACGCCCTCCTCCCGGTACCAGTTGAGGATCGAGTCCATCGAGTCCTCGACCGAGAGGATGAAGCAGGCGGAGCCCTGCTGGGGCACGCCGGCGACTCCGATGTTGAACCACACCGGCGAGTTGAACGCCGCCCTCTGGTGGATGACCAGGTACTTGAGCTCGTCGGCGAACGCGTCGGCCTCCTCGTCGTCGACGAAGTAGCCGTCCTTGGATCCCCAGGCGGCGAGGGTGTCCACGACGCGGTCGACGACCTGGCGCAGCGACGACTCCCGCTCCGCTCCGCCCAGGGTGCCCCGGAAGTACTTCTGGGCGAGGATGTTGGTGGCGTTGAAGCTCCACCCCGCCGGCACCTCCACCCCGGGCTGCTCGAAGGCGACGGCGCCGGTAGCGAAGTTCACGATCCGCGCGGCGCGCCGCTCCCAGACCACGCTCTCGTAGGGATGCTCGCCCGGCGCGGTGAAGTGCCGCCGTATGCCGATGCCCATCCTCTCAGGGGCTATAGCCATCGCGCCCTACCTCCTCAGACGACACTCCATTAGCACAACCTGTTGTGGTCGCACAGCCTGCTCGGCCCGGCGAACCACAAGATGGAGATTGAATTACACCACCGTAGTTCCATCTGTGTCAACAGTGGCGCGCTGCGAAAAGTGCTGGTAGAACCGCGCTCGCGAATGTTTGCACCGAGGCGACCCGAGCGACGGTGGGAGGTTAGGAGGCGGGGGCTGTGGACCGACAGGGCGCGATCCTGTGGACATCATCGGGACAATGGTCAAACTTTTCCACAGATCCGCGACCGGCCGGCCGGACACGGAAAAAAACACCCGTCTGACTGTTTGAACGCGGCGCCGGCGGGTAGAGTCTCCGCAGTGCCGCCGAAGCTGCCCCCTCGGCGGTCTATAACCCTGGCGCAGGCCCCCTCGTCCCCGCCCCTTCGACAGGGGGCCGCGCCGGGGAACCTTCAACGGTCGCAGCGTCGGCGGACCCGCTGTGCGGACGGCCGGCAGGGCCTTAGGATCGGGCCGTGACGCACTTCGCCCAGCACGAACGACATGCCCTCTGCGACCTGTTCCTGCACGTGGGCCCGGGGGCGCCGACGCTGTGCGAGGGCTGGACCGCCGCGGATCTGGCCGCCCATCTGGTCATCCGTGAACGCCGGCCGGACGCGGCTCCGGGCATGGCCCTGCCCCCCCTCGCGGCGTACACCGAGCGGGTCCAGCGCGCCACCCGCGACAAGGGACGATGGGAGGACCTGGTCGCCCGCGTCCGCGGCGGCCCGCCGCCGTGGCTGCGGCCCCTCGACGAGATCGTCAACACCGTCGAGTTCTTCGTGCACCACGAAGACGTCCGCCGCGCGGCGGAAGGGTGGGAGGCCCGCGACCTCGAGCCGGGAATGGAGGCGGTGCTGTGGGCGCGGCTCAAACGCACAGGCCGGCTCCTCGGCCGCAAATCCCCGACCGGGCTGAGCCTCGACGCCCCCGGCTTCGGCACGGCGACGGTGAAGACCGGCGGCCCGCGTGTGACGGTGCGGGGCGCGCCCGGTGAGCTCGTGTTGATGATGTTCGGCCGCGGCGCTGCGAGCAACGTCGACTTCGAAGGCGACCAGATCTCCGTGGAGCGGGTCCGGCACGCGCGGCTGGGTCTTTGACCTGAGAGAAGCTCGCTCAGCCGGCGCGGCTGGGGTGCATCCGGCGGCTGGGGCGGGCGACGAGCTCGGCCCACCGGCGGTCGGCGATGCGGGTGAGCACGGCGAGCTGGCGTCTCTCGCGTGCCCGGAAGGGCCTGCCGTCGCGCCCGAGCACGAGCACCAGCCCGGCGGCGTCGAGGTCAGCCCAGGCGATGTCGTCGGGCCCGGTGTCGCGCCCGTGCGGGCCGACCGACGCCCGGCTCCCCGCGAGGAAGGCGCCGATCCAGGGGGCGGCAGGCGCGGCGCCGACCGCCACGACGTGGTCGGCCACCACGTGGTCGGGCAGGCGGTCGGGGCCGGCGGGCTGCACTATGGCCGCCCAGTCGCTTCCGAAGTCCCTCAGGCTGCTGCGCGCCAGGTGCTCCAGAAGCGGGCCGACCGAGGTGCGCGTCAGGAGCGACGCCGCCGTCTCCAGAGCGTCGAGCCGGGGATCGACGACGCCCCCCGGCGCCGGCCGGACGTCCTCGACGTCGACGCCGTCCACCTCGGACATCTCCGAGAGGAGCAGCCCCACGAGGGACTCGTCGGGGAGGTCGACGACGAGCTCGTCGATGGCGCGCCCGCCGCCGCGCTCGAGGATGTCGATCCCGACCAGGTCGCCGCGCACCGCGCCGATCCTGCTCGCGACCAGACCGAGGGCCCCGGGGCGGTCCGGGACCCAGACGCGCACGGCGAAGAGGGCCACGAGCAGAGGCTACTCGCCGAGCGTGAACCGTCTGTTTCCTGTTCGGGGCTGCGGGTTGAACAGTCCCGCTCACGACCCGGTCACGAGGGGTTCGGCCTCGGACCCCGGCGCGGAGAACATCCCCCTGTCGCGCGCAGCGTAGGCGGAGACAGCCTCCTGACCTGACAGGGCCTGGATGGAAGCCATGATCCTGTCGGTGTAGCCGCGCTGATCGCCGCCGCCGGCGGGGTCCCACCGCAGGGGGCTGCCCATCACCACCCGCACGCGCCGGAAGGGCCTGGGGATCATGGCGCCGATCGGCTGCACGGCGCTCGTGCCGAACTGCGCCACCGGGACGACCGGGGCGTCGCACTGCAGGGCGAGGCGTGCCACGCCCGTGTGACCCCGGTAGAGGCGCCCGTCGGGCGAGCGGGTCCCCTCCGGGTATATCCCGAGGACCCCGCCGCCCTCGAGGACCTCCCGGGCCGCTGCGAGCGCCCGCTCCGACGCCGAGCCGCCGACGCGCTTGAGGGGGATCATGCCGACGGCGCGGAAGAACCACGCCGTCCTCCAGCTCTCGAAGTACTCGGCCTTGGCGACGAAGGTCACCCGCCGGGGGACGACGAGGGGCAGGAAGACGCTGTCGATGAAGGACTGGTGGTTGGACGCCAGGATCACCGGGCCGCGCCGGGGCAGGTGGAAGGTCCCCTCCGCGTGCACGCGGAAGAGGGCGCGCAGGATCGGCGTGAGCGCGATCTTGAGCACCCAATACGCCATGGAGGCAAACTACGCGACCCGCCCGCGCCCCGCTCCCGGGACGGCCTGGCCGGCGGGCGCTCAGCCGAGCTTGGTGAGTGCCCGGCGAAGGTTGCGGACCGCCTGCTGCACCCGCTGCTCGTTTTCGATCAGGGCGAAGCGGACGAAACCCTCTCCGCCGGGGCCGAAACCGACCCCCGGCGAGGTGGCGACCTCGGCCTCGGTCACCAGGTACTTGGCGAACTCGAGCGAGCCCATCTCCCGGTACGGCTCGGGGATCGGCGCCCACACGAACATCGTCCCCCGCGGAGGCTCGACGTGCCAGCCGATTCGCTCCAGGCCGCTGCAGAGGGCGTTGCGACGCGACTGGTAGATGTCGTTGACTTCCTTCGGGTAGTCAGGGGCCTCGTTGAGGGCCACGATCGACGCGATCTGGATCGGCTGGAAGGTCCCGTAGTCGAGGTAGCTCTTCAGCTTCGTCAAGGCGCTGACCATCTCGCTGTTGCCGACCAGGAAAGCCACCCGCCAGCCTGCCATCGAGAAGCTCTTGGTGAGCGTGTACAGCTCGACCGCCACGTCCTTCGCGCCGGGGACCTGCAGGACAGACGGCGGCTGGTAGCCGTCGAAGGCGGTGTCGGAGTAGGCGAAGTCGTGCACGAGCACGACGCCGCGCTCCCGTGCGAACTCGACGAGCCTGGTCATCCACGCCAGGTCCACGCACTCGGTCGTGGGGTTGTGGGGGAAGGAGAAGACGATCACCCGCGGACGCGGCCAGGTCGCCTCCCAGCTCGCCATCAGGTTGGCGAAGAAGTCCTGGTCCGGACCGAGGCGCACCTGGTGCACGTCTGCACCGGCAAAAAGAGGGGCGTAGATGTGGATCGGGTAGCTCGGGGTCGGCACGAGCGCCGTGTCCCCGGGCCCGACCAGGGTCCACATCAGGTGGGACAACCCCTCCTTGGCCCCGATGGTCGTCACCACCTCAGAGTCGGGGTCGATCTCGACGCCGAAGCGCCGCAGGTACAGGTTGGCGATCGCCAGCCGCAGCTTCGGTATGCCCCGCGACGCCGAGTACCGGTGGTTGCGAGGGTTGTGCACCGCCTCGGCGAGCTTCTCCACGGCGACGTCCGGGCTGGGAATGTCGGGGTTGCCGAACCCCATGTCCACGACGTCGCGCCCCGAGCGGCGCGCCTGGTCGCGGAGGTCGTTGATGATCGCGAACACGTACGGTGGGAGCCCGTTGATCCTGCGAAATTCCACGGGGCGACACTACCGGACGGCGCGGGAGGCCCACCTGTCGGGCAGCCGGGGCCGCTAGCTGGCCGGGGCTGCCAGGCGCCGCTCAGCGAGCAGTCCCGCCCCGACCGCCCCGGCCCGGTGGCCCAGGGTGGCCAGCTCGACGCGCAGCCCGGCCCGTTCCGAGCGCGCCTCCACCAGGGCGTCGAACGCCTCGCGCGTGGGGCGGATCAGCACGTCGCCCGCCTCCGCCAGGCCGCCGCCCACGACGATCACCTCCGGGTCGAGGGCGTTCACCAGGTTGGACAGCCCGAGGGCGAGCCACCCGGCCAAGCGGCCCATGGTCTCGATCGCGGCGGGGTCCCCCTCCCCGGCGGCCCGCGTGACGTGCTCGCCGCGGACGGCTTCGGGGTCGCCGCCCGCCAGCTCGACCAGGCGCGGCGCCAGGCCGGCCATGGCCATCTCTCGGCCCAGCACCCCGAGACCACTCCCCGACGCGTACCGCTCCCAGCAACCCCTCTTGCCGCACGAGCAGTGGGGACCGGTCGGGTCGATCACCATATGGCCGACCTCGCCGGCGTAGCCGTGGGCCCCCTCGAGGAGACGGCCCCCGGAGACGAAGCCCGCCCCGATACCGGTGCCGAGGGTGATCAGCAGCACGTCCTGGCAGCCGCGTGCGGCGCCCCTCTGGTGCTCGGCCCAGCACGCGGCGGTGGCGTCGTTGCCCACCCACACCGCGGTGCCCGGCAGGGCGGCTTCCAGCTCGTCGCGCAGCGCCGTGCCGACGACGCCGCCCAGGTGCGCCGAGAAGCGCACCACCCCGCCGGCGTCGACGAGAGCCGGCACCCCGACGCCGAGCGCGGCAGGCGCGCCGGCGCCGGGGGCGACGGTGAGGGCCTCGACCGACGCCACGATCTCCGACACCAGGTCTGCGCCGGCGCGAGGACTCGGCCGTGCCGCTCCGGCCACGATCGACCCGTCGGGCTCGAGACGCAGCGGCAGGAGCTTGGTGCCGCCCACGTCGACGCCGATCACCGGGCCCCCGGCCGCCCCGGCGCTCATCGTGCGCCTACTGACCGAGCCTCGACAGGAGCCGCCGCATGCCACCCAGCCAGCGGTCCCGGTCGGCGACCTTGGCGGTCTCGTAGTCGTGAACCTCCGGGTGGGGCAGCACGAGGAAGCGGTTCTCGCGGATGGCGACGATCACCTCGCCGGCGACCTGATCCGGCTCGAGGATCCGCCCACTGGAGCCGACCTCGGACCGGCCCCCGCTGTCCCCCTCCAGCATCGGTGTGCGCACCCCCTGCGGGCAAAGACAGTGGACCTGCACGCCGCTGCCACCGTGGCGGACGGCGAGCCATTCGGCGATGGCGACCGCCGCGTGCTTGGTGACGGTGTAGGGAGCCGACTGCATCAGCATCAGGAGGCCGGCCGCGGAGGCGGTCACGACGAAGACTCCGGAGCCGCGCGCCGCCATGCCCGGCATCAGCACCCGCGCCGCGTGGACGTGTGCCAGGGCGTGAACCCGCCAGCTCACTTCCCAGTCGCCGTCCTCGCCGAGGCCGCCTCCCGTCGCGACGCCGGCGTTGGAACAGTAGATGTCGATGGTGCCGAGATCTCCCTCGACACGGTCGATCATCGCCCGGAGCGACGTCTCGTCCCCCACGTCGGCGCCGAGGCCGACCGCGGCGCCGGTCTCCGCAGCCGCGGCAGCGGCGGCGGCCTCGTCGAGGTCGACGAGGGCGACCCGAGCTCCCTCCGCGGAGAGCCGGGCGCCCAGCGCCCGGCCGATGCCCCCGGCACCCCCGGTCACCACGGCCACCGCGTCCCGGAACTCGATGTCGCTCATGCATCCCCACCATAAGGGGTCGGAGCGGGCGTCACCGCCAACGCAGCTCGTGGAGGGCGACGGCCGCCGCGGTGGCGACGTTGAGGGAGTCCACCCCGCCCGCCATGGGGATCCGCGCCCTCGCGGACGCGGCGCCGCGCGCTCCGGGGGTGAGGCCCGGCCCCTCCGCCCCCAGCAGGAGGGCGACCCTGCCACGCCGGGCCTCCTCGAGCGAGGCCAGCGTGTGGGGCGCCGACGGATCGAGGGCGACGACGAGGAAGCCGGCATCTGCGAGAAGGGCAAGGGATGCCGGCCACGGCGCGAGCCGCGCGAACGGGACGGTGAGAACGTGGCCGACCGACACCCGTACGCAGCGGCGGTAGAGGGGATCGCAGCAGGTCGGGTCCAAGAGCAAGGCCGACGCACCGAAGGCCGCCGCGTTGCGGAACAGGGCGCCGAGGTTCTCGTGGTCGTTGAGGCCCTCCGCGACCACGACGAGGTCGCCGCCGGCCAGCAGGTCGGCCGGCGCGGGGTCGGGTCGTCGCTCCCCGAGGGCGAGGACACCGCGGTGCACCGGAAAGCCGGCGACGCGGTCGTAGACCTCCGCCGGGGCGACATACACGGGCACGCCCCGGTCGTCCGCGGACGCGACCACGTCCGACATCGCCTCGATCCGCTCCGGGCGCAGCAGCACCGACCGTACCGCCCAGCTCGACGCCATCAACCGCCGCACCGACCGGGCGCCCTCGACGACGAAAACCCCGAGTTCGGAGTCGATCCGCCGGCGCAAGGCGGCGTCTTTGAGATCTGTGTACGCCCGGAGCCGCGCGTCGCCGGGATCGTCGAGACGGACCAGCGTGGCCGGGCCCCTACGTGACCGGAGTGCTCTCGACGCGAGCCTTGAGCTCCCCCAGCGCCGTGCCCATGATCCGCCACTCGGCCCTCCGCTTGACGAAGCCCGGCAGCGGCACCTTCAGGTCGACGACGAGGCGGTAGGTGATCTCGGTGGCCCCGTCCCCGGTGGCCTCCATCTCGTAGGACCCGTCCAGGCGCCGGGTGATGTCGCCGGCGACCTGCACCCACGACAGCTCGGCCGGGGCCCGGCTGTAGTCGTAGTGCAGCGTGTAGGAGGTGCTCCGCCCGAACGCCGCGGCCCGGAAGGTCACGATCCTCGCCCGGCCCTCGGCGTCGCGCTCGTCGATCGTTACCGACTTGATGTCCGCCGCCCACTCGGGGTACAGCTCGAACGACGTGAGCACCTCGTAGCAGTGCGCCGGCGTGCCGCCGATGACCATGTGCTCGGTGACCTGCTCCTCCACTTTTGCGGACCTCCTCGCTACGTGTCGCCCCGCCAGACGGTAGTCGCCGAGGTCACCTTGACCCTGTCACTTCACCCGCCGTCGGGGACTCGGGCGACCCGGCTGCAGAGCGGGTAGATCGTCGAGCGCCGCTGCGAGGCGGGCGGCGAGCAGGTCGTAGGCGAAGGTGCCCTCGGCCCGCTCGCGTGCCGCCTGCCCCTGACGGCTGGCGAGGTCCGGATCGGACAGGAGCCGGTCGAGGGCGTCGGCGACCGCTGCGGCGTCGGTGGGGTCGGCCACCACGAAACCCGTCTCCCCGTCGACGACCGCCTCGGCGGATCCCCCGCTGTCGCCGGCGACCGACGGCACCCCCGACGCCGCCGCCTCGAGGAAGACGATGCCGAACCCCTCCTGCTCGAGCCCCCCCCAGCGGGACCTGCAGCACAGGGCGAAGACGTCGGCGCAGGCATAGAGCCCCGGGAGGTCGGGATCCGACACGCGCCCGAGCAGGCGCACCGGGGCGTCGAGCTTGTGGATGAGGCGGTCCAGGCGCTGGCGGTCGCGCCCGTCGCCGGCGATGGCGACCACCAGGCCGGGATGGCGCCCGGAGCGCTCGATTCGGGCAGCGGCCTCGATGAGGGTGTCCATGCCCTTGCGCGGCACGAGCCTGCTCAGGCTGAGAACCAGGGGCCCGGCGACCGGCAGCCCCAGACGAGCCCGGGTGCTGGCCCGCTCTATGGGCTGGAGCGGAAGGAACCGGTCGACGTCCACGCCGGGCGGGACCAGCACCACCGGCGGCACCCGGCCGTCGGCCGCCTGGCGGGCTTCGGCTTCCGCATAGCGGCCGGCGGCGATCAGCAGCGACGCCCCGTGCAGAACCCGTGCCAGCATCGAGCGGGCGACGGGAAGCCGGCCGGGGACCGTCACCTCGGCACCGTGAAGCACCGCGGCGTAAGGCAGTCCGAGCCCTGGCCCGATCATGCCCAGCGGCACCGCCGGGTCGATGACGACCGCCTTCGCCCCCACCTCGTCCGCCAGGTGCCGCACCCGCCGGCTGACCAGCGGCGTCGGCAGGAGCACCCGGTCGCGGGACCGCACGATCCGGAACGGCTGCCCTGCGTCGAAGCGCGCCGCGTCCGGGTGCGGCGTGGTGAACACCGTCACGTCCTCGGGTGGCAGCCGGCGCCACAACTCCCACAGGTACGACTGGATGCCCCCGATCTTGGGGGGGAAGTCGTTGGTGACGAGCAGGTGGCGGGTCACGGCCGGCGGCTGGGGCCGGCGCCGGCGAGACCGGCGGCGGGGCGTCGTAGCGCCTGCAGTTCGGCCCGGACCACCGGGTCCCGATCCTGCTCCAGGTGGGCCGTCAGGTCCTCCAGGCCCAGCCGCCCTGCAGCCCAGACCGCGTGCGACCGCACGAGAGGGTCCCGGTCGTCGAGCGAGCGCCGCAGCGCGGCCCGGACCCCCGGCGCGGCCGGGTCGGCGGTGTTGCCGAGCACGATCAGGGCGTTGCGGCGCACGTAACGGGGCTGACGCTTCGGGATGTACCAGCGACCGACCTTCGCCAGGATCTGCTCGTCGTCCTCTTCGAGGAGCTCGAGGATGTCCTCGGTCGCCTGAGCGCCGGCGCCGGCCGCGGCAGGTGGATCGCGGCGCACCGCCAGACGGTTGACCGGGCACACCTCCTGGCAATCGTCGCACCCGTAGAGCCGGTCGCCCAGCGCCTCGCGGAACTCCGCGGGGAAGCTGCCTTCCGCCTGGAGCAGCCACGCCAGGCATCGCCGGGCGTCCAGCACCCCCGGCGCGACGAGCGCCCCGGTCGGACAGGCGTCCAGGCAGCGCCGGCAAGAACCGCACCCCGTCGCCTCATCGGGCCGGACGTGGGAGGCCAGGGGTGCATCGGTGACGACCGACCCGAGCACGAACCACGAGCCCTGGTCATGCAACAGCACGTTGCTGTTCTTCCCGTACCACCCGAGCCCGGCCCGCACGGCAGCGGCGCGGTCCACCAACGCGTTGTCGTCGGCCACGACCCTCGCGGACCATCCCCGGTCCGCGAGGCGCCGCGCCACGGCGCCCAGGGCTTCCCGCAGCGGCGCGTAGTGGTCGGTCCACGAGTAGCGGGCGACGCGTCCGGCCGGCTGCTCTGCACCGGCCACGCCGGCGCCGGATGGCGGCGACTGGCGCACGTAGCGGCGCGCACCCACCACCAGCGCCCGGGCGTCCGGCAGGGTCGCGCGCGGATCGGTGGATCTCCGCGGGTTGCGGTAGGTGAACTGCATGTCCGCCGAGAGATGCCCGGCCTTGCGCTCGTCGAGCGCACGTCGGGTCTCCTCGAAGGGGCGCGCGTCGCAGATCCCCGCGGCGTCGAGCCCCGCCTCCAGCCCCACGCGGCGCAACTCCTCCGCGAGGCGGGCCATCCTGCTCACCGACGCATCCCCGATTCCCTGTGTTGCAGGCATCCGCTGTGTCCCAGGCATCCGCACAGACGCTCCCGGCGCGGCCCGGACATCGGGCCTCGGGCGGCAAGCTACCAGCTTGATCTCGCTCCCCCGTGGTCCCGGCGACGGCGACGACGCCCGGGCTGATGCTCCGTACCGTCAGACGGAGGTGCGTGCCGCACCGAAGGGCGCCGGGCGGCGCCGGTGACGCAGCGGCGGCACGAGCCCTGAGCGACCCAGCATCCTGATCACCTGCTCCTCCCCCGCGTCGATCACCACGGTGTGCTCGGGGTCCCCGCCGATGATGAAGCTCACGACGCAACCGTCGCACGCCGGCGTGAATCGCATGCAGCAGTCGTCGCAGCTGATCGTGAGGCAATCCATGCGGGGATCATTTCAGCGGGGTGAGACGCTCACACGGCCCGCGGCGGCCGGCGCCCTACGCGCCGCATCCCGCCCGGACACCGGCGCGGCGCCGGTGGGGCGCGACGCCGGTTCCGTCCGGTGCGTCCACGACCGGTGAAGCGCCGGCAGATAGCCTCGGCCCAATGGTCCACGCGTTCGTTCTCATCGACGCCTCCCCCGCACGGGTGGCCGACCTTGCGACGGAGCTGGCCGGCCTCGACGGCGTGGCCGAGGTGTACTCCGTCGCGGGCCAGGCCGACCTCATCGCCGTGGTCCGGGTGCGGCGCCACGACGACCTCGCGGATGTCGTCACCCGCGGGATCGGCCAGCTGCCGGGTGTGCTCGACACCCGCACCCTCATCGCGTTCCAGGCCTACAGCCGCCGGGATCTGGAGGCGATCTGGGAGCTCGGCACCCCTGAGCAGTAGCCCTCGCCACCCCCGGGGCCGAGCCGGTCCAACCGCGCTCACCCGGAGCACCGGCGCGGCAGTGCCGCTCAGGAGGCGTCGCGGGAGGCGGCGACCAGGCGCTCGAGCGCCAGCTCCGCCTTCCCTTCGTCGAGCGACTCCGCCGCCAGGACAAGCCCCGCTTCGAGGCTGTCGGACGCCCCGCCGACGACCAGTCCTGCGGCGGCGTTCAACAGCACGATGTCGCGGTGCGGCCCCGGCGCTCCCGAGAGCACGCTGCGCGCGAACCTGGCGTTGGCGGCCGCGTCGCCGCCGCGGAGATCCTCGACGCGTGCCGGCGCCAGCCCCAACGCGGCGGGGTCCACCGTCTGCGCCTCGACCGGCAGGCCACTCCCGCCGGCCTCGACCGACCGCCACTCGTAGAGGGTGGAGGGACCCGTGGTGGACAGCTCGTCGAGGGCGTCGGCACCGTGGACGACCAGAACGTGCGCAGCACCCCCGGCCGCCAGCACGCTCGCCATCTTCGGGGCCATCGTGTTGTCCCCGACGCCGACGACCTGACGGCGGACGCGGGCGGGGTTCGCCAGCGGGCCGAGGAAGTTGAACGCGGTCGCCACACCCAGCTCCCGGCGGACCGGGGCAGCATGGCGCATGGCCGGGTGGAAACGAGGCGCGAAACAGAACCCGATGCCCGCCTCGTCGATGCAGTGAGCCACGCCCCCGGGGCTGAGGTCGATCACGACGCCGAGCTCTTCGAGGACGTCCGCGGAGCCCGCGCGCGACGACGCCGCCCTCCCGCCGTGCTTGCACACCGGCACGCCGGCACCGGCGACGATGAGGGCCGCGATGGTCGACACGTTGATGGTCCCGCTTCGGTCTCCCCCCGTGCCGCACGTGTCGACCAGGCGGCCGGCCAGTTCTTCAGGCACGACGACCTTCTCCGCTGCGTCGAGCATGGCCGACACGAGGCCGGTCATTTCCTCGACCGATTCGCCCTTGCAGCGCAGACCGAAGACGAACGCGGCGATCTGCGCAGAGGTGGCGTTGCCGTCGAGCACGTCGGCGAGGGCGGCTCGCGCCTCCTGCGTGCTCAGATCCGCGCCGGAGGCCAGGCGAGCCAGGACGGCCGGCCAGCCGCCCAGGTCGTCCAGGGTCGGGCGGGGGCTCACGCGGTGCGGCGGCGCCGGCGAACGATCCGCCTGCGCTCCCGCTCGGTCGCTCCCCCCCACACGCCGTCCCGCTCCCGGTTGGACAGCGCCCATTCGAGGCACGATTCCCGGACGGCGCACTGCGCGCAGACGGCCTTGGCGTCCTCGGCGCCTTCGTCCGTCAGGGGGTAGAAGATGTCCGGATCGACCCCGCGACACGCTGCACGCTGCCGCCACGCCATCGTCATCAGGTCTTTCACGTCGTTACCTTCTCGTCCCGTCACTGCTGAACTACTCACCGGCCTGGCCAGGGTCGGGTGGGAGCCGTCCTCGACCCGGCCTCGTAGTCTGTCCCAGCAGAATCGGGTCTGTCTACCCTAAGAGGTCCTCGAGAAGGCTTCTTTTGGTCTCCTCGCGGAGAAGCGTCGACTCGGAGTACTGAGGGTGGTTCACCGCCAGCCACACCGACGGCTCGTCCGCGAAGCGGGCAACCTGACCGTCGGTCAGCGAGAAGCCCACGTAGTGGACGGCCGCGGTCACCTCTTGCCGGGTGAGCTGCGCGGCATGGGCGAGGTCGACGTCGGCCTTGACGACCTCGGCGGCGTCCCCCTCCCCGATTCGCAACTCGACGTCGCGCTCGATTCCCACGAGGCGGGGTAGCCAGCGTTCCATCTCCTCCCTGGAGGTGAGCTCGATGAAGAGCGTGGCGCGCAACTGGCCCGCCGCGGGGATCAGCGGGTTGTAGGTGTCGAGCTCGGTCTGGATGGCGCTGTCGCTGATGAGCCGCTCCGCGCGGGCCATCTCCTGCACCTGGAAGCGGATGGTGTCACGGTTCTCGAACACGAGGCTCACGACCGGGCCGACCGCCACCCGGCGGCGCTTCTTCAGGTCGATGATGTGTGCCCGGAAATCGGGTCGTTGCCGCTCGTAGGCGCGGAGGTCCGCGATGTCGTCGAGGGTGAGAGGGGCGTTGCCCATGGTCATTCCTCCGGGGGGATTCCGTACGCCCGGGCCAGCACCTGCAAGGGGTGCAGCGGCCGCCGTCCGGTCTCTTGCTGAATGGCGCCGTTCGCCAGGTGGCAGTCGCCGGCGACGACGGCGGCGTCGGCACTCTGGAGGGCGTCGCGCAGGGGGCCGGCGACCTTGCGCGCCAGCTCGTAGTTCTCGCTGCGCAGTCCCCACGTCCCGTCGATACCCGAGCACTTCTGCACCGTGGTGACCTTCGCGCCGGTGAGGCGGAGCAGATCCCGGCTTCGAAGGCCGATGTTCTGGGCCTGCAGGTGGCAGGGCGCATGGTAGGCCACGGACTCGGGCACCTCTCCCGTGAAGTCCGTGTCCATGCTCGTCGCCTCGCCTTTGTGGAGCCGCCAGAGGTATTCGGCCGCGTCGAAGGTGTGCTCGGCCACCAGCCTGGCGTCGTCGGTGCCGAGGTATTCGGGGTAGTCGCGCTTGAGCACGTAGCCGCAGGTGGGCTGGGGGACGACCACGTCGTGGCCGGCACGCACCGCCCCGGCCAGGGCCGCGACGTTGCGGGCCGCCTGCTTGAGGAACGGTCCGAACTCACCGCTGTGCAACCACGGTGCGCCGCAGCAGCCTGCGCCGTCGACCGGGTCGCAGCGCACGCCGTTGCGCTCGTAGACCTTTACCAGGTCCTGCCCGACCGCCGGGTTCTGGTACTCGACGAGGCAGGTGGAAAAGACGGCCACCCGCGCCTGCTCGTCGCGTCCCAGGCGCCCCTCGCCCCGCTTCCGGCGATTCTTGAACCAGGTGCTGAAGCGGGTACGGGCATAGGGCGGCAGCAGCCGCTCGGCCGCCACGCCGACCGTCTTGTCCATCACCTTGCGCACGGCCGACCCGGGTGTGGCGATCAGGGCGTTGGTGAGCGGCGCGGTGGCGGTGCCCACCTTGCCGAGGAGGTCGGTGCGCCCGAAGGCTTGCGTGGCAATTTTGCCCCTGAGCGTCCCCGACGTCTTGTTCTTGACCGCCTCCGCCCGCAGGATCAGGCGGGGGAAGTCCAGCTGCCACTCGTGGGGCGGGACGTAGGGGCACTTCACGTAGCACAGCTTGCACTGGTAGCACTCGTCGACGACCCGGTCCTGCTCGGCCACGGTCAGCGCCGCGACGTCGCCGTCCTTGGCATCTATGAGGTTGAACATCGTCGGAAACGCCGGGCACAGGGACAGGCACAGCCTGCACCCGTGGCACAGGTCGAAGACCCGTGTGATCTCGGCGCGCAGGTCGCCCTCGTCGAAATAGGCCCGGTGACTCGGGTCGTAGGTGGTGGTCACGGTGCTCCTTGACGGTCGGGGGGGTGGTGCCGGCGGGCGGGGCGTGATGCCGGCGGGCGGGGCGTGATGCCGGCGGGCGGGGCGTGATGCCGGCGGGCGGGGCGTGATGCCG
>JAJYLA010000047.1 GCA_021788115.1 Actinomycetes bacterium | reverse complement strand
CCCCTGGAGCGCTTCGCTCAGACCCCGAGGCCGTCGAGAACACGCGCGCCGGGGAGTTCGGCCAGCAGCGCCCCGGGAAGCAGGATCTTGGAGCGGCGCACGCCGGACCCGATCACGACGACGTCGACCGCGACGACGCCGGGGTCGACCAGCACGGGCCAGTCCGCCGGGAGCCCGATGGCGGTGATGCCGCCGTACTCCATGCCCGTGAGGGCCGTGGCGCGGTCGGTCGGCAGAAACGACGCCTTGCGCACGTCGAGGTGGCGCCTGACCGAGCCGTTGACGTCGGCCCGCGTGGTGGCGAGCACTACGCAGGCAGCGAGGCGCTCGACGCCTTCCCGCTTGCCTCCGACCACCACGCAGTTGGCCAGCGTGTCCGCCTCGAGGCCGAACTCCTGCTGCGTCGCCGCGGTGTCGGATACCGCCGGATCGATCTCGACGACCCCCACAGCGTCGAGCAGGCCGGCCCGCTCGAGGGCGGTGCGCGTGGGCTGGGCGAGGAGGTCGGGACGCAGGGAGGCAGGAACGCCCGCGAGGCGGCCGACGCGGAAGATGACCATTCGGGCATTGTGTCATTCACCAGTGGAGCGGGCTACCGGCCGATTGATGGCGCACGGCCGCCCGGGTCACCCGTCGAGGAGGCCGGCCAGGTCGGCAGCGTTGCGAACCCCGTAGTCCTGATAGCAGTTGTTCATCAGGGCGTGGACCCGCTCCGCCCGCTCGGCGAGGCTGCGCAGCCTGGGAACCCAGCTTCGCAGCTGCGGTTCGGAGTAGAGGTACTTGAACCGTTCGGCCGCCGTCTGGGTCTGCTTCGCCCACGTGTCGTCGTTGCGGCCGTGAAAGCGGACGACGGCCAGATCGGCGGTCGTGACCTCGTCCACCGCCGGCAGGCCCGACGCCGGGGGAGCGTCCACGACCACCAGGGCCAGCCGCAGGTCCCGCAGCATGCCGAGGGTCCGATCGCGGTCCTCCGCGGTCGCCAACCACGACGGGGAGCGGAACTCCACGCACACCGGCAGGTCATCCCACCGTTCGCGGATGGCTGCCACCTCGGCGCGGTTGTCCTTCTTGGCGGTGAACCACGCCGGGTACTGCATCAGCACCGCGCCCAGCTTCCCGGCATCGGCCAGCGGCCGCAGGGCGTACCCGAACCGCTTCCATACCTCGCCCGCTGCGTCGGGGGGAAGGTGGGAAAGGTAGACGTTGCGCCTGCCGGCGAACTCGGGGTTCACGGTCTGGCGCAAATCCGGCCAGAGGGAGTTCGGCTTGGCCGGATGGCCGGTCAAGAGCGAGTACGCCTTGACGTTCATGGTGAAGGTGGACGGCGTCCTCTCCGACCAAGCCTTGGTCAGCTGGGGTGAGGGGGGAAAGTAGTAGGTGCTGTCTGCCTCGGTGATCGGGAACCGGGCAGAGTAGTAGGCCAGCCGCTCTTCCGCAGACATCGACCTCTTGGGGTACCAATCCGTTTCCTTGACGAGGGTCCGGTCCGCCCACGAGCAGGTGCCGACGAGGATCTTTCCCTCACCCACGGCGTCCATCCTGAACGACTGCGACCATGGGCGCAAGCGGACCGGCTTTCTGGTCAACGACGGGAAACGGTGACACCCGGCCTTGCCGACGGGCTGTTGACTGCCCATGGGCTCTGCTGCCGAGGCAGCACGAACAATCGCCGTAAAGCGATCGTGTCGGTGACGAAAGGCACAGCAGATGGACCCTCAACCGATGCAAGAATCCTCCTGCGTAGGGGACCACTAATATTTCAGAGGCTCCGTCGAGTCGTCCGCGCATCACTCGCCCGGTAACCTCCCGGTCGTCGGCAGGATCAAGAGTAATACGTGGTGGTGTCAAAAGGACTTTTGCCCCTGCGATCCCGCGCAACGTCTCTGCAATTATGACGCCGGATTGTTGCAGTGAGGCCCATCGAGCCCTCGACCAGGCGCATCCTGCAGCGACCTTAATAGGGAAGTTGTCGAAGAGGTGACGATGGTCGACTTTACTGACACAATTCCCGAGGTTTCGCTACCCATTGAGCCGGAATCCGGCATTCCGGTCGTCCGCGCGGGGGCAGACGGAGTCCCGATCGTCGGGCCCGACGATCGGGTGATGCGGGTGGCCGCGTCGCGTCGTGCTCTCGGTGCGGCTTCCCGACGGAGGCGGCGCTGACAATGACTGACCTGCACGACGCAACCCCGCGCCTGGCGGCACGGCGCGTCACCCGCCGCAAGTTCATCGGCGGCGGCGCGGCGGCCGGCGCCCTGGCCGGCGTCGCCTACCGGCTGGAGCCCTTCGCGCCCGGTCCCGACGCGGCTGCGGCCGGCGTTGCCGCGGCCGAGACGGGCTCGGCGACCACCAGGGCGGTTCCCTCCGTCTGCCAGATGTGCTCGACGAACTGCGGAATCCTCGCCCACGTCCGGGGGGGAAGGGTCGTCCGGATCACCGGCAACCCCGACGACCCGGTCAGCCAGGGGCGGCTGTGCGCCCGCGGGCAAGCGGGTCTGCAGATGACCTACGACGCCGACCGGATCCGCCAGCCGCTCAAGCGCGACGCTTCCGGTCGGCTGCGGCCCGTCTCGTGGCAGCAGGCCTTCACGGAGATCGGAGACAAGCTCCAGTCGATCAGCGCGACGCACGGGCCGCACTCGCTCGTCCTGCTCGCACACTCGGGGCACCCCTACGCCAGCTGGGAGACCCGCCTCATGGACGCATACGGGTCCCCGAACTGGACGTCCCACGCACCCACATGCTTCTCGTCGCGCAACGTCGGGTGGGTCGCCACGGTCGGCGACCTCCCGAGCGGCGACTACCGCAACACCCGCTACTACGTCTCCTTCGGCCGGGGAATCACCGACGGCATCTCCAGTCCGCAGGTCCAGGCGTTGGTGCAGGCGCACCACGAAGGAGCTCGCCTGGTGATGTTCGACCCGCGCCTGAGCGCCTTCGCCGCCGTCGCCGATGAATGGCTGCCGGTCCGGCCGGGCACCGATCTCGCGGTCGTGCTGGCCATGATCAACGTGATCATCCGCAAAGGCCTGTACACCTCGAGCATCCGCACCGACACGGTCGGCTTCGACCAGCTGGCCCAGGCGGTCGCGCGCTACACCCCCGCGTGGGCCGCCGGGAAGTCGGCCGTGAGCGCATCCGCCACCACCCGGATCGCCGAGGAGCTCGCGGCCGAGGCGCCGTCGGCCTTCGTCGAGCCGGGTTGGCACGGCCCGCAGGGCGGCATGTACTGGAACAGCGTCGCGCTGACGCGCGCCACCGCCTGTCTGAACGCGCTGCTCGGCAACCTCGGTTCGCCGGGCGGCTTGAAACTGAACCCGCCCTCGCCGTTGCCGGCGGACAAGAAGCTCGCGCTGCTCCAGCCGTCGCCCGCTCCGTCGAGGACCGCGCGCTTCGACGGAGCCGGCGGACCCGAGTGGCCTCTGGCCAAGGGATTCGGCCGGGCGCAGGTGATCCCCGACGTCATCGAGAGCGGCGTTCCCTACCCGATCAGCGCGGTGATCGTGAGCCACACCAACCCCGTCCGCTCCTACCCCAACGGCGACGCCATCATCCGCGCCTTCTCCAAGCTGGATCTGGTGGTCGTGATCGACCACCAGATGAGCGACACGGCTTGGACGACGGCGCATTACGTTCTGCCCGAGTCCACCTACCTCGAGCGGCTGGACCCGGTTCACGTCGCCGGCACGCACCTCGTCCTTCCCCAGCCCGTCGTCGCCCCACTTCACGACACCAAGAGCGGGGGCGAGATCGTCCGGGGCCTGGCGCAGGCCATGGGCCTCGGCCGCTATTTCGGCTTCACCGTCGAGCAGTACAACGACGCCCTGCTGGCCCCGCTCGGCCTCAGGTCCGCCGACCTGGCCGAGCACGAGGTGCCCGTGCCGGCCTCCGCCATCAAGAAGCCGAAGATCAAGACCCCCTCCGGCAAGATAGAGCTCGCGTCCTCTCTCATGGCCAAGGCCGGGGGCCCCACCGTGCCGGTGTGGGAGCCTCCTCTGGTGCAGGCGGCGGGGTCGAAGCTCCACCTGATCACCGGGCACGTGCCCATGCACACCAACACCATGACGGCGAACCTCGCCTACCTCCACCGCCTGATGCCCGAGAACGAGTTGTGGATCCACCCGAGCGAGGCCCGCCGGCGAGGCATCTCGGAAGGGGACATGACCGAGGTCCGCTCCGACGTCGCCTCGGCCCGGCTGCGCGCCCACCTGACGGAAGGCATCATCCCCGAAGCCGTCTGGATGGCGCACGGCTTCGGCAACGTCTCGCGCGCTCAGCGCCTCGCGTACAGGAAGGGAGCCTCGGACGCCGCGCTCGCGCCCATCCGCTCCGCCCCGTACTCGGGTGCGACCGCGGCGTCAGAAGTGCTGGTGACCGTGCGAAAGGCGGTCTGATCATGGCCCACTACGGCATGCTCATCGACCTCACGATGTGTGCCCAGTGCTCGGCGTGCACGGTGGCGTGCCAGACGCTGTACGACCGGCCCCCCGACCAGTCCGGCGTCTATCTGCTCACCTACGAGACGGGCACCTTCCCGGCGGTGAAGCGGACGACGCTACCGGTGCAGTGCATGCAGTGCCAGAACCCTCCGTGTGTCAGCGTGTGCCCCACCGGGGCCTCCTACCGCGACAGCGCGACCGGCACGGTGCAGATCGACGCCAGCCGGTGCATCGGATGCCGCTATTGCATCGCCGCCTGCCCGTACGGCGCCCGCCAGTACAGCTCGACGACGGGCGTGGTGACCAAGTGCACCTTCTGCATCGGGAGGGTGGCCGACGGGCTCGAGCCGGCGTGCGTCGAGACCTGCATCGGCCACGCCCGGGTATTCGGTGATCTCGACGACCCCGGCAGCGACGTCAACCGGGCCGCAGCGGAGCGTCACGCCGTGGCGCTGCGCAGCGACCTGGGAACGCGGCCGAGCGTCTACTACGCCTCCTGACACGACACGAGGAGACATCCATGCCGGAACTGATCCAGAACACGCTCCAGACCGCGTGGGGCTGGCTCGTGATCATCTACCTGTTCCTCGCCGGCGTCGGTGCCGGCGCGTACCTGACGTCGTGGTGGGCATCGAACCGCGACCTGGGCGGGGCCCTGCCGGTGGTGGGACGCTACCTGGCCGCGCCGGTGGTGGCTCTCGGGTCGCTGCTGCTCGTCTTCGACCTCGGCGCCGGCAGCTTCCACGCCCGCATCTTTTACCTCTACACCCACCCCTTCACGTCGATGATGAGCCTGGGCACGTGGATCCTGACGATCTTCCTCGTGCTCTCGGTCATCGACGGCTACGGACCCCTGGTCGGGGTCCGTCGAGCCCGATGGTTGGGTGACGTGACCGCCCTGTTCGCCGGGCTGGTCGCGGTCTACACGGGCCTGCTCCTCGGCGTCGTCAAGGCGATCCCCTTCTGGAACAGCGCCCTGGTCCCCGTGCTGTTCGTGCTGTCGGCCGCTTCCACGGGCATCGCCGCCACCGTGCTCGGGGCGCTCGTGGTCCAGCGCAGCACCTGCGGTGAGGACGATACCGTGACGCGCTTCCACCAGGGCATCATCGTGAGCGAGGCGGTGGCGCTGGCCCTGTTTCTCTTCTTCGCCGCCTCGGGCCCGTCGGCGGCGCACTTCTCCTACAGCCGGGTGGTCGTCGGCGGTCTGGCCGCGGCCTTCTGGGTCGGCCTCGTAGCCCTCGGCCTCGTGGTCCCCTTCGCGTACTGCGCTCTCCGGCGGGCGCCGGCGCTCGCGCACATGCTGCGTTCCCCGGGCTGGGTCGCCGGCGAGGCGGTGCTCGTCCTGGTGGGCGGCTTCTTCCTGCGCTACCTCGTCGTGTCCGCCGGGGCCCTCGGGCGCATCATGGGTTGAGGCGTGGCCGATACCCCGCCAAGGAGACAACCGTGAAGGTCCTCGTCCGCTGCCCGTCGTGCGCCGCTGACCCCCTGGCAGCCGGGATTGTCGCTCGTGCGCTGGAGCGATGGCCCGATGTCGCGGTGGCCGGCCCGTTCGGCCAGGGGGCCCGCGCCCGCCTGACGATCACTTCGGGCCCGAAGCACGGCCGTCCCGATGGCGACGCCATCTCTCCCGTGCTGGTCGACGACCGCGTGGACGTCGGTGGCTCGAGCTTCGATGAGGGCTGGTTCCGGGTCAACGCGAAGCTCGGCAGGCTGTCGCGCTCCGATGCCGTCACCCGCTCGCCGGTGCGGCTCGGGCCGCGCCGGCCGGTCGGAAGGCGAGAGCTGTTCTCTTTGCTGCGCGGCGGGCTCACGGAGCGCGTCGACGCCCCCATGGCGGACGACGGCGCCTGTGAGGCGATCCTGGGCTGCCGCCGGTGCGTCACGGCCTGCACCCGAGCGGCGGTGCACGTCCCCGAAGCCGGCGCGGTCATCGTCGACCCGGAGGCCTGCACGCGCTGCGGCGCGTGCGCCGCCGCCTGCCCCTCCGGGGCGATCCAGCTCCCCGCGTTCTCCGACGAAGCGCTGGCGGGGCTCCTCGAAGCCGTCGACGCGTCGGGCGCCCCGCGCAAGACGCTCGTGCTCACCTGCGACGCCGGCGCCCTCGCGCCCGAGCCGTGGATGGTGACGGAGGAGGTTCCCGACGTCGGGCTGGTCGGGCCGCGGTGGCTGGCCATGGCGGCGGCGTCCACGCTGGGGCTCGTCGCGGTGGTCTGTGCGGACGCCGCCTGCGGGGGGCGTGAGCGCGCGCGGCGGGCTTGCGAGGCTGTCGCGGGTGCGACCGGAGGCCGGGGGCCCGGCGTCATCTACGCGGAAGGCCGGCCCGGCTGGGATCGCGTCCGGGCTGAGCACGCGTCGAGCCGTGCCGTGGCGAGCCCGCGCGCCCCCGTTGTCGGCGGGGATCCCTGGAGCCGCTATGCGCGGACGCTCGAAGTCCTGCGGGCCGGCGACGGTCCGGGCGGCCCGCTCGGTTTCAGCGCTCTCGAGGTCACAGATGCGTGCACGCTGTGCGGCGCCTGCGCCTCGTCGTGCCCCCGCGGCAGCCTGGAAATCCCCGAGAAGGGTGTGCTCCGCTTCACGGCCGAGCGCTGCACCGGCTGCGGACTCTGCGTGGCGGTTTGCCCGGAGAACGCCGTGACGCTCTTGCCTGCCCCGCGGCTCGCCGGCGTCTTCCAGGCGGCTGTCATCCACCGCGACGAGGTGGTCCGTTGCGAGGGCTGCGGGGCGCCGGTCGAAGCAGCAGCCCTGCTCCGCAAGGTGGCACCTCTGCTCGTCGGGGCGGCCCCGGCGCTCCGGTACTGCTCGGGCTGCAAGCAGAAGGTGGCCTTCGACGTGCGTCCTGGCTGAGCGTTCCCGGCCCTCGAGCGGGCCGGGCATCGGCGCCGGAGGTCCACCTGGCCGTTCCGTCACCCGCGGGCGAGCGTCCGGTGTGTCCGCCGGGTGTCACTCGAGGCGCTACCGAAGTGCGTCGGCTCCCCGCTCCCCGGTGCGGATCCGGACCAGGTCCTCGACCGGGGTGATCCAGACCTTGCCGTCACCGATGCGACCCGTCCGAGCCGCGTCGGCGATGATGTCGACCACCCGGCCCACGTCGAACTCGTCCACCACGACCTCGATGCGAACCTTGGGGACGAAATCGATCCGGTACTCCGCGCCCCGGTAGACCTCGGTGTGGCCGCCTTGCCGGCCGAAGCCGCGGGCTTCGCTGACGGTCATGCCGGTGATGCCGGCTTCTTGCAGGGCCGTCTTGACGTCGTCGAGCTTGAACGGCTTGACAATGGCGGTGACGAGTCTCATCGCAGGGATCCTCCTCCGGTCGACCGCCCGCCGGTCGACGCCTCGAAGTCGTATGCCGATTCCTCGTGCAGGCCCAGGTCGAGGCCGGCCGTCTCGACCTCGTCGCTGACCCGGAGCCCGACGGTGCGCCGGATGGCGTAGGCGATGCCGGTGGTGACCGCGAACGAGTAGACGCCCACGCAGAGCACGGCGAGGGCCTGGTTCCCGAGCAACGCGGCGCCGCCCCCGTAGAACAGGCCGTTGCGCCCGAGGGCCGCCGCAGTCCCGAAGAAGCCGACGAGCAACGTGCCGAGCAGTCCCGCCACGCCGTGGATGGCGAGCACGTCGAGGGAGTCGTCGAGGCCCAGTCGGAACTTGAGACTCACCGCCACGGCGGCCACGGCTCCCGCCAGGACGCCGATGACCGTGGCGCCCAGGGTGTCGACGAAGCCGCAGGCCGGGGTGATGGCGACCGCCCCTGCGATGGCGCCGCTGACCGCGCCGAGGGTGGTCGGCTTCCCGGTGCGCACCTTCTCGACGGCGATCCAGGCGAGCAGGGCCGCCGCCATGGCCGTGTTCGTATTGACGAACGCCACCCCCGCACCGCGCGCGCTCAGCGCCGAGCCGGCGTTGAAACCGAACCACCCGAACCACAGGATCCCCCCGCCCAGCATCGTGAGCGGGATGTTGTGGGGCCGCATCAGGGTCCGCGGCCATCCCCGGCGCCGGCCCGCGACCAGGGCCAGCGCGGCGCCGGCCATCCCGGCGTTGAGCTCGACGACGGTGCCGCCGGCGAAGTCCTCGGCGCCCCGCTTGGCCAGCCACCCCTCCGGCGAGAACACCCAGTGTGTGATCGGGGCGTACACCAGGACCGACCAGGTGACGACGAAGGCGAGAAAGGTGCCGAACTTCATTCGATCCGCGCCCGAGCCCGTGAGCAGAGCAGGCGTGATGATGGCGAACATCATCTGGAAGATGACGAATGCGACGGGCGGGATGGTCTGCGCCCTCGCGCCGGTGTAGCCCGGCACCGCCTGATGGATGTGCCCGAGCCCGGCGAAATGGAGAGTGCCGATGAGTCCCGCACCACCCCAGTCGGGGCCGAAGGCCAGGCTGTAGGTCACCCACACCCACACCAGGCTGACGACCGCCATGACCCCGAAGTTCTGCATCAGCATGGCCAGCACGTTCTTGCGCCGGACCATGCCCCCGTAGAAGAGCGCGAGCCCCGGTGTCATAAAGAGCACGAGCGCCGCGCTGGCCAGCACCCACGCCGTATCGCCCGAGTCGTAGTTCACCGCCTGCCTCCTCCGAAATGGTCGACAGACGCTAGCCGAGTCCCGATCATGCGCCCCAGCCGACGGGTGCTCTTCCCACCTCGGGGGCACCGGCGACGCGTCATGGCTGAGCGTTCCGATGCTCGGCGCACGGCAGGCGTGGAGCCGGCCAGGACCGCCGGTCGTGCAAGTCGTGACCATCGCCTCTGGCGCAAAGCGTGTGCACGGTCCACAGTGAGGGTGAGGACGCCCTCGTCGAGAGGAGGCGATCGTTGTGCCGGAGTCGCAAGAACCTCTGGAGCCGTCGCCGGTGCGAATGCCCCCGCACAGCTCGGCCCGGCATGCAGTCTTCTGGGTCGTCGTCGCGGCGGCGGGCGTTGTCGTGGTGCTGAGCGCGATCGAGACGTTCGTCGCCGATTACCGCAGCGGCGAAGGATGGGTGGGGGGGCCTATCGAGGCCGTCCTGGCCGGCGGTCCGCTCGTCCTCGTCGCCGTCGGCCTCCGGTCGCGGCGACGGAACATCGCCAGGAGGACCGCCGTGGCGTCACTCCTGTTCGCCCTGGTCGTGACCTTCGTGCTCGTCATGCAGGTGCTCGACCCGAACGAGACCAACGGGGACCGCCTCCTCCAGGGGTTCGCTGTCCTCGTGTACCTGGCGGCTTTCTCCGTCGAGTTGCCGGCGTTCTCGCGCCGGTGGCCACCGAGCGGCCGCCCTCTGCCCCGATGACCTAGCCGCGGCGCGAGGAGAGGCTCGTGGTGAGCGGCGAAGCCTCGAGGGGTGTGTTCCCGCGACTCGGCCGTCAGGCGACGGTCGGAGCCTTGCCAGGCCGATTGGCATCGAACTCCAGCACGTCCAGATGGTCTGAGAAGACGGTGCCCTCGGCGTGCGGCGTCAGCCTCATGACGTACTGGTAGGCGAAGAGGGTCGGCCGGGCACGCATCAGGGCGGCATCCACCGAATGAATCGTTCTCGCGAGGCCGCCGCCCGAGGAGACGGCCCCGACGGGTAGGCCCGTGGCGCGCTCTTCGAGGATGTCGAATCCTGCATCCCGGACCAGGCGCCTGAGGGATCGCCGGGTGAAGAACCGGAGGTGGGTGTCGTCGAGGATACCCCGCCGGTCGTAGCCGAATGCCCCGGTCGCCACCCGCACCCTCGGATACCAGTGAGAGAAGTTGGGAACCGACAGCAGCACCTGGCCACCCGGCCGGAGCACGCGCGCGGCCTCCCGCAGGAGGTCGCCGGGCCGGACGAGATGCTCGACCACATCGCCCGCGATCACCACGTCGAACCGCGCTCCCGCCTCGGGCGGGATTCCCTCGTTGAGGTCAGCGATGTAGAAGAGGTCGGTGTTGGAACGAACCGCGCCTGCCTCGGCCGAGTCGACTCCTATCACCTCGTTCCCCTGTTGCTTGAGCCGGGCGGCAAGCAGCCCACCGGAGCAGCCGAGGTCGAGCACCCTTGCCGGCTGGAGCGGTTTCATCATCTCGAGCAGGACGGCGTGCGAAGATCCATCTCGCTCCTTGAACGCGTATTCGTCCGGCCGTGGAACCCAGGCGAACGTTCCGAACCCGCGCGAAGCCAGGCGGTACTCCAGGACATCCTTGGCAACGTCTCGTGCGTACTTCATGCCGTTCACATAGCAGATCTCGTTGCCGTAATACGTCGGGATCGGGACCTCGACTATCCGTCCACCGATGTGGAGGATCTGGGCGATTATCTGCGTATCGAAGTCGAACCCGTTGCTGTTGGCCTCGAAGGGGATGGAGCGTAACGTATCCATCCGGTAGGCCCGATAGCCCGAATGGAACTCACTGAGTCGAGTGCCCAGAACCCGGTTCTCGAATCGGGTCAGTATCCGGTTTCCCACGCGCTTGTACAAGGGCATCCCGCCACGGCGTGCGGCGCCCTTCTCCATCATTCTGCTCCCGAACACCGCGGCGCAGTCCGACGATTCGAAGGGAGCCACGATATCCGGGAGGCACTCGGGGGCGTACTGGCCGTCACCGTGCAGCAGGACCACCACGTCGAGGCCGTGGTCAAGGGCGAGTCTGTAAACCGCCTTCTGGTTGCCGCCGTAGCCGAGGTTCTTCGTGTGCCGCAGGACATAGGTCTTCGGAGCCTGCGGGCGCGTCGCCCACAAGCGGCCGTGTTCGAAAGTGCCGTCGCGGCTGGCGTCGTCGGAGATGATGATCTCGTCGATACGGGGTCTGAAGTCGTCCGGGATGCGGTCGAGTGTCTTCACGAGGGTGGACTCGGCGTTGTATGCCACGACTGCTATACCGAGGCGGAGACGCCCTCCGGCGGAAGTGATCATCGGTACGGCTCCTCGGGGCTGGCGGGGTTCATGACGAGGCCCGCCGGACTGCAACGGTGTAGACGCTCGCAACGGGGTCACCAGGGTTGACGACCCGGACCTCGACGAGTGGTGAAGCCTTGCCGGCCGGAGTCTGGATCCTGAAGTACTTCGGTCTTGTCACCCCGGAGCTGCCGCCGCCCGCAACCGGCGGGACGGAGAAGGGGAAGCTCACGGTCTCGGGTGTGGCGGAGGGGGGCACCGAGAGCGAGGCGACAATCCGGTGGTGGTCGGAACTCGACACCTCCACGGTGACCGGGCCATCGGATGACAGCTTGACAGCGGCGATGTACCTTCCGGGCGCGACGCTCCAGTAGTCGCCCCACACGACGAAGCCGCGGGATCCGGTCCCCTGGATGTGCCATCCGCTGGGCATTCCGGAGTAGTCGGGAGCGCCTACCGTCGAGTTGAGCGTCCAGGCGGCCAGGCCCGCTGACGGGCCCGGGAAGCGGTGATATTTTGCTCCGGGCGGCGGCACCCAGCGCAGGACCCAGATCCCGTCGTCGTGGAGTACCACGTCGGGGTTCAAAGCGGCAACCTGCGAAAGAACGGCCTTGGTGCCGAGGGGGTTGTAGGCGATGCCCTGGTTCCCCGGAATGACGAAATAGACCGGCTCCCCGTGGAGGGGAATGCCCGAGGGAACGTTCATCTTTACGTAGAAGTCGCGGTGCTCGCTGAGTCGACCGGATATTCCATTGGTGGTGACAATCTCGGCGTTCGCCGGGATCAGGTCGCGGACACGGGCAAGGACCCGGGCAGCCGACGGTGTCACCCGCAGCCAGGACCGGGGGTAGAGGGGGAGCCACGCCCAAGCCCAGGCGATGCTCGCGCCCGCCATGGCGACGGCGATGGGTGCGCTGGCATGTCGCAGGGGTGCATGCTTGCGGCCGAGGCGCGCGAGGACGAGCACGGAGCCGAGAGTCACGAACGGATAGACGGGATAGTTCTGGAACGACGGCTGCGCCATGAGATGATTGGTCCAGAGGAAGTCCGGTACGAGCACCACCACCGTCACCCCGAGTGCCCACGGGTTGAGCACGCCCAGGAGGCCCGCCGGCAAGAGGTTGGCCCAGAAGTCGAGACGGTTGCTCCAGATCTGTCCTAGGGGGCGCGACGCGTGCGTGACGGCACCCCAGGCCATCTGCCCGAGCGAGGGGCTCGCCGCCCCGGGCCCTGCCAGGTACCCGTAGGCCGCCTGCAGGTACGAGGCCCTGTTGGCGTGGATCCCCGTCATCAGCCCGAGCCACGCGAGACCGGAGACCATCACCAGCACGGCGGTTCGTCGGCCCCGGTCGGCCCTGAGGGCGAAGATCCCTGCCGCTCCGACTCCTACCACGTAGAGTGCCGAGGACTGCTGGGTCGCGAGGGTGAGGGCGACCCATATCCAGGCCCTCCGGGTCTTTCCCCGGGCAAGGTCCCACGCCGTCAGCAGCGTGAAAAAGCCGGCGACGGCCTCCCAGTGGAAGTCGAACGCCGCGGTCGAGTAGATCCACGGGTTGGCGCACAGGAGGACTGCCGCCAGGAGCGCCAGCAGCCCGGCGGGAATCGACGAACGCCACGGCCCGTCCAGGAGGCGCGGTGCGTGTCGGGACCGCTGGGCTCCCGCCGCCCGCAGGATCCAGCTCACGACGATCCACGCGGAGCCGAACACGGCGAGATCCTGCACCCACAGCAGCCACAGGCCGTGGGGCGGGAGGACCGTACCCAGTGCCAGCGGCCACATGAGCCAGTTGCCGTCCACCTGCCAGAAGGGCATGGACATCACCGTGCTGTACGGGTCCAGGTGCCCATGGGAGATGAGCCAGCGGGCCTGGTTCCAGACCGAGAAGTCGAAGGTCAGACCCCCACGCCGGTACTGTACTGCGCTGAAGGCCAGGAGCCAGGCGAGCTGGCCGACGAGCATCGCCCGGGCGACGAGGGCGGCCAGGGAGAATCTCCTCCTTCCGCTCGCGTCGGGCGCCTTCGCCGGGTCAGCGGGCGCGTCACGCTCGAGTGTCCTGGCCACAAAGGGTGGAGCGTATCGCAGGGATCCCTCCGCGAACCGCCCGGGGTGGCGCTGGTCATGTCGTTTCCGGTCCGGTTCTCTCTCCGGCCGGCCGCCGGCGGAGACCGCGGGCGGCCGGGCTCCGGGAGCACAGGTGGAACCGCCTCAGGCGACATTTTTCGACGGAGGTGCTCGTGCGCGCGAGAGGACTCGAACCTCCGCCCCTCTCGGGACCAGGACCTAAACCTGGCGCGCCTGCCGGTTTCGCCACGCCCGCGTGGACACAGGTTGGCGATTCCCGGCATGCCGGTCCTCGCCGCTGCTTCCTCGCGGGGCACGACCGGAGGGGGCTGATCGCTCGGCGCGAGGCGCTCTGCGCTTCCGGCCGGGGAGGTACGCTGACGGCACCGGTCACCGCACGAGGGAAGGCTTGGTTGCTCGACGTAGACGGTCGTGTCATCTCCACCGCCGAAATCATCGAAAGAGTCGAGAGGCTCGTTGCCGAGCGACGCGGGGAAGGCTCGGACGGTGGAGTACCCGTCCATGGGCGAGCCGACGTCGTCGAGCCCCGGCTCCCGGCGCCGCGGCCTCTGCGCGCCAGACTGCGCGCCAGGTGGGACCGCCTGACGCGGAGCCGGCCGTCATCGACGACGGCACAGCCCAGGCCGTCCGGCGCCGGTGACGTGGAGCACCGGCTCGACTCTCTCCAGCGCGAGGTCACCCGCTGTCTCACTGCCATCGATGTGCTGCGCCGGCAGAACGTCACCTTGCGGGTGCAGCTCACCGATGCGGTCGAGCAGCTGGCCAGGCGGCCCGTCGACCCGGAGGACACGGCCCTGCGCGGCGAGGTCGACACGGCCCTGCGCGGCGAGGTCGAGAGGATCCTCGAGCGGTTGGGGGCTGCCTCGATCGCCGGGGCAGCGATCGACTACGCGGGGTTCGAAGACAGGTTCAGGGGCAGCAGCGAAGAGCTCCGAGACGCGCAGCGACGCTACGTGGATCTCTTCGGCCTGCCGGCAGAGGCGGGGTCGATCCTCGACATCGGGTGCGGGCGCGGCGAGATGCTCGAGATCTTGCAGGAGGCCGGTCACACCGTTGTCGGTGTGGACATGGACGCCGACATGGTCAAGGTGTGCCGGTCCAAGAACCTTCCCGTCGTCCAGGACGACGCGATCCATTACCTCCGCGGGGTGGAGCCGCGGTCGTTGAAGGGAATATTCTGCTCGCAGGTCGTGGAACACCTGATGACCTTCGAGCTGGAGGCGGTCCTCCAGCTGGGATATGAAAGCCTCAGGTCATCCGGCGTGTTCGTGATCGAAACCATCAATCCCCGAAGCCTGTATGCCCTCGGCAATCATTTCTTTGCCGATACCTCGCATGTCCGGCCCGTCCATCCCGAGACCCTCCGCTACATGTGCGAGCAGGTCGGATATTCGTCCACTGTCCTGCAGGAGTGCTCGGAGCATCCCCTGGCCTCCGCCGCGGGCAGCATGCCCGATGACGAAACCGGCCGGGCCGTCGCCGCATTGCTGAGAACCGTGTACGGCTTCCAGGACTACGCGATCATCGCGACGAAGTGAAGCAGTACAGAGCGGTCCACCAGTTCCACTCCGGGACAGCGCCAGCGGACGCCGTCACCCAGCAGATGCTCTCCCTGAGGCAGGATCTGCTGGCACTGGGGTATGAGTCCGAGATATACGCCGAGCACATTGATCCGCGGATTGCCGGCGAGATACGCCCGCTCAACTCCCTGGGCACAGCCGGCTCGCAGCTGCTCCTCTGGCACCACTCGATGGGCAACGACGGGTTCGACCGGGCGATCCAGAGGAGCGAGGACGTCGTCGCCGTCTACCACAACGTCACCCCCGAGGAATACTTCGACGATTACACGAGCAAGTACTACTCGCTCCTCGGTCGCGAGCAGCTGCGCTTCCTCGCCCGAAAAGCCAGGGTTGGCATAGCGGATTCCAACTACAACCGGAAGGAAATGCTCGACGTCGGCTTCCGGAACGTGGCCGTGCTGCCGCCCCGGACCGACTTCCGCCCGCTGGCAACCACAGGTGGCCGGTGTCGGTCGAGAAGCGGTGACTGGCTCTTCGTGGGACGTGTCGTCCCGAACAAGCGCCAGCACGAGCTGGTGAGCGCCTTCGCCGCCTACAGCCGCTCCTACGACCCGGCCGCGCGGCTCCGGCTTGTGGGGGACACGTCGTACAAGCCCTACGTGGAGCGGGTCCTCCGCGAGGTGGCGCGGCTCGGCCTCTCGTCACGGGTGGACCTGCTCGGGAAGGTCCCCGAAGGGCGCCTCGCGGAGATGCTGCAAACCTGCGGCATCTACGTCTCCCTGAGCGAGCACGAGGGTTTCGGAGTACCGCTCCTCGAAGCCATGGCTGCGGGGTTACCGGTGGTGGCGTATGCCGCCGCGGCGGTCCCCGAGACGATGGGCGGTGCCGGCATCCTGCTGCGCAGGAAGGACCGCGACGAGATCGCTGCCCTCGCGTGGCTGCTCCACCGGGACGCCGGTCTTCGCGAGAGACTGGTCGCGCGGCAGTTCCAGCGCGTGCGGGACGTGGAGCGCTTCGACGTGAGAGGCCTTCTCGAGCGGGTTACCCAGGCCGCCGGCGGTGGCACCCAGGTCCCCGAAGTGCAGGTCCAGGGACCCTTCGAGACCAGCTACAGCCTCGCCATCACGAACCGGCAGCTGGCTCTCGGCCTGGCCGGCTTCGACGATCTCGCTGTCTCCATCTACGCGACGGAGGGCCCGGGCGACTACGAGCCCGATCCTGACGATCTTGCAGCGGTACCGGAAGCGACGGCGCTGTACCGGCGCTCGCGTGGCGTTCCCTATCCCGATGTCGTCATAAGGCAGATGTGGCCTCCGAGGGTGATCGACTCCCCGGGTGCGATCACCTGCTCGTACTTCGGATGGGAGGAGAGCCTCGTTCCGAGGTCGATCGTCGAGGACTTCAACCGCTACGTCGACGGCATCGGGGCTATGTCCACCTTCGTCCGGGATGCTCTGCGTGAGTCCGGGGTGAGCATCCCGATCGCGGTCGTGGGCAACGGGGTGGACGCCCCGGATCCCACCGCCGTCTTCGATGGTCCCGAGGTCGGAGGCCTCAAGGCTTTCCGCTTCCTTCACATCAGCTCCGCCTTTCCCCGCAAGGGGGTGGACGCCCTTCTCGGGGCGTACTTCGATGCCTTCGACGGCCGATCCGACGTGAGCCTCATCCTCAAGACCTTTCCGAACCCTCACAACGAGGTCGCCAGGATCCTCGAGGAGCTTCGAGGGGACCACCCGGACCCGCCCGACGTACGCTGGATAGACAGGGATCTGAGCAGGGCGGAGGTGGACGGGTTGTACGGGCTGGCGCACTGCTACGTCCACCCGGCCCGGGGGGAGGGCTTCGGCCTGCCGATAGCGGAGGCGATGCTGGCGGGTGTCCCCGTGATATCGCTGGAGTATTCGGGGATGGCCGACTTCGTGAGCGGTGACACCGCCTGGACGGTCCCGTACTCGCTGGAGCCTGCCCGGAGCCACCTCCACATCGCCGGGTCGGTGTGGGCCGAGCCAGACCACGGTGCGCTGGTGGAGGCGCTGCGGACCGCCGTGAGGGAGCAAGACGCGCCCGAAACGGCCACTCGGGTCAAGCGGGCCCGCTCCGTCATCGAGGACAGGTTCTCGTGGGGTTCGGCTGCAGGTAGATGGCATGACTTCCTGCGGGAGTTGCAGGACTCGAGGAGCACGCCGCGGGTGGCGGTCGTGTCGACGTGGAACTCGAAATGCGGGATCGCCGAGTACTCGAAGTACCTGATGACGTCGATGCCTGTACCCATCAGCTACGAGGTGTTCGCGAACCGGGGTGTCGAGGTCGTGGACGACGCTCTCGAGATCGGGACCTCAAGATGCTGGTGGGACCGCTGGAAGCCGGATCTCCGGCTTCTGCGCCAGGAGCTCGAGATGTCCGGGTCGCAGGTCGTGCACTTCCAGTTCAACTACGGGTTCTTCGAGCTCGAGGCCCTCGGGGCCCTCATCGAGGACATCCGCACCGACCGGGGGGTCGTCGTCACCCTCCACCGGACCTCCGATGCCGAGATCGACGGGGAGACGGTCAGCCTCGGCTCGATCACGGACAAGTTGGCCCTGGCGGACAGGCTCATAGTCCACCAGCCGTCGGATCTCGAGCGCCTGGAGGCGTTCGGTCTCGGGGACAACGTCGAGCTGATCGAACACGGAGCAGCGGGGGTGCCGCCGCTTTCGGTCGCCGACGCGAAGTCCGCGATCGGCCTGAGCGGTTCCACGGTCGTGGCGACGTTTGGCTTTCTGCTTCCGCACAAGGGGACATTGCGGCTGGTCGGGTTGCTCGACCGCCTCAAGGAGGAGTTCCCAGACGTCGTCCTCCTCGCCCTGACGGCGCTCCATCCGGACCCGATCTCGAGGGCCTATGCGGAACAGGTGACCGAGGACATCGCCCGCCGCGGACTTGGCGCCAGGGTTCGCCTGATAACCGATTACCTGCCTGACCGGACTGCCAGGGCGATGCTGCGGGCGGCGGACGTGATCGTGCTCCCGTACGATCCCACCGAGGAATCGGCGAGCGGTTCGGCCCGGTTCGTGCTGCCTACCGGGCGACCTGTGATAGCCAGCAGCCTGCCCATCTTCTCGGACCTGGCGGACGCCCTGCTCACGTACCCTCCGGGCGATGACGATGCTCTCCTGGCAGCGGTGCGACGGGTCCTGGCCGACCCGAGCCTCGGGAGGGAACTCGCACGCAAGACCGCCGAGCGGGCGGCGCGCGCCCGGTGGGACGTGGTGGCGGCCGAGCACCTCCGCGTCTATCAGGAAGCCTGGAGAGCCTCCCGGCGGCGCCGGGAGCCGGGCGGGAGCGGCTAGGGCCTGCGTGAGGCCGCGGCCCTGTATGCGCCGACCGCCGTGGCAGTCGAGGCGAGCCAGTCGTGCCTCTTGAGGGCGAACCTGGGCGCGTCGGACAATTCGTGCAGGATTTCGTCGCTCGTGAGTGCTCTCGCCATGGCGTGATAGAGCGAATGGACGCTCCCGGGGTCGAAGCGGGCCGAAGAATCCTGGACCACCTCGCGTAGGGGGTTGACGTCGCCGACGAGAAGCGGCGCCCCGCGGGCGATCGCCTCGAGAGCCGGCCTGACGGAGGGCCCGTCCGGCCTCGGGAGGACGGCAAGGTGGCACGAACGGAGCAGGGAGCGGCAGCCGGCCTGACCGATTCCGGGCAGGAGCACCACCCGCCTGGACACTCCGCAGGACGCCGCGACGTCGTGAAGGGACTCGGCCCTCGATGTCGAGGTCCAGCCGGCGACGACCAGTTGGTGGCGGTTCCGGATGCCCTCGGGCAGCAGCGCGTAGGCGCGGATGGCCACCTCCATATCCGAGACCAGCCTGCCGGTCGTGATCGTCAGCAGGTGGCCCGGTTCCATCCCGCGGCCGGCCCCGAAGGCGCCTTCGACGGGCACCTTCGGATCCTCCGGGACCGGGTGCGCCGGCGGGCAGCCCTGCAGCACCACGTGGAGCCTGTCCGGGTCCACCAGGGCGGCGCCGCTGACGGCTGCCGCTGCGGACTGGGATTCGCAGATGACAGCATCTGCGTTCTCGAGAAAGTTCCGGATGCTCCTCAGGCGGTAGCCGGCTGACCCGTGAGGCGGACGTTCCAGCTCCTGGGCGGTCACGTCGTCCGCGGTGGCGACCAGGGCCACCGAAGGGTCGCGTGCCCAGCGCGGCCACAGGGCGTCCAGCGGTGGTGACTGTGTGGTGCACGCGAGGGCGTGGAAGACCAGGACCCCGGGTTGGCCGGAGGGCGGAGCCGGGTCGTTCGTATCCAGCAGCGGGACGTCCGGGGGGAGGTCCGGGACCACGTCCGGTGCTGCCAGCCCGGTGTCGGCGCTGACCCCGGCTACCACCTCGGGTTGGAACGCGACGAGGGCTGTCAGGTAGTCCTGAGCCCGCCGGCACACCCCGCTGCCTGCGAGGTCCCGCGTCTGGACACCCTGCAGTCCGAGGACGACACGGGGGTGCTCAGGCGCCGTCACTCGGAGGTCACATGGGGGCGTTCGAGGCGCTCGATCCGGCGGTTCAACTCGTCTATCGCCCTCGTCAGGAGCGCGATGGCGTCCAGTTGTGCGGCGGAGAAGGCGCGGAACTCGCCGGCGAGCGAATCGATGGCCCCACGGGAGACGACGACCTCCGCCCGGGTGTCCTCCACCAGCCAGGGCGCCGTCGCTGCCCGCCGGGCGAACCGTAGGAAGCTGTCGATTGTGGGCATGGCGAGACCTTACCGCTGGGGTTTTTAGATCCCTCGTACCCGGAGCGCTTCCGGCCCTGTCTGCCGTGGCCGCATCGAGATACGGGTGGGGACCGCCAGCAGCCCAGTGACCATTCCCTCGCTCATGACGCTGAGGGTGTACTGCTGCTCGTGCCAGTCGTACACCGTGTACTCGTCGTGGGTGAGCAGCCCGACGGTCACCGGGTAGTCGCCGTCGAGAAGCGGAAGGCTGTCGATCTCGAATACGAACTCGCCGTCGCCCGGCTCGACCTTTATGTCCGCCGGAAAAAGCTTGGTGTTCGCGCCGAAGAGGAACCGGCCTTCCTGGTCGTAGACGGTGTAGCCGGGAAGGACGTCGTCGTACGACCTGTCCGCGTGGTAGCCGACCACGATCCGCAAACTCTCCCCGGATATCGCATAGTCACGCTCGTCGGAGTGGGCGTACTCGAAACGGGTGTAGGTGATCTTCAAACCGGTTTCACGCTTGCCGTGATAGGCGACCATCTCCGGCTTTTCCGCAGGCGCGGAGTCGACGGCTCCGTTTGTCGCCTCCCCGTTCCGGCTGCCGTCGTCGGCGAGGGAGATCAGCGAGCCGAGCTCGGAGGCATCTGCGTAGGCCTCGCGTCGCAGGAGGTGCTCGCGGAACGAACGCACCGCCTCCGCTGGTGTTCCCAGACCCACCAGCTTCCCGTGGTCGAGCACCGCAGCCCGGCTGCACACCTGCCGCACCATGTCAGGGGAGTGGGTCACCACCACGATGGTCCTGCCCTCGCGCTGGAACTGCTTCACCCTCTCCAGGCACTTGCGCTGAAAGAGCTCGTCTCCGACGGCAAGGACCTCGTCGACGATCAGGATGTCCGGGTCCATGTGCACCGCCACGGCGAAGCCCAGCCTCACGTACATGCCGGAGGAGTAGTACTTGACCTGGTTGTCGATGAACGACTCGAGCTCGGCGAACCCGACGATATCGTCGAAGCGGCTGTCGACGTAGCTCCGGGACATGCCGAGCAGGGAGGCGTTCAGGTAGATGTTCTCCCTGCCGCTCATCTCGGGTTGGAAGCCGGCGCCGAGCTCCAGGAGGGCGGCGACCCTCCCGCGCGTGACGATCTCGCCCCGGGTGGGCTGGATGATGCCGGCGATGGACTTGAGAAGGGTGGACTTACCACTCCCATTGTGACCCAAAAGACCGAAGGTGACCCCTTCGTCGACCTCGAAGGCGATGTCCTTGAGCGCCCAGAAATCCTCGTAGGGCACACGACCGCCGTGGAGAACACGCTCCTTGAGGGAGGTGAACTGCTGGTGGTAGAGACGGAAACGCTTCGAAACGTCCCGGATCTCTATGGCGGTGGGCATGGCCCGATCCTACTTGCGGTGCCCCTGCCGGCCCGGACGGGGTGAGTCGCGGTCCCTCCGCCGGCGCAGGGGCTCGGGTCGTCCGGTCCTTTCGGTGCCTGGTGCACCTGTCAGAGCTCCTCGGCGAAGCTGCCTTCACGCCTGCCGAAGACTCCGAGGGCGAACACCCCCAGCGCCACGGCGAAGCCGATGACGGCAAGGAGCTGCCAGCTGTACCACCAAAGCCCGGCGTGGTCCGGCAGGATGTGAATCGGTTGCCCGCTGGCACCCTTGGGGGAGGTGACCCCGTATATCGCCCGCTGGAAGGAGAGCACGATGGGGGTCACCGGGTTCATGCGGTAGAGGTCCAGCAGCCACTTGAAGTGGGAGGGGTAGAACTGGATCCGGTCCCGGATCTGGCGGAACGGGTAGACGATCGGCGTCGCCCAGAACCACACCGACAGGGCCACCCCGAGCAGGTGCTGCATGTCGCGCATCTTGACGTTGAGCGCCGCGAACAGGAGCCCGAGTGACGTGGCGAGGGTGATCAGCGCAACCAGGGCAGGGATGAGGAGGATCACGAAGTCGACCGCCGGAGCGGTCCGGAACGCCGCCAGGAAGATCACCAGCACGATCGACTGGAACCCCATCTGCATCATCGCCGATCCGACCTGCGCGAGGGCCGGGATCTCCCGGGGGAATGCGACCTTCTTGATGATGTGCGAGTTCGCCACCAGGGACCCGCAAGCACCCGATACAGAAGAGGAGAAGAAGTTCCAGACCAGCACCCCGGACATGAGGTAGATCGCGTAGTGCGGGATCCCGTTCCGCAGGATTATCTGGAATACCACGAAATATACGAGCAGGTTCGTGGCCGGGTTCAGCATCGACCAGAGGAACCCGAGGACGCTGTCCTTGTACTGGACCCGCAACTCCTTGCGCGTCATGCCGAGCAGTAGCTCGCGATACTGCCATATCTGTCTCACCCGCTGGCGCAGGTTTATCCTCGGCGACACCACCCGCAGCGGCCGGTCGCCGAGCCTCGAGGGGAACCCGTCCTGTGGAAATTCGGGCGTCGCAATCGTTCCGGACATCCCGGCCATGCTACCGGTGAACAGCTGGCCCCGACCGCCAAGCGGTTGCACCGCGGCCAGGAGGTGGGCGGTGACGACCTCAGCCGGCGGCGGCGGGCCTCCGGCTAGCGCCGACGGCCGGCCGAGCTTTGGGAGCGCGGTGCGGCTGATAGAGGACCAGCTGCCCTTTTTCGGGTGGACCGGAGGCAGGACGCTGAGGGTAGACCACCTTCTCGGATCGGTGGTCGAGGGGGACGCCATCAGCGCCGACGCCGTCGAGATGCAGAAGCGTCTCGTTGGCCTCGGTCTCGACTCCGGCATATACGTGAGCCGGGTCGCCGCAGCCGTCGACGAGGTGCTCGGAGACCCGCAGATCAAGGAGACACTGCGGGACAGGGCGACCGCCCGCTCGAGACGGTTCTCGGCCGACGCGGTGGGCCGAAGACTCGACTCCGTCGTGGCGGGGATCCTCGGATGAGCCGGAGGAGGCTGTCCGGGGCGGCTGCGGCCCGACAATGGGCCTCTCGACTCCGCTGCCCAGGGACCTTCTCCCCTGCTGCGACCGGGTGGCCGTGCATACGGTAGGCCATGAGCGAGCGGCCCTTCGGGCCACTGGCAGTTTGACTGACTCGCCACGACGACCGGCCGTTCGACTCGGCAGGAATCGGTCCGGGTGAGTTTCTCTGCACCCCTTGCACAGGAGTGGGGCTATGGGGCATAGAAGCGGTCGATCGTTATTGCAGTTCATGGCCGGTATCGTGACCGTGGGGCTGACGTCCATCGGCTTGATATCGTCGCCGGCCGGCGCTGCACCAAGCCAGCGGCCGGCAGGCGTCGCCCTGTCGAGCGTGACCACGCCCACACAGGGCTACTGGATGGCGGCGGCCGACGGGGGCGTGTTCGCCTTCGGCAACGCCGGCTTTTATGGGTCCATGGGTGGGAAGGTGCTCAACGAGCCTGTCCTCGACATGGCCGTGACGCCGAGCAGGGCGGGCTACTGGCTCGTTGCCACCGACGGCGGCGTGTTCAGCTTCGGCGGCGCCACCTTCTACGGCTCGATGGGTGGTAAGCCGATCAACGCCCCGGTTCTCAGCATCGCGGGAACCCCGCTCGGCCACGGCTACTGGCTGTCGGCCGAGGACGGCGGGGTGTTCACCTTCGGTGACGCCGGGTTCTACGGGTCGATGGGCGGCAAGCCACTCAACGCTGCGGTGGTGGACCTCGTTCCCACACCGAGCGGCCACGGCTACTGGCTCGTGGCCGAGGACGGCGGGGTGTTCACCTTCGGTGATGCCGGGTTCTACGGGTCGATGGGCGGCAAGCCGCTGGCCGCCTGGGTGGTCGGGATGGTTGCGACGCCCTCCGGCCACGGCTACTGGCTGGTCGGTGCGGATGGCGGCGTGTTCTCCTTCGGTGACGCCATCTTCTACGGCTCGAGCGGGGGGAAGGCGCTCACCGAGTCCGTTCTCCATGTGGATATGGCGGCGACGGCGAGTGGCCACGGATACCGCCTGGTTACAATCGACGGCCAGGTGTCCTGCTTCGGTGACGCGCAGTGCGTCGGGTCGGTGGCGGGACATCCTCTCGTGGCCCCGATGGTCTCGATTGTGAGCTGAGCGAGAACCGCGGGGTGGCGGTCTCCTGCCGCCCCGCAGCGCGGGGTCGGGGAGAGCCGCGGCGTCTGCGCCGCGGCTCTGCCATGTTGTGGCGCGGATCAGATCGTATCGACGGTGTAGTGAATGGTTTGCGCCACGATCCAGCCGTGCTCGATGACGAAGGAGTCGGCGCCGTCACGCACCCGCGCACGCGGAGACTTGGCGGGTGGGGCCGGTCGAGCGGGCCGGAGATGTGTCACGCACCCGCGCACGCGGAGACTTGGCCGTCCACTACAAGAAGGCGATACGGCCCTCGAGTAGACGGTTGGTGTAGACGTAGGGAGCATCCGGAAGCTCCTCCTCCAGCAGCCGAGCGAGGTGACGGGCCCCGTCCCGACCTCCGAAGACGCCCGCCGTTCCAGGACCACGCAGTCGGGTGACACGTTGCGCTCGATGTCCTCCTCGAAACGATGCTCTCCGGCCAAACGCAGATGGTCGTCGAAGACCTCTGCCGCCAAGCGTTCCCTGAGATTTCCGGTCACCGGCCACCTCCCCCTGAGACACTCGAGGATACGACAGCGACGCGCGGCCCAGCACGGTCACACCTAGCTGACCTGGCCAGTGTGCTCGACGCACCGTTCCCACAGCCGGGCTTGGTCGCGGCGCGGGCTGGTGGGAGGGTCCAGGGGAGGTTGTGCTCGCTGCGGGCCTGTCGGCACAACCAGAACTGGCCGGAGCGGCGGGCGCCGGTGGCACGTGAGAAAGCCAGATCAGGGCGTCGACGCCCTTGTCGCCGCCGGCGACAACCCCGCCCGGCTCACCAGCGACCCGGCGTTCGCCGCCCTCTGCGGCGCCTCACCCATCGAGGCCTCCTCGGGCAAGACCACCCGACACCGGCTCCACCGGGGCGGCAACCGCCAG
>JAJYLA010000169.1 GCA_021788115.1 Actinomycetes bacterium | reverse complement strand
GCTTCCAGGACACTAGCACTGTCGGTAGATGGCGAGCAGCGTCTGGAGGGATTCCTGGTCGGTGTGCGCTAGAGCCCCGCCCGAGAAGCGGTTATCGGTGGTGACCTCGGCAATCAGGCCGGGCAGGTCCGGAAGTTCGTGCACCGTCGGGCGGTGAGTTCTGCTTCGGCGAGCACGAGCCCATCAAGGCGGTCCTCGAAGACGTCCACGCCGGAGTGGTCTTGCCCGGCGGTCAACGTGTAGCGGGCCTTGCGAACTTCGGTGGCGGGCAGGGCCAGGAGGCGTTCGTACTCGTCGGCGGTCAGATACATGTTGGTCAGCATCACCAGCGAGGGATCATCCTCATTGGGCCGCACCTTCTGCCCGAGCTTGTAGACCGCAGGGCCCTCTCCAGTGACCTGGCGTAGCCGGAGCCGCGTACCGTCGATGTAGCGGTCGACAATGTGGCTCGGGTCGGTCAGCCCGACCGGCGGCGAGCAGAGAAGGAACCGGCGCTCGCGTTCGGGATGGGCGTAGTGGCCCCGACCAGGCTCGCGCTGGCGACTCACATCCCGATTGTGCCCCGTCGCGCTCGGCCGAGTGTCACCCGACCCGGTGCCAGAGCCGAACACTCCGAGAAGCTCACCGTGCTCCCGGCTGATGAAACCTGCTCCGCTTCGCCGGCTGTGCGATCCTGGCCCGGTGAGGGACTGGATCGGATGGCATGACGCCTACGACGACCCGGCCAGCTCGCTGGCTCGCCGTCTCGAAGTGGTCAAGCGTCGGCTCGACCAGGCCCTCGACTCGCTGACCACGACACGACCGCGACTTCTCAGCTTGTGCGCTGGGGACGGACGCGACGTCATCGGAGTGCTCGCCCGGCGTGTCCCCTCGCTGGCGGTGACCGCCCTGCTGATCGACAGCGACCCGAAGTTGACCGCTCGGGCCACGGCGGCAGCTGGTGGCGCTGGTCTGGGCTCGGTCCAAGTCCGCTGCGCCGACGCAGGCGATATCGCCTCATTCGCCGACGTCGTGCCCGTGGACGTCCTCATGCTCTGCGGCATCTTCGGAAACATCGATCACTCGGCGGTCAAAAACGTGATCCAGGCCACCCCCGGCCTGCTCAACGTCGGCGGATACGTGATCTGGACCAGGGGCGGATCCGAGCCCGACAGGCGGCCTCAGGTCCGCAGTTGGTTCGAATCTGCCGGCCTCGAAGAGGTCGCCTTCGACGGAACACCACAGCCCTATGGCGTCGGCGTCAACCGGAAGACACCCCGGTCGGCGCTCTCTCCTACTCGACAGATCACCGACCGCCTGTTCACCTTCGCATAGGTGACCCATAACCGCGCCCCATTATCCCGACCTGTGACTGCCCTCTACGGCCGGCTGCTGGGCTATGTGATCCCGAAGGAGGAGAGCAGGGCCCACAGTCCATCCTTGTCTGTACGTGCCAGGGTCCCGCCTGAGAAGCGGTTGTCGGTCGTGACTTCCGCGATCACACCGGCCAGCGGCGGCGGCTCGTGGACCGTGTCCTCACCGAAGTCGCTTTCGGCGAGGACCAGCCCCTCGAGACGCCCCTCGAAGACGTCGACGGCGTATTGGGTCCCTCCGGCCTCGAGCGAGTACCGGGTCTTGCGAACCTCGGCGAAGGGCAGACCCAGGAGTTGTTCGTACTCACCGGCAGTCAGGTACATGTTGGTGAGCAGCACGGATGAGGGATCGTTCTCATCCGGGCGCACCTTCTGTCCCAGCTTGTAAACCGCAGGACCGGCAACGGAGATTCGGCGCAGCCGAAGGCGGGTGCCGTCGATGTAGCGGTCGACGATGCGGCGCGGGTCGCTGAGATCGCCCGGTCTCGCGGAGAGCACGAAACGCCCGCTCGCGTTCAGGCTTCGCGTACCAGCCCAGGCCGGGCTGTCGTTGCCACACAGCCGAATTCTGCCTAATCGTGATCCTCCGGGGGTGGCCGATCGGAACGTCCCCAAAATGATCACTTCCTCAGACACAAAGAGCGCCCCAGTTCGCCGGATGGGACGACTCTCTAGACCTTCCCGAGCCTGGGGTCTCAAGGTTGAGGCGGTTCAGACCGCCGCGCGTGAGAACGTCACGTGCGTCACTCCGCTTGGGGACGAGACCGTCTCCACGTCGTAGCCGGTCTCGAGGCCCTCCAGTCCGTCCCAGACACGAACGCCTCGGCCCAACAGGATCGGAACGACCACGATATGCATGTGGTCGACGAGCCCGGCCGTGACGAAGTCGCGGACCATCGTAGGACCTCCGCCGATGCGCACGTCTTGATCGCCGGCAGCCTTGCGGGCCGTCTCGAGCGTGTCCGTGGGCGAGGCGTCAATGAAGTGAAACGTCGTACCACCCCCCATCTCGATCGATGGGCGCCGGTGATGGGTGAGGATGAACGTCGGTGTATGAAACGGCGGGTTGGGACCCCACCAGCCCTTCCACTCCGGGTCCTCGTGCCAACCGGGCGGGCCGAACTTGCCGGCACCCATGATCTCGGCGCCGATGCCGGGAGTGGACTTTCGGGCCAGAGCGTCGTCGATGCCAGCGCTGCCCCCAGGCTGGCCCAGCAGCTCGCTGCGGCCCCACCGGGTGGCGAACATCCACTCGTGAAGGCGGTGACCGGCGTGACCGAACGGCGCCTCGAGGCTCAGACCTTCGCCAGTACCGAATCCGTCGAGCGAAACAGAGAAGTTGTGGACGCGGGCGAGGGACACGGCGTGTCCTCCTTTGTCGATCGGAACTCAGGTCTGGTTGGTGGTGCGGCACAAGGTAAGCGATATATCGGTGCCGGAGTTCAGACTCCTCCCAGCACCGAAACGCATCGGATCAGCAACGTCCGACCCCGCGCTCGGGCGGTCAGCGATGTCTGCCTGCACGGACCGGAAGGCCAGAACCGACACGACGATGAAGTGCTGGCTGGAGCCAGCGACAGCGAGCGCCGAAGAACTCGCCCATTATGTCGTCTTCCGCTATCCGAGTATCACAGAGCCAGCGCGTCCTCCATCGCCGGCTGGGAGTCATGGCGATGATTCTCGGGCCGCCGTATCGTCGAATGTTCCAGTGGATAGCTCCGGCGGAACACCGGCGGAGGAGAGGACAGGAGAGCAGTCATGAGCCGGGTGAGCACCTACTTGAACTTCATGGGCGAGACGGAGGAGGCCTTCAGGTTCTACAGCTCGGTATTCGGGACCGAGTTCACCGGTGAGATCGCTCGCATGGGTGACATGCCCACCGGTCCGGGGGCGCCCGAGCTGTCCGAGGCCGAGAAGAACCTGGTTGCCCATGTCGAGCTTCCCATCCTGGCCGGGCACGTGCTGATGGGCACCGACATGGTCGAATCGATGGGACACGAGCTCAAGGTCGGCAACAACGTGACCATCTGCCTGGAGCCTGACAGCCGAGCCGAGACCGACCGGCTCTACGCGGCTCTCAGCGAGGGCGGATCCGAGTCGACGGGTATGCAGCAGATGCCGTGGGCGTACTGGGGCTGCAGCCTGGACCGTTTCGGTATTCGCTGGATGTTCAACTGCTACGAGTCAGCCCCGTAGCCGCCGATTGCCAAGCGCCTCCAGCGTTCGAATGGGCTCCGTCGGCGCAGCGAAACCATCCGCAGCCCTTGCCAAGGCGAGAGGCTCGACGCAGGATCACGGCATGAAGGACACGCCGTCTCTACGACGACGGCCGGATCGTCTGTGACGATGAGGGCATAACCATTCGCTGGTACTACTTGTGGGGCGCCAAAAGGATCCCGTTCCGGGCGATCCGTTCAGCCAAGACGTACCCGCTGAGCGGGGTGCGAGGGAAGTGGCGGATCTGGGGTTCTGGAGACTTTGTGCTGGTACAACCTGGACGCCAGCCGGCCGAACAAGAAGACCGGAATCGAGATCGACACGGGCGGCCGGGTCCGCCCCTGTATAACCCCCGATGATGCAGAGACGGTAAGCCGGATCATCGCCGAGCACGCTGCACCACGGGACAGCTGACCGGTGACCGATCACGTCGCCAGCCCAGGTAGCAGGGCCCGCCAGGCCATGATCGTCGTAGACCGCGATGGGATCATCGTGGCGTTCGCCGGGGACGCCGAAGCTCTCACCGGGCATGCTCCGGCAGCGGTGGTCGGCAGAGATCTAGATGTGATCGTTCCCACCGACTACCGAGACCGGCATTGGGCCGGGTTCCGAGCAGCCATGGAGTCCGGAGTTGCCCGAGCAGAGGGAATGGGAGCGGCAATCCCCGTTCTGTGCGCTGACGGGGGCACCCGCCGCTTCCCGGCACGCTTCACCTTGGTGCGCGACGCCCACGGTCGAGCGGTCGACGCGGCTGCCGCCATCGTGGAGCCCACCGCCGACGACCCACCATTCTTCGAGCTGTAGTACGTCGCACCACACCTGGCATAAGCCCTCCTAGGCGCAGGCCGGCAACCGCCCATCCGCAACCTGTCCCCAAACACGCCTCTAGACGTCCCACAAAGGCAAGCGGACGTGTCCCAGACCGCCGGCTGCCGGGCATCCCAGCCGGGTCCGCCGGGCGACGCGAGGACGCGGACCGCCCGGCGATTGGGGCTCGGTGTTGACCTACTTGTCGAGCAGCTCGTCTAGCTTCTCGTAGCCTTCTCGGACGCCGTGCTCCATGCCGCTGGCGAGGATGGCATCGCGCTCGGCGAACGAGCCGACCAGCGAGGTCACGGTCAGGCGGGCCCGGTTGTCGCCGAGTGGCTCGAACTGCATCCGTTCCAGGGCCACCCCGTCCGGCACCCCTTCGAAGGTGAAGGTCTGAACGATGACCTCGTCGGGCCGTACCTCATGGAAGCTCCCGTGGAAGCCGAACTCGTCGTCACCGCGACGCTGCACGAACCTGTACGAGCCTCCGGTGCGGCAGTCGAAGTAGTCAATAGTCGTGTCTAGTGTAGTGTCCACTGATTGAGCGCGCGGTTGGTGTAGAGTGTGTTGTGGCTCATCCTCCTGCACCGGCGTTGGAGTTGTTGCTCGAAGAGCGTGTTGCGCTGGATGTGATAGC
>JAJYLA010000168.1 GCA_021788115.1 Actinomycetes bacterium | reverse complement strand
ACAAGCCGGCGAGCGTGAAGCAGCCGGGTCTGGTCGAGGCGCTCGATGAGCTGGTGCATCCTGAGACCCGGGGCAATCCGATGTCGCTGGTGCGCTGGACGTCCAAGTCGACCCAGAAACTGGCCGACGAGCTGGTCCGCCAGGGCTATCGGGTCTCGGCCGACACGGTGGGGCGGATGCTCAAGAAGCTGGGCTACTCGCTGCAAGCTCCGGCCAAGGTGACCGAAGGCACTGCCCATCCTGACCGCGACGCCCAGTTCCGCTACCTCAACGACCAGGCGGCGGCCATGGTTGCCGCCGGTGAGCCGGTGATCAGCGTCGACACGAAGAAGAAAGAGATGGTCGGCGAATACGACAACGGCGGGGTGGAATGGCAGCCCGAAGGCGAGCCGGTCCGGGTGAACGTGCACGATTTTGTCGATCCCGAACAGGGTCGGGCCATCCCCTACGGCGTCTACGACGTCGCCAACGACGAAGGCTGGGTGTCAGTCGGCGACACCGCCGACACCGCCGAGTTCGCCGTCAACTCGATCCGCTCGTGGTGGTATGAGATGGGCAGCCGCCGCTTCCCCGAGGCCACCAAGCTGTTGATCACCGCCAATGCCGGAGGGTCCAACGGATACCGGGTGCGCTCATGGAAAGTCGAGTTGACCCGCCTGGCCGCCGAGACCGGCCTGGAGATCACCGTCTGCCACTACCCGCCCGGCACCTCCAAGTGGAACCGGATCGAACACCGCATGTTCAGCTTCATCACCATGAACTGGCGGGGACGGTCCCTCACCACCTACCGGACGATCATCGAGCTCATCGGCGCCACCACCACCAAGGGAGTTATAACCAGAACTTGTGGATGCACCATCGGTTCGGGGGCGCGGCGTACCGTCAGGCAGACGCAGCCCGGTAGTAGCGCACCTTGCCTCCGAGGCGGTAGATCCCCAGGTCGGTGAGCCACCCGTAGGTGAAGCGAGTGGCCCAGTACCGTCCGTGGAGGCCGTACTTCTTGCTGGCCAGCTCGGCCATCCGCAGGTGGACGTAGCTGTCGACGGCATGGAACTTCACCGAGGAGTTGCCCACGGCGAAGTACGCCCCCCAGCCCCGCAGCACGGAGTTGAGGTGACCCACCACGTCCTCCAACGGCAGGCTCGCCAGACGGAGCGAGGTCCGCTGGCGCACCTTGGCCCTGATGGAGGCCATCGCCCCAGGCGACGGCCACTTCTGCAAGTACCAGCGACCTCGCCAGCGCTTGGACTCTCGCATGCGATGCTCGAAGCCCAAGAACACGAAGCCCTCCTGCCCCTTGGCGAAACAGGCGATCCTGGTCTTGTCGGGATGCAACTGCAACCCGAGCCGTCCGAGGATCGCCCCGATCCGGGCCTTGGCCTCCTTGGCCGCTGCCCGTGACCCGGTGAGCACGACGAAGTCGTCACAGTACCTGACCAGCACCCCAAGCTCCTCGTTGCTGCGTGCCCATTCCACGTCGAGGACGTGGAGCACGACGTTGGCGATGAGCGGGGAGGTGACTCCCCCAACGCAATGTATAACCGGGGCTCAGAAAGGGGTGGTCTCGCACGGGGATGCTGTGGCGGATGACCACGCGTTCGGGGCCGACGAGGACTTCTTTGACCGCGTCGATGGAGGCCTTGAGGCTGTTCTGTTTGGCGCGCAGATCGGGCATGCGGGCGCGGAGCTCGTCGAGGGTGAGAGGTCTTCTTGGTAGGCCTGCACGAGGCGCTCGATGGCCTTGGCGGCCCGGGTGAGGTCACGCTCAAGTCGGGCTCGTTCGGAGGTGGCCGGGTTGGTGGCGCGCATGTCGGTCAGCCGGCGGTCCAGTTCGTTTTGGACGAGTGCGGGGTCGGCGAGCAGGGCGGTGATGTGAGTCCACACGACATCGTCGAGGTAGTCGGCGCGCACCGGCTTGTTGTCACAGACTCGTCCTTGGGGGTAGCGGTAGTCGTCTGAGCCCAGGCAACGGTAGTAGTAGATCTTGCGTTTGGCCGTCCGGGTGGAGGTGCGGTAGTAGGCGTATCCACAGCAGGAGCAGGCGGCGAGCCCCATGAGCAGGCTCGGTTCTTTGGTGTTGCGAGCGGCGAAGCGGCGGTTGTCGACCAGGCGACGCTCGGCTTGCTCGAAGGTTGCTTCGTTGATGATGGCGGGCACGGCGATGGTGATCCACTCGTCTTTGGGCCGATCGAACTTGGCGTGGTGACGAGAGACGGAACGTCCCTGCAAGCGGGCTTGGCGGTTGATGGCAGGACGGCGGTCGGTTGTCCCGGTCTTCAAGAATTCGGCCCGGCCCACATAGGCCGGGTTGCGCAACATGGCCCGGATCACAGCTCGATCCCAACGGTCTTTGCCGGTGCGGGTCGGGATTCCCTCGCCGGTCAACCAGCGGGCCAGCTCGCCGATCGAGGCCTGCTCGTCGCTGTAGCGGCGAAACATTTCACGCACTACCTGGGCCTCGTCTTCGACGATCTCATAGCGAGCCTCGCAGACGTCGCTGCGACGGATGTGACGGAACCCGTAGGGCGCCCCGCCAAGCACGTTGACCATCCCTGACCGGGCTCGAAAAGCCTTGCCACGCCTGCTTCTCTCGATGATCAAGGCCCGCTCGTACTCGGCCATCATCCCCTGGAACTGCAACAGCATCTCGTCTTCGGGGCTGCAGGGGAAGAGCCGGGCACCGCCTCCAGCAACCGATCGCCGGAGCGATCGAAAACGAACTCGGCGGCGACCTGCCGCGGCTTGCCCAGGTCAAGGACCAGATCAAGCAGCGTCGGCATGACCCCATACCCGACCAAGGCCGATGGCTCGGTTCAGTGGTGCGAGGACACCTCGCCTACTACGCCGTGCCCGGCAACAGTCAGGCGATCAGAACCTTCCGGACCCAGGTGGCCGGACACTGGTGCAAAGCGCTCCGGCGCCGCAGCCAGCGTCACCGCCTGGACTGGCAGCGAATGAACCGCCTCACGCTGCGATGGCTACCGCCCGCCCGGATCCAGCATCCCTACCCCGAAGTGCGCTTCGCCGCCACCACCCGAGGCAAAAGCCCAGTGCGGTAGTCCCGCACGCTGAAATCTGTGCGGGGGGCCGCCCGCAAGGGCGGTCCCTACCGCAATCCCGCTGACATTTACACCAGAGGATGGACGCCACCCAATCAAACCGGCGGTGAGCCCTTGCCTTTGATAAGCTCCCTTACAGCTCCTTCGTAGCCGCGAGGTAGTTTCCTGGCAGAAAATCGGAACAGAGAATGAGGGAGATGGGCGAAGCAGTAGAGGTGTCAGTCATCATTCCGTGCTTCAATGGATCGAATGTCATCCGAGCCCAACTAGAGGCACTTTCGACAGAGCGGGTCAGCTGGCCTTGGGAGGTCGTCATTGCAGACAACGGATCCAGCGACGACAGCACCGCCGTATGTGCCGCATACGCCGGCCGACTGTTTCTGCGGTTAATCGATGCCTCGGATCGCCGAGGTCAAGCCCATGCCCGTAACGTCGGGGCTCGTCACGCACTCGGCAGAAAACTCATCTTTCTGGATCAGGATGACGTGATTTCTCATGGGTACGTCGATCACATGGCGGCGGCGCTCAGACAGCATGATTTCGTTGCAGCTAGCATGGATCACAAGGAGCTCAATCCACCATGGGCTGTCGAATCTCGCGCCTTTGCGGCTGAGCGAGGCCTTCGTTCTGGCCTATTTCCGTGGGCCTATGGCTGCGTCCTTGGTATCAACAGAAGACTATTCGAAGGAGTCGGCGGCTTTGACGAGGATCTTCCGTGTGCTGAGGATGTAGACCTTTGCTGGAGGATTCAGCGTGACGCAGGCGCCGAGCTATTCCACGTCAGAGAGGCGCTCTTGCGCTACCGCCTGAAGACGTCGCGTCGAGACTTGTTCTTCCAGGGCATGCTCTATGGAAGAGGAGGCGCTGCGCTGTACCGCAGGTGGGGTCCAGCCGGTATGTCGCGACGATCACTTGTCGATGTGGCGCGGTCCTGGGCGGCTATCCTACGCCGACTTGCGACGACACGGGATCGGGGGCGGCGAGCTCAGGCATGGTACCTCTTGGGCAACCGGATCGGCTGTGTCATGGGAAGTATCCGAGAGCGGGTCGTTTTTCTGTGAGCCAAGAAGCTCAGCGTCAGCCAAACAACGATTGCATTCCGATGTTTATATAATATGTCGGGACCGACTAAGGGCTCACCGCGGGTTTGCATCAGGCGAACGCAAAGCTGGTGTATCACTCCGTGTTACGGCTGGACGCGTCCGGTTCGGGACTGTATCTGCAGGTCCAGCACTCGCGGCGGGCGCGACGGCCGCTGGTCGGACCTTCAGAAGTGTTGCCTAAAGACCGCCGTGGTGCGCGCTCGTGAATGCCGTATCGGCGAGGCCTCGCCTGACCAGTTTCTGGTTGCGTTGCCACGCTGAGACGCGGGACGAACGCGCACAGTCGCGTTGGCCAGGTTACGGCGGACAATGATTGACAGTGGGTGTGTCGGCTTTTACCCTGGCGGCATACGAGCCGGGAGGTTCGACGTTGAGCCAGGAATCACGTCGTGTGGCGTTGGAGGCCTCGGGGCTGGCGCACCCGCATCCCGAGGCGGTGAGCGCCGAGCTGTTCGTGTCGGGGACCCCCTTCTTCTTCGCTTTGGACAAGGTCCAGGTGAAATACGAGATGCTGCGCGCTCATTTTGTCGAGGGCGTGCCGGTCGTTCATGCCGCCGCCAGCCACGGCTACTCGCGCGGCGGTTTCTATGTCGTGGACGGAGATTTCGACCGGGCGGGCATGGCCGGCCTGGTGGACGAACGCCGGGGCCGCAAGGGTCCGGTGAAGTTGACCGACGAGATCGTGGCCTTCGTGCGGGCCGCGCCTCGACACATGTCCACTCCCGCCCTCGTCGAGGCGGTCTCCGCCCAGTTCGGCATGTCGCTGCACCGCCGGACCGTCGAGCGGATCCGGCGGCGATGAGGGCCTTCCTGCCATTCGGCGAGGCCGCCCAGGCCGACTATGAGCGGCTGCGCAGGGCGGTGCTGGCGGGCACACCGCCCGTCGGTGCGGTCCCGGCGTGTTTCGAGCGGGGAGGGCTGGCTGCCCTGTTCGCCTCACCTCGGACCGCTTCGCCTCCTTGCTTTGTCGC
>JAJYLA010000046.1 GCA_021788115.1 Actinomycetes bacterium | reverse complement strand
TCCTCGGAAGGGAAGGAGACGATTGCATCCTTGGCTCGCGTTATGCCGACCTATGCAGCTCGCTCACCTCACACAACAAGGCTTCGACGACGGACGTCGGCATAACGAGGACATCGGCATAATCGTGAGGTGTTGCCCACTCGGGGAGTCCGGCCTTGGCGCGGGCCTTCTCGAACATCACACCGAACGGATATTGCTGGATTGCCCCGCCCCGTTCGTTGGCAAATATGAGCCCGAGTTCAGGATGCGAGGTCCACTCTTGAAGATGGCCGGCGATTGCCTGCCCCACGACCTCCGGCAGGGGTATAGACCGGTACGACGCCGACGTCTTTAGCGGTCCGAGCATCACCCCCTTCGCACGCACCCGCACCAGCTGCTGATCTACGCGCACGACGCGCTTGAGGAACTCCAAGCTGACTTTCCGCATGTTGAGGGGGGCTTTTACGTCCCCCAGCCCTCGGCTCGCTCGACCCGGCGGATCTCGATCTCGTCTAGGTGGACCAGCAGTTCCGTGATGCGCCGTCCCCGTTCGATCTCCGGTCGGTAGCGTTCGGCCTGTTCGGGGGTGAGCCACCGGGTGAACCGCCGGCGCCCCTTGCTGTAGCCCCACTGGAGGTAGGGACCGTGTAGTTGGGGCGGGTCCGCCTTGCAGCGACAGCCTGACTTGCCGCATTTCATCATGCGCTCGACGATGCCGCCGGGCAGAGCGCCGCCGGGTTCGGCCAGCAGGTCGATCAGACGTCGGCGGGCGATCGCCACGCGTTGCTCGTCGCGTGCGCTCATCTCGATGGACGTGCAGGGGTCCGCCACGGCATGTCCATCACTTTATACAGTGTAGGACATGGCAGCAAGCACGCCCCGGTCGGGCGGCCCCTTCCGGTTGTAGGCCGAAGCGCTGGGGGCCTTGCCGATCGTGGACCACTTCCTCGGCCGACTGGGAGTGGATCACCTGCTCGAGTCCTTCGTCCCCACCACCGACGGCCGGGTGCAGTTGGGCCCAGCCACGGCCCTCGGTGTACTGGTGCGCAACCTCGCACTTTGCCACCAGCCCGTCTACGCGCTGGGCGAGTGGGCGGCGCCGTTCGATCCTGCCCTGCTCGGGCTTGGGCCCGGCCAGGTTCACCTCTTGAACGACGACCGGGTTGGTCGGGCGCTCGTTTCGTTGTTCGACGCCGACCGAGCCAGTCTGCTCAACCGCCTGGTGCTCGACATGGTGAGCGAGTTCTCTCTCGACTGCTCCCAGCTGCACAACGACTCGACGTCGGTCAGCCTTCAGGGTGCCTACCGGGACGCCGCTGGCCAGACCCGCGGCTCCAAGCCCACCGTCGCCCTGGCCCGAGGCCATTCGAAGGACTTCCGCCCCGATCTCAAGCAATTGGTCTTCATCCTTACGGTCTGTGCCGACGGGGCCGTTCCTGTTGCGGCGCGGAGCGCGGATGGCAACACCGAGGACTCGACCACCCACGTCGCCACCTGGGACGGCCTGGTCGCCCTCTTCGGCCGCACCGACTTCTTGTACGTGGCCGACTGCAAGCTCGCCGCCAGGGACAACATGTCCCACATCGTGAAGAACAAGGGCCGCTTCGTGTCGGTCCTGCCGGCCACGCGCAAGGAGGACGCAGCCTTCCGCCGATGGATCGTCGATCACGAGCCGACCTGGACCGAGGCGGTCCGGCGTCCCCGACGTCTCGAAGAGCCCGACGACGTCTATGAGACCACCGAGGCGCCCTGGCCGAGCGCCGAGGGCTACCGGGTCATCTGGGTGCGTTCCACCGCCAAGGCCGAGCGCGACACCGAGTCACGCCGGGCACGCATCGCGGCGGGCATCGACGCCCTCGACGCCCTCAACCAGCGCCTGGCCTCGCCCAAGACCCGGATGAAGGCCGTCGCCGTGATCGAGGCAGCGGCCGCCGACGCCGTGGCCGGGGCAGGGGCGGCCCGCTGGGTCAGCTTCAGCGTGGAAGAAACCATCGAGGTCCGCCACCGCCAGGAGACCCGCGGCCGTCCCGGGGCCAACACCCGCTACCGACGCATCGAGACCACCAGACATCGCCTGCGCTTCGACGTGCGCGAGGACATCGTGGCCGCGGATGCCTGTTCGGACGGCTGTTGGCCGCTCATCACCTCCGAGCGCGACCTCACCGCCGCCCAGGTGCTCATCGCCTACAAGTACCAACCGAACCTCGAGCGGCGCAACCACATGCTGAAAGGCCCACAAGAAGTCGCCCCGATATTCCTTCGCGACCCCGCCCGCATCGAGGGGCTCATGACATGCCACTTCGTCGCCATGGTGGTCCAGGCCCTCGTCGAACGCGAAATACGCCGGGCGATGGCGGCGCGAAGGCTTGCCGAGATCCCCCTCTACCCTGAAGGTCGGGGCTGCTCGGCTCCGAGCGCGCCACGCATCTTCTCCATCTTCAACGGCGTCGCCCGCCACCATCTCATCGCCGGCGACGGTCAACTCGTCCAGAGCTTCCCACCTGAGCTGACCGAACTCCAGCACACCGTGCTCAAGCTCCTCGGTGTCCCCCACAACGCCTATCGGGCAGCCCAGCCATGATCACCATCTCCGTCGTGACGACCCCGTGAGCTCAACTCCAAGCTGCCCTCCGAGCTCGCCGCCCAGTCGAGGTCTCCTACCACGGCCGGTGTCGGCTCATCTGCCCCCACGCCCTGGGCTGGCACCGTGGCCGGCCGATGGTCCTCGGCTACCAAAGCGGCGGACAGACCAGCACAGGGATCCTCCCCGAAGACCCCCGGAAACGCTGGCGGTGCATGTACGTCGACGAGATCGACCACGTGGCCGACGCCGATCCGGCCAGCCCGTGGCAGACCGCCGACAACTACAACCCCGCTCACCCGTTCGCCACCATCGACAAGGTGGCCGTCGCCACTGACCTCGGCGGCCTCAACGAGAGCCCGTGAGTCGACCGCAAAATCACGGAAAAGCCTCTCCAGAAGTGCGGAACGTCAGCTCCAAGCGGTCCGTGGCCAAGCCGAAAAGCTCTCCGGGTCGAAGGCCCAGCCCGGCCCCGGACAGCACCACCGCTCGGTACCTGCGCGGGACGGCGGCGGCAAGGGCGAGAACCTGATCCGGCTCGAGCACCTCGTCCACCGCCTTGGTCGGCGAGCGGGACAAACGGATATCCACGCACGGCGAAGCAGCGACGATCCGATCGCGCACAGCCGCCTCTCACGAGGGACTTTCCAGTCGACGCAAAGTAGCCACACCCATCTGGTATTTGTATGGTGCGTCGGAGGGGTATTCAGGTGGCCCGGCTTCAGCGCCGCGATTGGGTGGAAAGAGGCTACGCATCATGCTGACCGGTCGGTGGTGCATGGTGGAGCGGTGAGAATCGCGGTGGTGGGGGCGAACGGGTTCGTCGGCCGGGCGCTAACGGTTGCGCTCATCGAGGCGGGACACGACGTCATCGCGCTCTCGCGTCGTGCTCCAGAAATCGCTGGCGCAGACGGGCGTTCGGTTGACGTGGCCGACGAGACGTCCCTACGGGGTGCGTTAGCGGGCTGCGAGATCTCGTTCTATCTCGTGCACTCGCTGAGCAGCGGAGACTTTCGCGCTCGTGACCGCCGGCTGGCCGCGGGCTTCGGGGTAGCCGCTGCAGCCGCGGGTCTCCGACGCATTGTCTATCTCGGTGGGCTCGGACATGACCCGGAGTCGGAGCATCTCGCGAGCCGCCAGGAGGTCGGCACCGCGCTCGCGTCTGGGGATGTTCCTGTTGTCGAGCTCCGGGCCGCGGTTGTTCTCGGTGCCGGCAGCATCTCCTTCGAGATGCTGCGGTATCTCACCGAGCGGCTTCCGTTCATGGTCTGCCCACGGTGGGTGCGCACCGCAATCCAGCCGATCGCCGCAGCCGACGTGATCCGGTACCTGATCGGCGCGATGGACGTCGAGCCCGGCGTGTACGAGGTCGGTGGCGCCGACGTCACGTCCTATCGCGAGATGATCGCGGCGTACGCGGCGGTGCGTGGTCTGCGTCGTCGGCGCATCCTCGATGTGCCGTACCTGACGCCTCGACTGTCGTCGTACTGGCTTGATCTCGTCACGCCGGTGGATCGCCGCGTCAGCCACGCGCTCATCGAGAGCCTCGTAACCGAGGTCATCGTCGAAGATCACACCCGAACGGACACGGCGTTCGCCGTCGAGCCGCTGGGTCTTGCCGAGGCCCTTCTGGCGGCCCTTGACGATCAGGCGCTCGAGCTCGATCACGACCTCCTCGGTCGACGAAGTGGGCTGCAGGACGGCGTGTACACGGTGCGGGTCGTTGCCCCTCTCTCGAGTGCCACACCGACGCGCCTCGACGCCGATCTGGAACGGATCGGAGGAAGCTACAGCTGGTACGGCCTGACGTTCGCGTGGAGACTGCGCGCGCTCATCGGCCGTGTCGTCGGGGAGTACTGGAAGCTCAGCTCCCCGAAGGAGATTGTCCCAGGAGCGTATGTTGACTGGTGGCGCGTCGTTCGACGTGACCCCGGCACTCTCGTGTTGCGCGCGATCCGCTGGTTGCCCGGAGAAGCGTGGCTCGGCTACCGATGCGATGAGGAGGAGCTCGTCCAGGTCGGCTCACTCCGCCCGAAGGGGATCCCCGGGTTCCTCTACTGGACCCTGCTCCGCCCGGTGCATCGACGTGTCTTCCAGGCGCTTGCCCGACACAGAGTTGCCCGCGCCGGATAGCAAAGAGCGGCTTGTCAGCGTGCAGCGGATCCGTTGCGCTCCGCGATGAGACCTCAGATGGGACGCCGAAGCGGACCAGCACTTCCGTATGCCGGATCCTCGAGGTCGGTCCGGTGATGAGGTCGTCAAGCTCGATTGGCCGGCATCCACCGACCAATAGCGGCCAGCGCGGCGCGACGGCGTTCCAGGCCGAGCAGACGACGCGACTCGCCATTGTCGTCCCCTCCGTGAGTGAAACCGGCGCGATGAGACCTCCCGGCGCGAGAAGGCGTGCCGCCGCCTCGACCAGGGCCCTGGCGTGCTCGGGGGTGAGGAGGTCAAAGGCGTAGGTCGCGAGGAACCGGTCGAAGGTTGCGTCATCACCGGGCAGGCTCGGCGCTGGCGCTAGCGAACCGAGCAGTCTGGTAGCCAGACGGCTCGACGACCCGGTGAACGGGGGGGGGTCCTCATAGAAACGCTGCGTGTCCTGAACGCGACCGGCGCGGTCATAGAAGCGGCGGGCGCCGAGGGCATCGGGCGTCACAGATCGACTGTACGCGTCGCGAAGTCAGACCAGCGGGGGCTCCGTAGCGCGCCCAGGCCCGATCGTCGGACCCCTGATCGGGTGGTGTGGGCCGCTACCTGGTCGCCTCTGCGCCGGCGATTGGTCCCGGCTTCGCCATGGACTTCCGCGGTGGCGGCGTTTCCGGCCTGCTCGAAGGCGTCGCCTTGCCAGCTGTGCGCTCACCGTCATCTTCGCCCCCTCACCGCCCGTCTCTACCGCTCCAAGGAGTTGCCGGCCGTTCGGGAGGTAACAGCCGAGAGCCGAGGAAGCACCGACCGACCGGGGCCCGCTCCGGCTTGACGTCGGCGTAGGCACCGACCGGGAGGCGGGCGTTGCTCACGGGGAGGTGCAAGGGTTCCACGTCTTCTCAGGAGCTGCGGTCCTCGATCTCCCAGGCGTGGTCGAGGACGTGCCAGGCGATGCGGCGAAGCGCGTACCGGATGGGCCACTTGTTTCCTGACGTCGGCGTGGTCAGCGCTGCGACGACCGTGGCCCGCTGGTCCGGCCAGGGGGTTCGGGGTGGAATGCGCGCACCCACCTTGGATGCGTAGGAGCGCTCCGCCTCTCGCACGTGGGCGGCGATCTGGTCCCTGTCGCGACCGCCGCCACGGACTCCCCTGCGCAAGGCCGGGGGTGCGGCTTCCACGACCTCGTCGAACGCCCGCCACGAGGCTTGCACGATCCCGGCCTGTCGTCGAGCCTCTACACCCGTGAGGGGCTCGTCGTCCCAGGGGCCGACGGCTGAGGGGGCCCCGAAGTCGGTCGTGGCGTTGCCGTCGAGGCGACCGACGATCTCGACGTCTCGCGCGGTGAAGCGTGAGCCGATGGCCGCTCGATAGCGCGGGGCATAGGCGAGGAGGGCGTCGACCGCCGCTCCTTCACCCCGTCCACGCCGGCACCAGCCCGGCCAGTCGAGCGCGCAGGCGAACACCCAGCGCTTTCCCACCTCGAGGTATATCGGATGTGGTCGTGGCATCGCTGCGATGGTCCCACACCAGCGAAGCCCTGGGCCTCCAGCGAAGCCGGCGCTCCCTGCGGCGGTCACCGCGGAGAAATCTCGTGGTCGGGCGACGCCTCGTCTTCGGCGGCCGTTCTGCCGCCGCTCCGCCAGCCCCTACCCGCTGCTCAGCCTGGCGAGTGGGCCGTCGCCTCCCGGACCGCCCGCCAGACGCGCTCGGGGGTGCAGGGCATGTCGATGTGGACCACGCCGAGGTGGGACACGGCGTCCACGACCGCGTTGTGCACGGCCGGCGTCGACCCGATGGTGCCGGACTCGCCGATGCCCTTGGCCCCGAGCGGGTTGCGGGGACTGTCGGTCTCCGTGCTCGAAGCCTCGAAGCTCGGCAGCTCGCTGGCGGCCGGAACCGCGTAGTCCATCAGGTTGGCCGTGAGGGGGTTGCCGTCCTCGTCGTAGCGGACGCCTTCGAACAGGGCTTGCGCGGCGCCCTGGGCGATCCCGCCGTGCTGCTGGCCGCGCACGAGAAGCGGGTTGAGGATCCGGCCGCAGTCGTCGACCGCCACGTGGCGCCGCAGGGTCACCTTTCCGGTCTCGGTGTCGACGTCCACGACCGAGACGTGGCTGCCGAAGGGGAACGTGGAGTTGGTGCCGTCGAAGTCCCCCTCGTGGCGCAGGGGCGCCGGCTCGAGGCCACCGGGGAGCCGCGTGGGGTCCTGCGAGGCGACGGCGAGCTCCCCCCAGGACACGGTCTGGCCGGGGACGCCGGCCACGTGGAGACCGCCGTCACCCGCGACGATGTCCTCCGGGCTCGCCTCGAGCAGGTGGGCGGCGATCTGCCGGGCACGGGCGAGAACCTGCTCGGAAGCGGCCAGCACCGCGTTGCCGGCCGTTTGCAGCGAGCGCGAGCCCATGGTGCCCGCACCCCTCGGCACCGCGGCCGTGTCGGAGTTGACGAGGCGGATGTCGCTCATCGGGATGCCGAGGACGTCGCTGGCGATCATGGCGAACGCGGTGTGGTGGCCCTGCCCGTGGGCGCTCGTGCCGACCGCCAGCGACGCCGTGCCGTCGCCGTGCACCTCCACCGCGCCGTACTCGGTGTGAAGCCCGAGGGGGGCGGTCACCTCCACGTAGGAGGAGAGCCCGATGCCGAGCTGGACGCGCTCGCCGGCGGCCCTCCGGCGGCCCTGCTCCGCCCTCAAGTCGTCGTAGCCCGCCGCGGCCAGCGCGGCGTCGAGGGCCCTGGCGTACTCCCCGGAGTCGTACTCCGCCCCTGCTGCGGTCGTGAGCGGGAACGCCGCCGGGTCGAGGAAGTTGCGCCGGCGGATCTCGGCCGGGTCGATGCCGAGCCGGTCCGCGGCGACGTCGAGAACCCGCTCGATCAGCTGGGTGGCCTCGGGGCGCCCGGCGCCGCGGTAGGCGCCCACCGGTGTCGTGTTGGTGACCACCGACGTGCCGGTGAAGCGCACCTTGGGGATGTCGTAGACGCCCGCCGACATCAACTGGGTGAGCATCGGCAGGACGGCGCCGATAGCGGGGTAGGCCCCGGCCGACGCGACGACGGCGGCGTCGAGGCCGAGGATCCTGCCGTCCCTCGTCAATCCAAGCCTGGCGCGCATGGTGTAGTCGCGGCCCTGCACGAGGGCGACCATGTCCTCGGAGCGGGTCTCGACCCACTTGACGGGACGGCCGAGCCGCATGGCGGCGGCTGCGACGACCAGGTACTCCACGTACAGGGCGGCCTTGGGACCGAAGCCCCCGCCGACCCAGGGGCATGCGACCCGGACGGCGGAGGGGTCGAGTCCGAGCACAGAGGCGAGCTCGGGGTGCACCGAGTGAGGCGCCTGGTGGGATATCCAGCACGTGAGGCCTCCGCCGGGCTCGCCGGGGACGGCGAGGCAGCCGTTGGGTTCCATCGGAACCCCCGCCAGGCGCTGGCTCACCATCGCCACCTCGGCCACTTCCTCGGCCCCCTCGAGGGGGTCGTCCTCCCCGAGCGTGGTGATGAAGCACTGGTTGCTCCCGGCCTCGGGGAACAGCAGCGTCGCATCCGGGGCGGCCGCGTCGGCCTGGGTGACCACGGCGGGCAGGGGGTCGATGTCGACGAGGACCGCCTCCGCGGCGTCCACCGCCTGCGGCGCGGTCTCCGCCACCACGGCGGCGACTATGTCGCCGACGAAGCGGACCCGCTCCCGGGCGAAGACCGGCCGGTTGAACACCTCGGAAACCAGCGGGAACGACTGGAACGGCGCCAGGCCGAGGTCGTCGCCGGCGGCATGGTAGACGGCCAGCACGCCGGGCATGCCCCTTGCCGTGCCGACGTCGATTCCCCGCAGCGTGCCGTGAGCGACCGTGGACCGCACGAACACCACCCGGACGGCGCCGGGGGCGCGGAGGTCGTCGAGGTACGTGCCGGCGCCCGTCAAGAGCACCGGATCCTCGAGGCGCACCACAGGATTTCCCAGGATCGAACCGGCCTCGGCCACGGACCCCCCTTTCTTCGACCGCGACAGAAAGAAGCACTGTAGAGCACCGTTGCCGGGTCCACAGAAGGGGGATATCATCATCTGTTGATGAAATAAGCGCGGCAGGAGGAGGACGGGGAAAACATGTGGGCCATCGTCGTCAAGGAGTTCCGCGAGCTGCGCCGGGATCGGCGCATGGTCGCGCTGATGGTCGCCGTTCCGCTGCTGCTGCTCGTCGTGTTCGGCTACGCCGCCCGCTTCGACGTGCACTCGGTTCCGGCCGAGGTGGTGGGACCGGGGGCGGCGCACGCCGCCCGGAGCCTGCCCCCGCTGTTCGACGTGACGCGGGTGCGGCCCGCGGAGGGGCGCTCGGGCGCCGTCTCGGACCTGCGCACGGGCGACTACGCCGCCGCCGTGGTCACGCCCGGGGCGGCGGGGGCCGGATCCGGTGAGCTGCTGGTCGACGGGGCGAACCTCTTCGACGCGCAGGCCGTCACCCGGGCGGTGGCCCAGGCGCACCTGGCGGTGCCGGTGACGGTGATGTTCAACCCGCGCCTCAACACCTCCTGGATCATGGTGCCCGGCGTCATCGGGATCCTCCTCGTCTTCGTGGGCACGCTGGCGACCTCGCTCGGGGTGGTGCGCGAGCGTCAGACGGGAACGCTCGAGCAGCTGGCGGTGATGCCGTTCCGCCCGAGCGACGTGTTCATCGGCAAGGTGGCCCCGTACTTCCTCCTCGCGTCGCTCGACACGGTGGTGGTCGTCGCCGCCGGCCTCGGCCTCTTCGGCGTCCCGTTCCGCGGGTCGGTGGGCGTGTTCGTGCTGGGCTCGCTGCTGTTCCTCTTCGTGACCCTTTCGATCGGGGTGCTCATCTCGTCGGTCTCGGAGAACCAGGGCCAGGCCATCCAGCTGACGATGATGACGCTGCTGCCCCAGATCCTCATGTCGGGCTTCGTGTTCCCCGTGGCGTCGATGGGCGTGGGCGTCCGCTGGATCTCCTTCCTGCTGCCGCTCACCTACTTCGTCGAGATCTCCCGCGGCGTGATGCTGCGCGCCGCCCCGATCGGCGCGCTGTGGTTCCCCCTCGCCATGCTGGCGGCGCTCGGGGCGGCGGCGTTCGCCCTGTCGATCGTCCGCTTCCGGCGGGACCTCGCGCCGAACATCGCCGCGCCACCGTCACCCCCGGCCCCCGCCGCCCGCGAGGCCGTCGCCGGCGGGGAGGCGCGATGAGCTGGGGCACCGACGGGCTGACCGTCCGATACGGCGATCGGGTCGCCCTCGACGAGGTGAGCATGGAGGTGCCCGCCGAGACGGTGTCGGCCGTCGTCGGCGGCGACGGGTCCGGAAAGACGACGCTGCTGCGCGCACTGGTGGGCCTCGTCCGTCCCGCCGCGGGATCGGTGCGACGCCCCTCGCGGCGGCGGCTCGGCTACTTCTCGGCCGCCACGGGCGTGTACCCGGATCTCACCGTCGAGGAGAACCTCGACTTCGCCGCCGCCGGCTACCGGGTCGGCGCCGCGACCTCCCGCCGGCGCCGCGGGGAGCTTCTCGAGGTGGCGGGCCTGTCGGGCGCCACCCGCCGGCTCGGCGGCCAGCTGTCGGGCGGCATGCGCCAGAAGCTCGGCGTGGTGATGGCCATGCTCCACGAGCCGGAGCTGCTCGTGCTCGACGAGCCCAGCACCGGCGTGGACCCCGTCAGCCGGGCGGAGCTGAGCTCCCTGCTCGTGCGGGCGGCGGCGTCGGGTGCCGCCGTGCTGCTCAGCACCGCGTACCTGGAGGAGGCGGAGCGCGCCGCCCACGTGGTGGTGCTCGACCGCGGGAGCGTGCTCACCGCCGGCGCCCCCGACGCCCTCGTGGCGTCGGTGCCGGGGGTGGTCGTGCGGGTCGGGGAGAGGCCGCGGCCGCCGGGGCGGTCGTGGCGGCGGGGCGCCGGCTGGCGGCAGTGGGTGCCGCCGGGGGAACGTGCCCCCGCCGGGGCGCAGCCCGCGCCCGTCGACCTGGAGGACGCGGTGATCGTGGCCGCCCTCGGGAGGGGCGCGTGACGCCCCTTGCCGCCGCCCCGGTGGCCGAGGCCGCGGGCGTCACCCGCTTCTTCGGCTCCTTCGCCGCCACCGACCACGTCGATCTCCACGTCGGCGCCGGCGAGGTCGTCGGGCTCCTCGGTGCCAACGGGGCCGGCAAGACCACGCTCATGCGCATGCTGCTGGGCCTGCTGCGCCCCACGGGCGGGGCGGTGCGGCTCTTCGGGCTCCCGCCCGGCCGGGCGGTGCGCCGACGGGTCGGCTACGTCCCCCAGGGCCTGGGTCTCTACGAGGACCTGACCGTCGCGGAGAACCTGGCGTTCGCCGCCAGCGCCTACCGCACGCCGGAGGTCGACGCCCCCGGAGGGGAGCTGCGCCGCGCCGCTCACACCCTCGTGCGGGACCTCCCCCTCGGGCTCCGGCGGCGGCTGGCGTTCGCCGTGGCGCTCGGCCACGACCCGTCGCTGCTCATCCTCGACGAGCCGACCTCGGGGGTCGACCCGCTCGGGCGCGGAGCCCTGTGGGACACCATCCGTGACGTAGCCGCACGGGGCGCGGGGGTGCTCGTGAGCACCCACTACATGGAGGAGGCCGAGTACTGCGACCGCGTAGTCGTCCTGGTGGCGGGGCGGGTGGTGGTGTCGGACACCCTCGAGCGCATCGTCGCCGGGCGCACGGCGCTCGAGGTCAGGGCGGCGCGCTGGGACGTGGCCTTCCGGACGCTCGACGAGGCCGGGATGGTCCCGTCGCTGCGCGGCCGCTCGCTTCGGCTGGTGGGCGCCGACGAACGCCGGGTGTCGGCGGTCCTGGCGGAGGCGGGCGTCGACGCGGCCCTCGGGCACGTGCCGGCGAGCTTCGAGGAGGCTTTCGTGGACCTGGTCACCGGCGAGGCGGCGCGATGACACCGAGGGGCCGGCGCCCTGTGGGCTCGGATACGAGGGCTGCCATACTGGCCTCGGCGCGAGACCTCTTCGCGGAGGTCGGCTACGAGCGGGCCAGCATCCGTGGCATCGCCCGGCGCGCCGGGGTCGACGCCGCCCTGGTGCACCACTATTTCGGGACAAAAGACGAGCTCCTCGCGGCGGCTGTCGACGTCCCCGTCGACATCGGCGCCGTGGCGGAGGCGGCGTTCGAGGACCGTGCGCGTGCGGGCGAGGTACTGATCCGATCCGTGCTCGCCATCTGGGAGGTTCCCGAGTTCCGGAGCCGCTTCCTCGGGCTCGTCCGGGCAGCGGTGACGCATCCGGGGGCGGCTTCGATGCTGCGCGAGGCCATCGTCCGCGGCCCGCTGCGGGATGTCACCCGGCGCATCGACCTGCCCGCCGCCCAGCTGCGCGCGGAGTTGGCCGCCACTCACATCATCGGCCTGATGATGGGCCGCCACGTCCTGCAGATCGAGCCCCTCGCCAGCGCCACCCCCGACGAGCTCGCCCGCGCGATCGGGCCGGCACTTCAGCGCTATCTCACCGAACCGGATCTCGTCGTTTGAGCGTTGGAAGGAGCAGCCCCGCGCCACCAACCCACGTTTTCGGGCCGCGGCGTACTACATTGACCCGCGAAGCGAACCGGTATTAGCCCACCTCGGGGGTGTGCCGTGGCACTGGAAGAGGGAACGGAGGTATCCGTTTCGGAGGCCCAGATCGCCGTCCACTGGCGGGAGGAGGAGTACTACGCCCCTCCCGCCAAATTCATCGGGCAGGCCAACGCGTCGGATCCGAGCATCCTCGCTCGCTTCGCCGAGGACAACTTCCCCGAATGCTTCAAGGAGTACGCCGATCTCCTGACGTGGGACACCTACTGGCACACGACGCTCGACACCAGCGACCCGCCGTTTTGGAAGTGGTTCGTCGGCGGCCGGCTCAACGCCTCCTACAACTGCGTCGACCGCCACCTGGCGGCCAACCGCAACAAGGCGGCCCTCATCTGGGTGCCCGAGCCCGAAGAGGAGGAGACACGGGCGGTCACCTACCAGGAGCTGCACCGGCGGGTCAACGAGTTCGCCGCTCTGCTGCAGGACTTCTGCGGCCTGCAAACGGGGGACCGGGTCACGTTCCACCTGCCGATGACCCCGGAGCTGCCCATCGCCATGCTGGCGTGCGCCCGCCTCGGGATCATCCACTCGCAGGTCTTCGGCGGTTTCAGCGGCACCGCGTGCGGAGGCCGGATCGCCGACTCGGGAAGCCGGGTCCTGGTCACGATGGACGGCTACTACCGCAACGGGGAGCTCGTCGACCACAAGGCCAAGGCGGACGAGGCGGTCTCGGCCGCCCGCGAGCAGGGCCAGGAGGTCGACAAGGTCCTCGTCTGGCGGCGCCACCACGGCCGGTACTCGTCGCGAACCCCGATGGTGGAAGGCCGAGACTTCTTCGTCGACGAGGTTCTCCCCCGCTACAGGGGACGCAGCGTCGAGCCCGTCTCCATGCCCGCCGAAGCACCGCTCTTCCTGATGTACACGAGCGGCACGACGGGCCGGCCCAAGGGGTGCCAGCACAGCACCGGCGGCTACCTCGCCTACGTGGCCGGGACGTCCCGGTACTACCAGGACATCCACCCCGAGGACACGTACTGGTGCTTCGCCGACATCGGGTGGATCACCGGTCACTCCTACATCGTGTACGGCCCCCTTGCTCTCGGGGCCACCAGCGTCATGTACGAGGGCGTGCCCACCTATCCCGACGCCGGCCGGCCGTGGCGGATCGCCGAAGACCTCGGGGTCACGATCTTCCACACAGCGCCGACCACCGTGCGCATGCTGCGCAAGACCGGGCCCGACGAGCCCGCCAAGTACGGCTACCACTTCAAGCACATGACGACGGTCGGCGAGCCGATCGAGCCGGAGGTGTGGCGGTGGTACCACCAGACGGTCGGCAAGGGGGAGGCGGTGATCGTCGACACCTGGTGGCAGACCGAGACGGGCGGCTTCCTCGGCAGCACGCTCCCGGCGCTGCAGCCGATGAAGCCGGGCAGCTGCGGGCCGGGCGTGCTCGGCGTCTACCCCACCGTCCTCGACGAGGACGGCAACGTGGTCGAGGCGGGCAGCGGCAAGGCCGGCAACATCTGCATCCGCAACCCCTGGCCGGGCATCTTCCAGACGATCTGGGGCCAGCCCGAGCGCTTCGTCGACACCTACTACCGCAAGTACTGCCGGGACGAGAAGAGCACCGACTGGCACGACTGGCCGTACTTCGCAGGCGACGGGGCCGTCGAGGCCGCCGACGGATACTTCCGGATCCTGGGCCGCATCGACGACGTGATCAACGTGGCCGGCCACCGGCTGGGGACCAAGGAGCTCGAGTCGGCCGTCCTCACCGTCGAGGAGGTGGCCGAGGCCGCCGCGGTGCCCGTCATGGACGAGCTGCGCGGCCGTGTCGTGGAGATGTACGTCTCCTTGAAGCCGGGCTACACGGCGAGCACGGAGATCGAGCAGAAGGTCGCGGGCGCGATCGACTCGGAGATCGGCAAGATCGCCCGGCCGAAGAACGTCTGGATCGTCGCGGACATGCCGAAGACGCGGTCGGGCAAGATCATGCGCCGCGTGATCGCCGGCATCTCCAACTTCGCCGACGTCGGCGACGTCTCCACGCTGGCGAACCCCGAGATCGTCGAGGACATACGGCACCACGTCCACTCGAGGAAGGTGGAGAGCGGGGAGCTCCCACGCGAGCTGACGGCGGAGGAGTTGGCGGAGATCAAGGCCTTCGGGCGTACCGACTGACCTAACCCAGCAGTGCCGAATTCGGAAAGGAGAACTCCATGTCCGATGTCGAGAGTCCCGTTTCAGCCCCAACCCCACTCATCGCGGATCCCGCCCCGCTCGGGCTGGGGGGATTCGCCCTGACGACCTTCGTGTTGAGCGTGCACAACGCCAACTGGGCCCCCGACTACGTGTGGGTCGGCCTCGCCCTGTTCTACGGCGGCCTGTCCCAGTTCATGGCGGGGATGCACGAGTTCCGCAACAGGAACACCTTCGGTTCGACGGCGTTCACCTCCTACGGTGCGTTCTGGTTGTCGCTCGCCACGTTCATGCTGCTGATCTGGACCAAGGTGATCCCGACGACGGGCACGGGCGCGATCGACGTCTTCAAGGCGCTCGGCTTCTTCGTGCTGGCGTTCGCCATCTTCAACACCTACATGCTGCTGTGGAGCACGCGGGTCAGCGCCGCGGTGTTCACCGTGTTCCTGACGCTCGAGATCACCGAGATCCTGCTCTTCGTGGGGTTCTTCCTTCTGAGCGGCGGCCACCTGCGGGCCGGGAACGACATCGTCCACTTCGGGGGCTACGTCGGCGTCGCGACCGCTGCGGCCGCCTGGTACGCGTCGGCCGCCGGGGTGGTCAACAGCATGGCCGGCCGCCCGGTGCTCAAGGTGGGATCGCCGCTGTGGACAGACACCCCCGCGGCTCGGCCTGCGGCGCGGATGGTCACCGGCACGCCGCCGGTCCCGCAGACCTGACGCGGCTCCCCGTCTGAGCGACCGCCAGCATCCGCCCGCCGCCCGGCTCGCCCCGGGCGGCGGGCATGCCCGGCCTCATCGGAACCCGGCTACCGTCGTTTCCCGTGGCTGAGCGGGACGTGTCGGCACCGCGAGGGTCCTTCCCCGCCGGCTTTCGCTGGGGGGTGGCGACGGCAGCGCACCAGGTCGAGGGTGGCAACACCAACAACGACTGGTGGGCGTGGGAGCATCACCCGTCGACCCCGTGCGCCGAGCCGAGCGGCGACGCCTGCGACTCGTGGCACCGCTGGCCCGAGGACGTCGCCCTCGTTGCCGACCTCGGCTTCGACCACTACCGCTTCTCCCTGGAGTGGAGCAGGATCGAGCCGGCGCCCGGCGAGTGGTCGCGCGCGGCGCTCGACCACTACCGCCGGCTCTGCGACGCGCTCCGGGAGCGGGACGTCGAGCCGGTCGTGACCTTCCACCACTTCACCACGCCGGCGTGGCTGGCGGAGGCGGGCGGCTGGGAGTCCGCGGACACGCCGGCGCGCTTCGGGCGGTTCTGCGAGGTCGCCGCCGGCGCCCTTCGCGACGTCATGGGCCGGGCGTGCACGCTCAACGAGCCGAACGTGGTGGCGACCTCGGGGTTCGTGCTCGGCCTGTTCCCCCCCGGGCACGCCGACCTCGGCGCCGCCCGCACCGCGACCGGCCATCTGGTCGCCGCGCACCGCCGTGGCGTGGAGGCGATCCGGGCGGCGGCACCGGGGGTGCCGGTCGGGATCACGGTGTCGATGACCGACTACCAGGCCGCTCCCGGGGGCACGGAGCAGGCGGACCGGATCCGGGCCACCCACGAGGACGTGTTCCTCCAGGCGACCGCCGGCGACGACTTCCTCGGCGTGCAGGCCTACACCCGGATGCTGATCGGCCCTGACGGCTGGATCGGCCCGGAGCCGGGGGTCGCGGTCCTGCCCATGGGCTACGAGTACTGGCCCGCCGCGCTCGGGGCGTGCCTGCGGCGGGCGTGGTCCTTCACGAGCGGCGCCGTGCCCTTGTGGGTGACCGAGAACGGGATCGGCACCGACGACGACGGGCAGCGCGTCGCCTACGTCACCGAGGCCCTCGCCGGCGTTCTCGGTTGTCTCGCCGAGGGGATCGACGTGCGCGGCTACACCTACTGGTCGCTCCTCGACAACTTCGAGTGGGCGTTCGGCTACCGGCCCCGGTTCGGCCTGGCGGCGGTGGACCGCTCGACGTTCGCCCGCACCCTCAAGCCGAGCGCAGGATGGCTGGCCGCGGTGGCGCGCGCGAACGCCCTGGCGGGCCGGGAGTGACCGGCCCGCCGGAGGAGCGCCCGGTCGGCTAGTGTTCTCAGCGCCGCGCGGGAGAGCGGGCTCCTCCGGCGGGCAGGCTCGAGCGCACAAGCACACACCACGTGACAGGACCCTCATCCAGTGACGGTTCCCCCGTTCGGTTCGGCGAACCCTCGCCGGGATCCCGGGCGGTGCCGGGCTTCGGTGTCCGGGGGACGCTCGCGGGTGTCGCCGTGGTCGTGGTGCTGCTGGGGGGGCTGCTCTGGGCGGCGGCCGGCCACTCCGCCTCCGCGCACCACCCCCGGATGTTCGGCGGGTCGCTGGTGCTCGAGGACCACCAGCTGCCCACGGTCATCGACCTGGCCACAGGGCGGGTCATGGTCCGCCTGCAGGGCGTGTACGCGGACGTGCGCGCCCCGAAGTACCAGTACGTGCAACCGGTCCCGGCCGCGGACGGGACGTTCCTCGTCAACACGATCAACGGCACGTTCAACCTGCTCGGCAAGGACAACTACATCGTCGACCGGGCCGGGCTCGGCGTCGGGCTGGGGACCCCGCCTGGCTCGACTGCGGCCGCCGGCTTCGCGGACGGCGCGGACGCCTACATCGTCCAGTACGGGGCGACGACGGGCGTGCGGCTCGTCGACGAGGCGACCGTCCGGGACGCGCAGGCTCTCGGAGCGGCTGTCCCCCGCACCTCGTCCACCCACGTTCCTCTCCCGGGGTCGGCCGTCCTCGGCGGGCCGGTCCTGAACAAGCCGGGCTCGGTGGTGGTCTCGTCGGGCGCCCTCTGGGCGCTGGTCGGCGCGCCGGGGGGCGCGTGCAGGATCATGTGGCTGCACCCGGCGCCGGGCCGGCGCAACGGCACGCTGTCGAGCGCCGCGCGGGGCACCTTCGGGGGCGGGTGCAAGGCGGCGGCCGCCGGGGCGGCCGGCAGCACGGTCGGCGTGGCGACGCCCGGCCATGTCCGGCTCTTCCGGTCGGACGGCCGGGGTCGCGGCCGCGTCGTGAACGTCGCGAGCACCGGCCACGACGGCGTGCTGCTGCCCGTCACCGGCGGCACCTCGACGCTGTGGTTCCTCGGCGAGGGGCCCTCGGGCTGGTCGGTCTTCGGGGTCACGCCCCGGGGGGGCGTCGTCGCCCCCGCCCACCTGGCCTCCTTCCCGAAGGGGGCGCAACCCGCGCAGCCCGTGGAATCGGAGGGCCGCCTCTACACCCTCGACACCCACGCCGCCCACCCCGTGCTGTGGGAGATCGCCCCCCGCACGGGCGCCATGAGCCGGGTGCTGAACAGCGGGGGCGGCGTGTACCCGCTGCTGAGCGAGGACGTCGCCGGGAGGGTGGTCCGGGAGTCCCCCACCTTCGGTTCCACGCAGGTGATCGCCGACGGTCCGCGGGTCGTGTTCAACAACCCCGCCGGCAAGCTCGCGGTGGTCGTGTTCACCGACGGTTTCAGCCGCCCCCTCATCGTCAACAAGAGCGAGGCCGTCGTGGTGAGCGCCACCGGGCCCGCCAAGATCGGCGTGGGCGGCGTCGGCGCCGGCCGCGCCCGGGCGACGAGCCCCACCACCTCGCCGGTCCCCGTGCAGCAGGCCGTCAGCCAGCAGGTGACCTGCGCCACCACCAGCGAGAAGCCGTACGTGCCGCAGGTCGAGCCGGTGGCGCCGTCGACCGAGTCGGCTCTGATCGCCTGGCGCTACACGCTGCTCGACCAGACCGACTGCGAGCCGAACACCTGGTCGGTGAGGGTGACCGCCCTCACCGGGTCGCACCAGCCGAACCCGAGCGAGCAGGTGGTCAACGGGCAGAACCAGATCCTCTTCACGGGCCTGCGGCCCGCCACCGTCTACCAGGCGGTGGTCACCGCGTGGCTCAACAAGCAGTCCACCGCCTCGGAGCCGGTGACGTTCCGCACTGCGCCGCAGGGGCCCGACGCCCCGACGGCCGTGCACACCGCCAGCGACGGGAAAGGGGACTGGATCGTGTCGTGGACGCCGTGCACCGCGGCCGGGTGCTACGTGCCGGCGGACACCTGGACCGTGATCGGCGCCGCCTGCGGGTCCGGCTACGTGGGGCAGCCGCCGACGGTCCAGGTGCCCGCCGGCCAGACGACAGCCAGGATCGACGCCGCCGCCGCGCAGCTCCTCGGCGCTCGCCTCAGCTTCAGCGTCGAGGGTTCCCTCTACTCCGGCCTCGCCGGCCCCCCCACCTCCGACCACGCCTGTACAGAGGCGTGGCGGGCGCCCAACCCCGCCGCCATCCACGTCGCCGGGTCCGGTGTTCCGAGCGGCCAGACGATCACCGCCACCGTCGAGGTCTCCACGACGGGGTCGGCGGCCGACGCGTTCGGGAGCACGACCACCGACTTCGTCTACCACCTGGGGGGCGTGACCCTCGGGCCGGTCACCTCCCCTCGGGTCACCATCCCCGGGCTGCAGGCGGGGGTGGCCTACACCCCCGTGGTCACGGTGTACCCCGCCGGCCACCCGGCCGCGTCGGTCACGATCACGGGGGCGCCCTTCACCCAGAACCTCGCCTGGCCGTCCAACCTCGCCGTCGGCGTCACCGGCAGGGTCGACCCGCAGAACCCGAACCAGGGAAGCCTCGACGTCACCTTCCCCGGCGTGCCGTCAGGGCCGATGACCGCCGCGGGGACCGTCACCTGCGGGTCCACCGCGACCGGCGTCGGTGGCACCCTGTCGGCCGGCAGCTTCACCTACTCCCCCTTCGACCTCGACACGATGGGCGGCAGCTGCCGCCTGGACGTCACCGTGTCGGACACGGCCACGCCCGACCCCTACGGCACCGCGTCACCGCAGCTGACCACCGATTTCGTCATCGGAACCCAGCCCGCCTACGCCTTCAGCGCGGCGTTCGTCTCCGGCTGCGGCGCCCTCGGAGCCGGGTGCGGCTACCCGCTCACGGTGGGGTACGCGGCCCCTGCGTCCGGTCCCGCGCAGCCGGCTGGCATCAACTGGACCGTGGACGCCTCGGCACCCGGCGCGACGTCCGGGTGCAACGCGACGTGGCAGACCTCGGGGTTCGCCTCCTTCCCGGTCGTGCTGGCACTGCCGTACACCTGCAGCGACACCCAGCTGGGCAGCGTGGCCGTGACGGTGAGATGGGAGTACCTGGGCGCTTCGACCCCCACGCCGTGGACGGGCAGCACGGGCGGCACCCCGGTGACCACGACCACCACGGCCCCGACCACGACCACCACGGCCCCGACCACGACCACGACGGCGCCGACCACCACGACTCCGGCGACCACCGCCCCGGCCACCACCACGACAACCCCGCCGCCGCCCACGACCGGGCCGGCAACCACCATCAAGCACCACGGGTCGACGACGGTGGCGGTGCAGGCCGCCCTCGCCGGGTTCCAGTCGGGTGCGGCGGCGCGCGAGCCGGCTGCGGCCGGAGACCCCCTGGTGCGCGACGCCCTCGCTGCGGCGTTCCTGGCCTGCGCTGTGGCATCGTTAGCGGGAGTCGCCGGGGGTATGAGACGGAGACGTGACAGGAAGGGAGCCCGGTGAGCATCAGCCCCGAGATGCAAGGTTTCGTCCCGCGCTTCGAGCAGCTGGCGGGCAACGTGAGCCGGGTGGTGCACGGCAAGGACGAGGTCGTGCGCTCGGCGATCACCTGCGTGCTCGCCGAGGGCCACCTGCTGATAGAGGACGTGCCGGGGGTCGGCAAGACGTCCCTGGCGAGGGCGATCGCGGCGTCGGTAGCCCTCACGTGGAACCGCATCCAGTTCACCCCCGACCTGCTGCCCACCGACGTCACCGGCGTGTCGGTGTTCGACCAGTCGACGTCCACGTTCAGCTTCCGGCCGGGCCCGGTCTTCGCCAACATCGTGCTGGCCGACGAGATCAACCGCGCCTCGCCGAAGACCCAGTCCGCCCTCCTCGAGGTCATGCAGGAGCAGACCGTCACGACCGATGCCACCGTCTACCGGGTCCCCCGGCCGTTCGTGGTGGTCGCCACGCAGAACCCCATCGACCTCGAAGGCACCTACGTGCTGCCCGAGGCCCAGCTCGACCGGTTCATGATGCGCATCCAGGTGGGGTACCCCTCGCCGGACGCGGAGGCCCAGGTGCTGCGCACGGAGAAGGACGAGGCCACCGTCGCCCACCTGACCCCGGTGATGACCGGGGAGGACCTGCTCGACATGGTCGAATTCGTGAAGAGGACCGTCGAGGTCGCCCCCGCCATCGAGAACTACATCGTGGCTCTCTGCCGTTACACCCGCGGCCTGCCCGACGTCCGCCTGGGGGTGTCGCCGCGCGGGGGCCTGGCCCTCCTCCGGGCCGCGCGGGTGGCGGCTGCCGCAGCCGGGCGCCCGTACGTCACCCCCGAGGACGTCAAGGCGATGGCGCAGCCCACCCTCGGGCACCGGGTGCTGCTCCGGCCGGACGCCGAGGTCCAGGGCCGCACCGCCGCCGACGTGGTCGCCCGGGCTCTGCAGGCGGTGCCGGTTCCCCGGACCCTCGTTCCCCTGCCGTGACCCGCTCCAGGCCCCGGCCGTGACCCGCTTCGGGCTGGGCGCGGCGGTGGCCGGCGCGGCCCTCGTGGCCGGCGGCTGGACCGCCCACTGGGCGTCGGTGCTGCTCCTCGGGGCCGCCACCCTCGCCCTCGTCGCCGGGTCCGTCGTCCACGTGCTGCGCCGGCCCCACCTCGCCGTCGACCGGGCGGTCGAGCCGGCGCGCGTCGAGAAGGGCCTTCCCGCCATCGCCGTGGTCCATGCCGTCAACCTGTCCCGGCGGACGCTGGCGCCGCTGACGATCGAGCAGAGGCTCGGGGAGATCAGGGTGCGGTCGTTGCTGCCGCGCCTGCGCCACGGGGAGCAGGGATTGCGCACCTACCGCCTGCCGACCGTGCACCGGGGGGTCTACGACATCGGCCCCGTCGAGATCCCCCGCGCGGACCCCTTCGGGCTGTGTCGCACGGTGCAGCGCATGGGCCAGCGCCAGCGGATCGAGGTGCACCCGCGGCTGCTGCGGATGCACCCCCTGCCCACGGGCGTGTCCCGGAACCTGGAGGGCCCCTCGAGCGACATGTCGCCTCAGGGGACCGTCGCCTTCCACCGGCTGCGCGAGTACGTCGTGGGCGACGACCTGCGCATGGTCCACTGGCCGTCGACGGCCCACACGGGCAAGCTGGTCGTCCGCCACAACGTCGACACCGCCCAGCCTTTCTCGGTGGTCCTGGTCGATCTGCACCCGGACGGCTACTCGGCGGAGACCTTCGAGGAGGCGATCGACGTCGCCGCCTCCCTCGCGACGTCGCTGTCGGTGGGGGGCGTGGCACCCGTGCAGCTGCGGACCTCGAGCGGCGACCGCGTCGGCGGGCCGGGGCACCGCGATCCCACGCCGCTCGTCGACTACCTGACCGAGGTCAAGCCGGAGCGGGCCGGCTCGCTCGCCGCGGAGCTGGTGCTCTTGCGGCGCGACCGCGGCGGCACCGCCCTCGTCGTGGTGACCGGCCGCCTCGACCCCGAGACCCTGCCCATGGCCGCGGCGCTGCGCCGGCGCTTCGACCGGGTGATCGTCGTGTCCCTGGTCGGCGGGACGATACGCCCGCCGATCCACCCGGGCCTCACCGTGGTGGGCGGCTCGACCGCCGAGGAGCTGGTGCGGGCGTGGAACACCGGGGTCGCCCGGTGAGGGCCGTGGTCGCCGCGGGGCTCCGGCGCCTCGCGGCTGTCCGGAGCGTCACCAGGCGCGAGCGCGTGCCCGGTCCCCGGCCCGCCGCCTGGCCTGCGGTGCCCGCCGCGGCGCTCGCCGCGGCGACCTTCCTCGCCGGTTTACCCTGGCTGCGGGACTTCCGGGTGGGGGCAGCGGCACTTCTGCTGGCGGTCGCCTCCGCGGCGCCGGTTGCGATTGCCGTGGTCGGGGTGGAGGTCCGCCGCCGGCGCCCGGAGGCCACCATCGCAGCGTCTCTGATCGGCCTGGTGGTGCTGCTGCTCGCCGTCGGGGGCCGGGATCCTGCAGGCGTCTGGCGGGGGCTCACGTCCGTGCCCAGCCGCCTGATCACCGAGACCCTGCCGCTCGCGGGTGCCCCGTCGGCGCTCGCTGCGCCGCTGGTGCTGACCTGGCTGTGCGGTGCCAGCGCCGCGGAGCTGGTCCTCCGGTCCGGCGCCGCAGCGTCGTCCAGGGGCGGCCGCGCGGGGGCGGGTGCGGCGCTGGCGGTGCCGATCGCAGCCTTCGTCGTGGCCCACGCCGTCAGCGCTGCCGTCGGCGGTCGCGATGTCCTCGACGCCTCGCTCCTCCTTTTCTCCGTGACGGTCGCCGCGGTATCCGTCCACACGCGGGCACGGGCACGCGGATCGCTGGCCGGGGGGTCGGTGGCGGCGGGGACGCCCGCCCCCGACGGGGACGCGCGGCCCCATCCGTGGCGGCCGTGGGCGGGCGGCCTGGGATCGGCCGCCGCGGCCATGGCCGCGCTCACCGCGGTGATGTCCGCCGTGCCGGCCCTGTCGACCAAGCCGGCGTCGCTCAGCCACCCGGCCCGTCTGATCTCGGGCAGCCTCACCGACCCCGTCGACGTCCTCGGTGCGCTGCGCGACCGGGGCCGGGGAGCCCGGCCGCTGCTCGCCCAGGTCGACACCAGCCGGCCCTCCGACGGGTACCTGGCGATGGCGGTCCTGGACCATTACGACGGGGCCGTGTGGAGTTTCGACGCTACGTTCGAGCCGACGGGCGGCCGGGTGCCGTCGCCGCCCGCCGGCAGCCTCGACGCTGCCTCGGTCCTCGACGCGACGACCGTGACACAGCGGATCACCCCCGAGAGCGCCCTGGACGTGCCGCTGCTGCCTGCCCTGGAGAGGCCCGTCCGCGTCAGCGGCCCTGCGGTTGCCGCCGACGCCGCCACCGGGATGCTCATGCCCGAAGCGCAGACGGGCGTCGCTCGCAGCTACACCGTGCAGTCGGAGGGCCCCCTCTCCACGCTCGCGACCGTGACCCCCGCCGACGCGCTCCTCCCCGCAGGGGCGGGCGTACCATCCCGGGACGTCGCCCTGCCGGCGAGCATCGTCAGCGACGTGAAGATCGCCGAGAGGTTCCTCGCCACGCTCACCGGCGAGACACCGACCCCCACCGTGTCGTTCCTCCGGGCGGCCATGACCGCTCTGCGCACCGACGAGCGCCGCGTCGATCCGGCGCTCGCGCCCCTGGCGTCGTCACCGCAGACCACGGTGCGCCGCTCACCGCCCACCACCGCCGTCAGGAAGCCACCGGTCGCACCGTCGAAGAAGAAGCCGGCGCAGAAGAAGGGAGCCAAGCCGGCCCCGCGCCCCACGACGACCACCACAGCGGCCCCGCCGTCGACCGTCCCGCCTCCTTCCGTGACGGCCAGCGACGTCGGGGGCACGACCCTGTCGAAGGTGATCGAAGCGGTCACCGTCGCCCGCGCCGCCACCCCCGAGCAGTTCGCCACCTTCTTCGCCCTGGCCGCACGGGCTCTCGGCGTGCCGACCCGGCTGGTCGCCGGGCTGCGGATCGCCGGCACCTCGTCCGGAGGCCCGGTCCCGGCCGGGGAGTACCGGCTGGACAACTCCCACGCGTGGGCGTGGGTCGAGGTTCCCGTCGCCGGGATCGGGTGGGTCGTCGCCGACCCGACGCCCGACGTGGCGACCGGGGCGGCCCAGCTGCCGCCCGAGTCGGTCCGGACCAGCCCCACCACGGTTCCACGCCCGAACACCAACGCCGCGCCGCGCCTCTCGACCGCCGGTCACGCCGTCGCCGCGCGGACGCACGTCCCCTTCCCCGGCCCCCCGGTCCCCGCCTGGCTCGTCGCCGTCCTGGCCGTCGCCGCGCTGGTCTCGCTCGCCGGTGCCTTGGGCCCCGGCCAGGCCGCCGTCCGCCGAGGGTGGCGCCGGCGGGCGCGGCGGTCCTCCGAGCCGGCGGCGCTCGCCGTGGGTGCCTGGCTGGAGTTGCTCGACGGACTCGGTCGGGGGGGAATGCCCGTCGATCCCGCCGCGACCAGCAGCGAGGTCGCCGCGGAGGCCGGCCGGTACTTCGGCGACGACGTGACGGCCGCCGTGCGCCACGTCGGGGAGGTGGCAGAGAGGGCCGTGTTCGCGCCCGGCCGGCCACCCGACCGGGAGAGCGCCGAGGCGGCGTGGGAGGCGCAGCGGGCACTGAGCCGGAGGGTTCACCGGGAGCTCGACCGGCGCGGGCGGGCCCGCGCCCTTGTCGTGGTGGGAGGCGGCCCGCGGCGGCCGTCGGAGCGGGCGAGGCGCAGGTAGGGTCGTCGTCGTGTTCCGGCGCGAGGCGAGCAGGCCGGCACCCCTGGAGAGCCTGCCGGGATTCTCCGGCGCCGTCGAGATCGGCGGCGGAGCCTTCGCGACGGTGTACCGGGCCGTCGAGGTCGACACGGGCCGCCCGGTGGCGGTCAAGATCCTGAACGTCCACACGGGCGAGCGGCACCTGGTGGAAAGGTTCTCGCGAGAGATCCGGGCGCTCGCGAAGATCAGCGACCATCCCAACATCGTCACCCTGTACCGCCCCCTCGTCACGCCCGACGGCCGGCCGGCCCTGGTCCTCGAACTGTGCCGCGAGTCGCTTGACCAGCGGATCCGGGCCTCGGGGCCGCTCGACGCCAGGGAAGCCGTGCGCGTCGGGATCAAGATCGCCGGGGCGCTCGAGACCGCCCACCGCCACGGGTTCCTGCACCGCGACGTGAAGCCCCAGAACATCCTTTTGACCGACTTCGGCGAGCCGGCCCTCGCCGACTTCGGTGTCGCCTCCCTCCAGGCGTCCGTCCAGCCCGGCGCCGGCCTCTTCGGCTTCGGCACCGTGCACGCCGCCCCCGAGATGCTCGATGGTGGCCCCGTGTCGCCCGCCACCGACGTTTACGGGCTGGCCTCGACGATGTACCACCTGCTGGCGGGGAGCGCACCGTTCGCGGCGTTCGACGACGAGGCGCCGGCGTCGGTGATCCTGCGCATCATCCGCGACCCGGTCCGGCCGCTCCGCTCCGAGCACGTGCCGATCCCCTTGTCCGACCTGCTCGAAGCGGCGCTCGCCAAGGACCCTTCGGAGCGGCCCGGGACCGCCGCCGGTTTCGCCGACGCGCTCGTGTCGCTGGAGGCAGCCTGCGGTTGGGGGCCGCCCACCGCGTACGTGGTGTGGGGCCCGGGCGCCGAGGAGGCGACGCCGGCGGTCCCGCCGGTCCCGCTGCCGGCCCCCACCGCGCCCCTCCCGTCGCCGCCGCCAGCGCCTCCCGCACCCTCGGCGCCAGCGCCTCCCGCACCCTCGGCGCCGGCGCC
>JAJYLA010000167.1 GCA_021788115.1 Actinomycetes bacterium | reverse complement strand
GACCGTCGCCGGGATCGAGCCGCAGCATGACCTCACCCAAGGCCACGAGGTCGTAGCGACGCCCCTCCGACGGCGGAGCACCGGGGAACTCCGGAGTTGCCACTCCGGACGATCCACTCACCTGAATGTCCCCGCCGGCCGTGCCTGCTGGGCTGCGAGCACGACCTCGCGGGCAACTGATCGGATGGCCTGGAAGTCTCCCGCACGGAGAGCGGCCTGCGGGGTGATGGCTGTGCCACCGACGGCGACCACGTAATCGAGGGCCAGGTAGGGACGCAGATTGCCGACCGTCACTCCCCCGGTGGGAAAGAACTCCACGTCAGGGAAGGCGCCGTGGACGCTGGACAGAAACCGGGTACCGCCGAGCGCCTCGGCGGGGAAGAACTTCAGCAGGTGGAGGCCGCGCTCGAGGTTGGCTTCAATCTCCGACGCCGATCCAACGCCTGGCACCATCCGCCCCCCATGCCCGAGCACGTACTCCACGACCCGGGGGTTGGTGCCGGGAGACACGACGAACTCAGCTCCCGCGTCTAGTGCCGCTCTGGCCTGCTCGATCGTCAAGACCGTGCCGGCGCCTACAAGGACTTCTGGACGCTCCTCCCGAACGGCCTTGATCGCATCGGCCGCACCAGGAGCTCGGAACGCGATTTCGAGGCACGGCAGCCCTTCCTCCGTCAACGCGTCAGCCAATCGAACCGCCGCTGCCGGATCGGGCAGGGTCACAACGGGCACCACGCTGACGCGCCGCAGCCGGGCGGCAAGATCAGCCATCGCCGGATGGAAGTTCGTCGCTACTACTCCTTGGACGCACTCATGTGGTTGGGACTGCGGCACCTGGCGTTTCGTATGTGTGAACGCAGTTCAGCAGTTCGCAACGACGCGCCGAACAATAGCGGTGCCCCGTAGCAGTACTAGAGCCAGCGGGCTGGTCGAATCGGGCCAGGAGGCCTATTGCGCAAACGCTGACGATGTGTCAAAGGCGGCTCGGTGGGACATCCGCTCCGAGCGGAGACCTAGCCCCAGCGCAAGACGAGAGCCGTGCGTGCGGGACTGGCACGTGTGGGCGCAACGGGACACACGTCCTAGTCAGGAGGGCCATCTGCCTCTACCCAACGTCCCCTACGCTGGCCGGCGTCTGGCGGGCGACGACCTCAGTCGAGGGCATCCCCGCGGGCGTGGGTGGCCAAGATGGAGGCACACGTGGAAGAGCGCAGGTTCGTTGACGGCAAACTCGAGGTCGTCGTGCTCCCCGATATCGGGGCGCGTCTCCATCGCATCCGCGCCTACGGCTACGACATCCTGAGAACTCCAGTGGATCCCGAGAGCTACGGTCGCGAGCCCTTCTTCTGGGGCTCCTACGTCATGGCTCCGTGGTGTAATCGCATCGAAACCAGCCCAATCGATATCGGGCCCCGCACCATGCGCCTGCAACCGAATTTCCCCGACGGGACGGCCATCCACGGTCAGGTGTACTCACGGCGCTGGGAAGAGACGTCAGATGGGCTGTTTCGCATCCAGGCAGGCGGAGATGACTGGCCTTGGGAGTACGTGGCAAGCCTGCAAGTCGAGGTGGCAGAGCCGACTGTCCGACTGACCTACGCGTTGACGAATCTCTCACCGGATGCGATGCCAGCCGGCCTGGGAATTCACCCACTGTTTCGCAAACCAGTTCGCATCGCAATCAACGGCAAGAGCGTCTTCTCTCCCAACACCGATACTCCTGCAATGCCATCTCCCGTGGAGGGGCCGCTGGACCTGCGTGAGATCGGCGAAGTGGCCGAGAACCTGGATGCATCGTGGACCGATCTGTCCGATCCGGCCGTGCAGATGATGTGGCCAGATTCAGGGATCCGTGCCTCGATGCGCGCGACCGGGCCCGCGGTCTACTTGTCCGTCGCGAGCCTGTCGTTTCTTGATTCCGTCGCAGTGGAACCTGAGACGAACCTGCCCCAGGGCCTGCGACGGTTGCTGAACCGCGAGCCGGGCGGACTGCAGATGTTGGCATCCGGGGCGACGCTGTCCCTGAATGTTGAACTCACACTTGAACAGGGGGCTTGACTCGGCCGGTACAGTAGCTCCGCCGTCCGACGGGGGGCGGCGGAGCCTGCGACCGGCGGTGTGAGGTGCGCACCTGCCTCGGGCTCGGTGCTGCACGCTCTACCGTCCCACCGACGTGCGTCCCGCGGGAGGTAGAGGATGGCGACGATTCCCTCGTTTCACGTCACCCGGAGCGAGCGCCGCATCGGGTGGGATCGCACCGCGGCGCCGGCATTGGTCGTCCCTTCCGGCGCCGAGCTCACCTTCGACGTGATCGACTCGTCGGGCGGGCAGCTCACCGACACCTCGACGCTCCAGGATGTCGCGAACATAGACTTCGCGCAGGTGGATCCCTTCCACGGCCCCGTGTTCGTGGAGGGGGCCCATCCGGGCGACATCCTGCACGTGGACCTGCTCGAGTTCATGCCCAAGGGGTACGGCTGGACCGCCAACATGCCGGGCTTCGGGCTCCTGGCCGATGAGTTCCCGGAGCCCTGGTTCCACGTCTGGGAACTGGGACCGAAGCGCGCCCAGTTCGTCAAGGGCATCAGCGTCCCGATCGAGCCGTTCTGCGGCGTGATCGGGGTGGCCCGCGACGAGCCCGGCAACCTCGACGTGATCCCGCCCCGCCGCACGGGCGGCAACATGGACTCCAAGCAGCTGCGGGCAGGCACCACGTTGTACCTGCCGGTGGAGGTCGAAGGCGCCCTCTTCGGCCTGGGCGACACGCATGCGGCGCAGGGCGACGGCGAGGTCTGCGGCAACGCCATCGAGGCGCCCATGGACGTCACCCTGCGGCTCTCGGTGCGCCGCGACTTCACCCTCGAGACCCCCGAGTACGAGTTCGTGCGGCCGCTCGAGCGAGCGTCCGCGGCGGAGGCGGGCTACTACGTCACCACCGGGATCGGCCCCGATCTTCTGGAGGCCACGCGCGACGCGATCCGCCACATGATCGACAAGCTCGAGCGCAGCCACGGCCTCGATCGCTACGAGGCCTATGCGCTCTGCTCCACGGCGGTCGATCTGAAGATCAGCGAGGTGGTCGACCAGCCCAACTGGGTGGTGGCGGCGTTCCTGCCGCGCGACCTCTTCGCGTAACCCGGACCCGCACCCCACGACGCCCTAGCTGGAGGAGAGGACTCGGATGGCTGCGCGCACTGGTGAACTCGAGCGCAACGCGATCGGACTGCCGGAGGTCCTGTTCCAGTCGATCACCCACATGGCGCCGGCCGCGGCCGTCGCCTACTCGATCATCTTCGCCACCACCTACGCCGGCGGAGCCACCCCCCTCGCGGTGGTGATCGCTCTGGTGGCCTGCCTGTTCGTGGCGGTGAGCATCGGCCAGCTGGCCCAGCACCTGCCCTCGGCGGGCGGCCTCTACACCTACAACGCCCACGGCCTGGGCGCCAGCGTGGGGTTCCTGGTGGCCTGGGGCTTCATGATGCTGGAGCCCCTCATCGCTCCCCTGCTCTACCTCATCTTCGGCTACGTGCTCGCCTCTGCGTTCCATACCTACTGGGGCTGGCCGATCGAGCTGTGGGTGCCCCTGGTCGTGGTGGCCGCGGGGATTGTCTGGTACTTGACCTACCACGGCATCCAGATCTCCACCCGCACCGGGGTGGCCCTGGGCTCCTTCGAGATCGCCGTCTTCGCGGTGCTCTCGCTCTTCCTCATCATCCACGCGGGCAGCAACAACACCCTGGCCGTGTTCGCCCCGGGGACGGGCAACGCCAAGGGGATGGGCTCGGTCTTCCCAGGGATGATCTTCGCCATCCTGGCGTTCGGCGGGTTCGAGGCTTCGGCACCCCTGGGCGAGGAGGCGCGCGACCCGCACCGCACCATCCCGCGGGCCGTCTTCCTCTCCTGCCTGCTCATCGGCATCTTCTACCTGTTCTGCTACTACGCGGCGACGGTCTACTTCGGCCCCGACAAGATGGCGGCGGCCAGCCCGAACGGCTTCTACTTCGCCAACGGCGGCGATCCCTGGACCGGGATGGCCAAGGACGTCTGGGGCATCGGCTGGATCTTCGTGCTGCTGGCCATCGCCAACAGCGCTATCGCCAACTCGAACGCCGGGGCCAATGCGGCGACCCGGGTGGGCTTCGCCCTGGCCCGCATCCACCTGCTCCCGAGCGCCCTTGGCTCGATCCATCCGCGCTACCACACCCCCCACGTGGCGGTCAACGTGCAGGCCATCGGCGGGATCGTGGTGGCGATCGCCCTGGGCTGGTTCTTCGGCAGCCAGGCGCCCCTCAACGCCTACGCCCTGCTGGGCACCATCGTGACCATCCTGCTCATCGCCATCTACATCCTCACCAACCTGAGCAGCCTCTCGTTCTACTGGCGGGAGCGCCACGACGAGTTCAACTGGTTCCTCCATTTCGTGATCCCGATCGTGGGCACCCTGATCTTCATCCCGGTCCTGGTGGCCTCGGCCGGCATCGACTTCGCCGGGCTTGGCATCACCGGGCTGACCTACCCCGCGAACCTGGCCATCCCCATCATCCTGGTCTGGATGCTCATCGGCCTGGGCATCCTCGTCTACTTCCGGATGCGGGCACCGGAGCGAATCGACCAGACCGCCGAGCTGTACCTCTCGGGGGGCGAGACGGCGACTTCCGTGTGAGCCCCGACGACGAGTGAGCTTCGTCACGTCGGCCGCCTCGGGGACCCGCCCGGGGCGGCCGACGTGTGCGCCTCTGATTGCCCTGCATCGCCAGATCGGCGCGGGGCGCTCGTTGCCACAGTGCCGTGATCCCCCCCGGCCAACGGACCTCACCGGTCCGGCAGCACGGGTTGCCGTACGTGCGAAGCGATCCGGTACTGCGTGGGCGGTGGCCGCCCGCCCCGACAAACCGCGTCAAGCGGTCTAGCGACCCCCTCAGGGTCTATCCGGCATCCACGTCCTCGCGGTTGGCGTCCACCTCGTCGTCGTCCGACATCCCAGACATCGTCAACATCACATCGAGCCCGATGAACCCGCCCCACTGCTGGGCCTCGCCCGCGGCGATCCACGCGGCCTCGCGCTGGTCGGAGCACACCCAGGCGTACATGGCGCGGCCGCTCTCTGCCCGTTTCAACTGGAGCACGATGACCATGTCGGCGGCGCGGTAGGCCGCGAGGCGGTACGTGATGCCGGGCCAGTCCCCGACGGCGACGATCGAGCGAGCGTACCCCGGAACCACCGTGGGGAGCGAC
>JAJYLA010000045.1 GCA_021788115.1 Actinomycetes bacterium | reverse complement strand
ACACACGAGGTGACGCATGCCGGCAGCATCCCCCGGTCAAGACGCTGCACACAGAAAGTGCACTTGTCGGCGGTCTCTTGCACGGTGTTGAAATAGCGGGCGTCGTAGGGGCAGGCCTGGATGCAGATGCCGCATCCGATGCACTTCGTGTAGTCGATGAGGACCGGCCCGTCCTCGCGCTTGAAGGTCGCCTTCACCGGGCAGACGATCACGCAGGGAGGGTTGTCGCACTGGTTGCACAGCCGGGGGAGGGAGGAGCGCCGGATGTTCGACGAGAACCGGCCGGCGGACGTGACGATAGGGCCGTCAGGGTCGGGCACGAGCGATCCGGTTTCCACGACCGGCACCCAGGTCCGGTAGGTCCCGACCGGCACGTTGTTCTCGCTCTTGCACGCAACGACGCACGCCTGACAGCCGATGCACTTGCGAAGGTCGATCACCATCGCCCAATGGTGGGCCTGGCGCGACTCGTCGGGGAAGGACTCGTAGTAGATCTTCTGGTCCTTCGAGTTCAGGATGCTACGCATCCACGCGGACGGTTCGCTCCACCCGTCGCTGCCCGCGTTGAGCTCGTGGACCGTCCAGCTGGCCCAGCGTGGCCGCAGCGAGAGAACCTGCGGCTGCCTGACGCGGCGCAGCGCCAGCCGCGGGATCGCACCCACGCGGGGGATTCCTGCCCCTGCCGCCCGGGCCGAGCGAAAGACACCGGCGATCCCGCCGGTGAGCGCCGCCGCCACGGCGGCCAGGCCGCCGCCGACGAACCGCCGCCGGGTCGCCCTCCCGGAGCTGCTCGCCGAGCCCTGGTTCGGACCGGAACGTGCCGTCATCACGCTCCTCTCACGCGTCCGCTCAGGGTGCTACGACAAGACGTAGTATCAATGTCGAGCCGCTCTCGGGATTTGCTGTCCTTATCATCCCTGCTATCGCGGAGGGTTCGCGAACTATCACCAAGCACCGGCAGCATGCTACTACAGCGTGTAGTAGTTGTCTACCCTGTGGGGGTACCACGAGGAGCCGTCGCGGGCCTCCTTGGAACCGCGACGACGGCTCGGTTGTCGAACCCGTTCCACGGCGGCATCGCCAGCGACGCGGCGAGGGTCATTGTTCTCCGCGCGCCGCGAGCATCCTCCGTAGCTGGGTGCGCTGCCGTTCGTCGAGGGTCTCAACGAAATGACCGAGCACCGTGGTCCGGTCGCCCCCACCGGCCAGCACCTCGCTCATGCGAGCAGCAACCCACTGAGCCCGTGTCAGGGTCGGGTGGTATACGAAGGCCCGACCGTCGGGGTGCCGCTCGAGACGCCCCTTTTCGACAAGACGAACCAGGGTTGTCGTCACCGTGGTGTAAGCGAGCGTGCGCCCCTGGGCCAGTTCGGAGTGGATCTCGCTGGGCGTCATCCACCCTCCGTCGGCCCAGAGCACCTCCATCACGGCGTCCTCGAAGGCCCCCATCGGCAGCTTCTTCTTCATTCGACTTCCTTCACCGTGATGTCCAGACTACGGCGTCGTGGAGGATCTACGGCAGCGTGTCGTAGAGAGCTCAGTCGGAGCTGTCGAGCGACGCCTCCAGGGCGCGCGCGACGGCGAGCGCTTCATCCGGGCTGCGACCTGCCCTCGCCGCCAGCCAGCAGGAGATGGGAGCGGCGGTCCGTTCGGCCGCATGTGCGGCAGTTCCCGCCAGCTCGAGGAGAGCCTCGACTTCAGACTCCGGCGGGGTGGGGATTCCCAGGGCTTCCGCGTAGCGGTCGATCCATGTTCGAGCGTTGAGAACCATTCGCGAAGTGCTCCTCGGCTTGACGATCTATTACTACACCCTATAGCAAGACCGGGATCGGACCGGGGTGGGGACGTCCCGGCTCGCCAGCCGCCCCGACGGCCGGTCCCGGCTGAGATATTCCTCGCCGCACGGGCCGCCTTGGTCGCGGCCTCCCGAGACGGCTGAACTCCTGCTGGGGTGGGCCTTAGGTCATGCCCCGAAGGGCCGAACGGCCCTACCCGCTACGGGTATCGGAGACCACCCTGACGACAGGATGCTTGCGCGGCGCGTGGTAGCAGCGGATCTGTGTGCCGCCGCGGTTGGCCGCATGAGCGGTGCCGTGGCCGCCGCTCGGAGCGAGTGACGGTTTGAGCATCGCCCTCACCCTTGTCGGCGTGGCCCTGGTGTCGCTGCCTGGCCTGTTGCGCCCGATGGGCAGGCGACTGGGTCCCGCACGGTGGGCCCATCGTACGGCGGCAGCATTGCTGTCGGGGATGGCGCTGTTCGAGTTCGCGGCCCTCCTCGTCGCGGCCCCGGTGGCGCTACGTGCGGTCGGGATCCCCCTCGGCTGGGGTTGTCAACAGATGCTGACCGGGTTCGCCGCGCCGGCCGGCATCCCGGTTGGTCTGACAGCAGCTGGCGTCGCTGCCCTGGTACCCGTGTTGGCGTGGCGCGGTGCCGCGACCGTGCGACGCGCCGGGCGCGACGCCAGGGAGGCTTTGCGTGTCGGCGAGCACACGGACCTCCCGGATGGCACCGCGCTCCTCGTGCTGCCCGACAAGACGCCCCTCGCCGTGAGCGTGCCGGGACGGCCCCCCTGCGTGGTGGTGAGCGAGGGGCTGGTCGAGGCCCTCGACGACGGACAGTTCCGAGCGGTGTGTGACCACGAAGCCGCCCATCTGCGCCTCGGCCACGACCGCTACCTCGCCCTGGCGATGGCCACCGAGCGGGCCTTCGGCCTTTGGCCTCCAGCGCGACGCAGCGTCACCGCCCTGAGGGTGGCCCTCGAACGGTGGGCGGACGAGGCCGCGGTCGCCGCCGCGCCTGGCCGTCGAAGCGTCATCCGAAGCGCCCTCCTCGCCGTGGCACTCGCGCCCGCCGACGGGTCACTCGCAGCACTCTCGGGGACGGCCGGGTTCCTCGAGCGTCTCGACGCTCTCGAGCACCCGCCCGAGCCGGTGTCGCCAGCCGGGCGGGCCGTGCTGTACGCCCCGGGGCTTGCCCTCACCTTCGCCGCGATCGTGAGCTTGGCCGTGTGGTCCAACCAGGCATACTGCACCTACAGCATGAACCCCCACTGCATGCCATAGCCGCGCGAAACTCGTCGACCGCGCGGCGTCTCAGCCGCCGATCTGCGACATCGAGCGGAGGGGAGGAGCGAAGCCGGGGGCGTCGACGCCATGGTGGCGGTGCTGGCGACCAGCTCGACCAGCCAGTGCCGTCGAGCGCACGTTTCATCTCGTCGAGCCACACGGGGACAGCCTCGTCGTCGCTGTCGAAAAAGACGAGGTGCTCCCCCCTCGCTGCCGCCGGCCACGGCGTTGCGAGTACCGTCGGTCGAGCCGTCGTCGACGACGACGACCTCTAAATCGGCGCAGGTCTGGGCGACCACGCTGTCGATGGCCCGGCGCACCGTACTCTCCCGGATCCAGACCGGGATCACCACGCTGAAAGCCGGTCGAGCGGCTTGCCTAGAGGCCTAGGGCACGACCCGTCTCGCCCAGAGGCTTCCCTGCCGGCATCGACTCCGGCGCCGATCCGGGCGGCGATGACGGGCCGTTCGGCCTACAGGTGGATGATGGGCGGCGCCAGTGCTCCGGGCTGGATGACCGGCGGCTCGTTGCCGGCCTGTGGTTCCTCGGGGAGCCGACCTCCGCCGGCGTGCACGCCGAAACGATCGCCTTCACGGCCGCCAAGGCTGGCACCTACCAGTACATCTGCCCAGTGCCCGGTCACGCGGCAGGAGGCATGGCCGGCAGCTTCATCGTCGAACCCTGAGGGCGCAGACCGTCCCGGTGGGTTCACCACTTCAACGCGAAGCCTTCACGTCTTCTTCACAGAACCTTCCGATAGTGGAGTCGTGCTAACGGCGTTGAACGTCCGGCGAGGCGCGTAGACAGATGGGGCAGGCGCTCCTCAGCGGGTCGGCCCTGGCGGCGCTCCTGGCGGGGATGGTCGCCTTCTTCGCTCCCTGCTGCGCATTCGTCATGCTCCCCACCTACCTGGCCAGCGTGGCGGGCGCCCGCAAGTGGCGAACCGCGGGGCTGACGGCGGTCTTCGTCGCGGGAGTGGCCACGGTCGTTTGGCCCCTGACCGTGGGTGCCGCCGGCCTGTCGCAGCTCATCGCCGCCAACCACGAGACGATGTTCCTGCTCGGCGGCTCCATGATGCTCGCGATCGGGGTGGCCACGCTGCGGGGCTGGATGTGGCACCACACCCCCTCTGTGGGAGGCGGCGACCCCTCGGGCGTCGTCGGCATCTACCTGATGGGCGTGTTCTCCGGGGCGGCCACAGCGTGCTGCGCCCCTGTCCTGGCGGGCGCAGTGGCCATCGCCGGCGTCTCGGGTTCCTGGTGGGTCGGGGCACTGCTCGGCGCGTTCTACCTGTTCGGGCTGGTTTCGCCCCTGCTCGTCTCGGCCCTCGGGGTCGAGCCTCTCCGGCGCCGCCTTCGGGACCCGTCCGTGACCGTGACCCTCGCGGGCTGGCGTATCCGCACGACCGTGACCCGCCTGGTCGGGGGGGTGATGTTCCTCGGGCTGGGCGCGTTGCTCATCGCGCTCGCTCTCACCGGCAACGCACGAACCGCCCCCGGGTTCCAGAAGGCCTTTGGACGCTGGCTGAGCGCGATCGCCACAGACGCCGCCACTGCGGTGCCCGCCTGGATCGGCTGGATCGTGGTCCTCTGCCTCGCCGCCACTGTCACCCTGATCGCCGCCCGGTCTCTTCGAAGCCCGCGCCGCCGGCCCCGCCCCACCGACCGGGCGCCCTCCCCTCCGCCCGCCCGCCGCGAGCACCACCGGTCCGAGCCGCAGGGCCCGGACCTCGAAGGAGTCACCCACTGATGTCCCATCAAAAAGTCCGGAAAAAGACCAGCAGTCGTGGCGTCCCGCCCAGCGCACAGGTTCGCTCCAGCCGCGAGGAACGCACGCCTTCGCGCCAGACGGCGCCCAACCGGCGGGGACGCACCCGCCGGCAGAGACAACGGCTCGAGCGTCGCGCCGGCTACGCGGCGGTCGGCGTGGTCGCCGCGGGCCTTGTCGCGCTCGCCGTCGTGCTTCCGTCCGGCCGGGGTTCCTCGTCGGTGGGTTCCATGGGGGCGACCACCCGCGGCCCGGCCGTCGGTTCGACCGCCCCGAACTTCTCGCTCACCGACGTGGTGTCGGGGAGGCGGGTCACCCCCGCCTCGCTCGCCGGGCACAAGACCTTGCTCTTTTTCTCGGAGGGGGTGAGCTGCCAGGCCTGCCTGGTCCAGGCCGCGGACCTCCAGAAGTCGCCGGCGCTCGCCAAGGATGGCATCCAGCTGGTGAGCATCACCACGGACCCCGTGGCCGAGCTCGCCCAGGCCGCCCGCCAGTACGACATCCACACCCCGCTCCTCTCGGACCCCACCACGACCATGTCCGCCTCCTACGGGATGCTCGGCCACGGCGGCATGGAGCACCCGACCCAGGACGGGCACGCCTTCATGCTGCTCTCCCCCAACGGCGTCGTGCTGTGGCACCGCGCCTACCAGAACATGTACGTCCCCGTCAGCCGACTCCTCTCCGACATGGGGATCGAGGGGTGACAACCCTTCGTCTGCTCACCGGTCACGACTGCCACCTCTGCGCTCATGGTCGCCACGTGCTCGAAGCCCTTGCCGCCGAAGGCCTCCTCGAGTGGCGAGAGGTAGACGCCGACTCCCCCGAGGGGCAGGTCCTCGCTGCCGTCGCTCCACCTCTTCGGCCGGCGCTGTTCGACACCTGCGGCAGCCTGGTCGGCTACGGTCGGCTATCGGAGAAACGGCTACGCCGGCTGTTCCGGCCGACCTCCAGCGGCTGAATCGACAACGGCCATGAACGAGCGAATCCTCATCGTCGACGACGAGCCGTCGGTCCACGAGGTGGTGCGGGCGTACCTGGAACGAGACGGGTTTATCGTCTACGACGCCACCGACGGTCAGGCCGGCCTGCATCTGGCAATGACCAAGCGCCCCGACTTGATCGTGCTCGACCTGATGCTTCCCGACATCTCGGGTGAGGAGATCTGCGAGGAGCTTCGCAGCCGCTCCGACATCCCCATCTTGATGCTCACCGCCAAGACCACCGAGGACCAGCGCGTCGAGGGTCTCCGGGCGGGAGCCGACGACTATCTGACGAAGCCGTTTAGCCCCCGCGAGCTGGTCGCCAGGGTCAAGGCCATCCTCCGGCGTACCGCCGGCGGGGACATGCCGCTCCTCGAGACACTTTCCTTCGACGGGGGAAGGCTCGAGATCGACAGCATCTGTCACGAGGTCCGCGTCGCTGGCAAGTCGGTCGAGGTGACACCGAGCGAGTACAAGCTGCTTTTCTCGCTGGCCCAGTACCCCGGCCGCGTCTACTCGCGCTTCGAGCTGATCAACCGGGTGCAGGGCCACGACTTCGAAGGCTACGAGCGGACCATCGACGCGCACGTCAAGAACCTGCGGCGCAAGATCGAGCCCGATCTCTCCAAGCCTCGCTATATCCAAACCGTGCACGGTGTCGGCTACCGCCTCGGCCTGCGCCGGGAATGACGGTCCTCGAGCGCGTGGGCCTTCGCGCCCGGCTGGCGGTTGCGCTCGCCGCAGTCGCCGTCCTGGCTGTTGCTCTGGCCACCATGCTCGCGGACGCCGGCCTCAACAGCAGGCTGAACCAGTACGCGACCCAGCGCCTCGACGAGGCGGCCGCGCATAGCGCCGAGCTTGCCGCCGGCCTTTACGCCGCCGACGGGAGGTGGAGCGCCGCGACGGTCAATGAGCTCGGACACCTGGCCGCCATGGACGGCTACCGGCTCACCCTGCTCGACACCTCCGGCCGCGCCCTCAGCCCCTCACCCCTGATCCCGGGCCGTCCCCGGGCTGACGCACCGGTCCTCGTCAGCGGCCGAGCGGTCGGCACGGTCGGCGTCGCCCCGCTGGCAGGCCGGATCCTCACCAGTGAGGACCGCGCCCTGCGCGACCGCCTCGTTCAGCTGCACCTGATCGCGGGGGGACTCGCCGTCGCATTGGGTCTGCTCGCCGCCGTCGCATTGGGGCCCGCCCTGGCACGGCCTCTCCGGCGGGTCACGGACGCCGCCCGGCGGATACAGCGCGGCGACCTTCACGCACGCGTCGAGGTCCGCGGGGCGCCCGAGATACGCCAGCTCGGGCGCGCATTCAATCGGCTCGCCGAGACCCTCGAACGGGAGGAGCAGATCCGCCGCGAGGCCGCCGAAGACATCGCCCACGAGTTGCGCACCCCGCTGAGCGGAATCGTCTCTCGGATCGAGGCGGCCCAGGACGGAGTGCTTCGCGACGAGCAGCAGAACCTCGAAGCGATGCACACCGAATCCTTGCGGCTCACCCGTCTGGTGGAGGACCTCGGCAGGCTTGCCGAGGCCCAACGACCGGGCCTCACCCTGCCGAAAGAGCCCGTCGACCTCCGCGACCTGGTCTCTGAGCAGGCAGGGGTGCATCGAGACTACTTCGCCGCCAAGCAGATCCGCCTCGAGGAGAAACTCGCGCCGGCGTGGGTCTTCGCAGACAGGGGATGCCTCACGCAAATCGTCGACAACCTCCTTTCCAATGCCCTGCGCTACACCGACCCCGGCGGGACAGTAACCATCACGCTCACGCCGAAGGATGGTGACGTCTCGATCGAGGTCGCCGACACGGGTGTTGGCATAAGCGGTGAGGACCTCCCCTACATCTTCGAGCGGTTCTGGCGAGGCGAACGCTCCCGGGCACGGCTAACAGGAGGCGCTGGCATCGGCCTCGCCATCGTCCGGGAGTTGGTGCGCGCCCACGACGGGCAGATCGACGTCGAGAGCAAGCCTGGGCAGGGCTCGGTCTTCCGGGTCGCCCTCCCCGCAGCACACGCCTCGAGCTGACCGAGACTCTTCACAAGATCGACGGCCCGCGTTCATCGGGTCTTCATAGCCCCCGTCGATCCTGGGGCAAGGAGGGTGCTTGTGACTCGGTCCGCCTTGCTGTTCTTCGTCTTCATCGTCCTCATGCTCGGGATGCACCTGGGCTACCGCCGGCATGGCGGCCATGGTGGCTGCGGAGTGCACGGAAGCCACGGGAGCCACCCCGACCACGACCACGACCACGCCTCTTGCGGCCACTCGCACGGTGACGGCTATGTGGCCTGAGTGGACTGCTACCGCTGTTGCCGCGCTTGTCGTCGTGTCGGCCGCCACGACCCTGACGGTCGCCTCGCGCCGGCGTCACCCGGTCGACGGGGACGCCCAGGTCCGGCGCATCCGCGTCAATGGCGGATACGACCCCGCCGAGGTCCACGTACGAGCCGGCTGGCCGTGCCGGCTCGTGTTCCATCGCGAGGAGAGCGCCACCTGCTCGGAGCGGGTCGTCTTCCCGGACTTCGGCATCAGCGTCGACCTGCCGCCCTTCGGGGATGTCGCCATCGACCTGCCACCCGGCGCACCGGGCGTCCATGCCTTCACCTGCGAGATGCGCATGCTGCGGGGGACGCTCGTAGTCGACGAGGCTGCGGCTCAGCGCCCCCACCAGCGGGAGCTTGGCGGCCGATGAGCCCCCGCCCGACCAGGAATCACCAGCAGCACAGCGGCCGCACCACAGCTCGGGTTCCCAGGCCGGGTGCCGGAGTTACCGTCGGTGGCGAGGCCCCGGCTCTCTCCTCCGCCGCACCGCCGGCCGTGACGTCACCTTCTATCGCGACACGTCCGGCCGCCGGCCGGCCGGTCCGCGCAGTCCCCGCCGCCCCGGCCCCGGCGGCGGCACCGGCATCCGCCAGCACCCTGCGGGCAGATCCCGATCAGCATGCCCTGACGACCACCTGGTGCTTCGATCCCGGCGAGCAGGGCCCAGCGCACCCTGTGACCGTTCGCTTCTCCGGCCGGCGCGACAACCTGGACGGACCGGCCGGCGATGGCGACCGGTTCGTTCAGGACGAGACGGTCGATTGCGTCGTGCCCGGCGCGGGCCTCGTGGCCGTCACCGCTCAGGTCTTCGGGGTCAACCCCGGCACGTGGACGGTCACCGCGTCGCTCCTCGACGGCCAGCCCGACCCCGCCGGCAAGCACCGGCCCCGCCAGCTCGATCCGGCCGCCTGGTCGTGGTGGCGGTGGCGGCTTCGAGCGGCTGCCCCGACACCCGTGAAGACCCGGTGGGCCCCCCTCGCCGCGTTCACCCGCCGGCCGGCGGTCGTGCCCACCAGCTGGTCGCTCCTCGTCCTTGCCGGCGTGATCGCCGCGCTCCTCCTCCAGCGCCACACCCTGCTCCGGGTGGGCCTATCCCCCGACCGCGGGCTGCTCCTATCTTTGGCCGCCATCGTCGCCGGCGTCGTCGGCGCCCGGCTGTGGTATCTCGCCGTCAACCGCGACGGCTCGCCACACTCGTGGAGTACTGGCTGGTGCGTGCAGGGCTTCCTGGCGGGGATCGTCGCGGCGCTCGTCGTCGGGCTGCCCGTGGCCGACATCCCCGCCGGACGGTTCCTCGACGCCACCACCCCCGGCCTGTTCGTCGGGCTGGCCATTGGTCGTCTCGGCTGCTTCTTCACCGGGTGCTGCGCCGGTCGGCCCACCAAGGGCCGCCTCGCCATGTGGCTCTCCGACCGGCGGGTGTGTGCCCGGCGGGTTCCGGTGCAGCTCTTCGAATCGCTGGCGGCGGCGACCGCCGGCGTCGCCGCGCTCGTGGTCGTCGGCAATGGCCACCCGGCCGTCGCGGGCAGCGCCTTCGTCGCCGCCCTCGCGGGCTACACCCTCGTGCGGCAGTTCTTGCTCCAACTGAGGGCGGAGCGGCGCCAGACAAGCTGGGGATGGAGGACCGTGGCCTCGTCGGCCGCCGTCGCCCTCGTCGTCGACGCCCTCCTCACCCTCGCCGCTCGTTGACCCCGCCGCTCGCTGACCCCCGCCGGCGGACCCCCTCGTCTCCGGCGGGCCACCTAGGCGTAGGGGGTACTTACATGCCGTTTGATGATTTCTCTGTTTGCGTCGGCGAGTGGCGCCGTCACCCGCCGTCGCGCGGAACGAAGTACACGTCGGTCGGCTTCAGCTTGCTGTTGCGAAGGAACCGGGGCTGGACGTCCATACCGATCCACTCGAGGGAAGCCGCGGACGGGTCGACCCCCACGAGCCGGGTGAGGAAGAGGGTGTCGACGCCCTCGAACTGCACGAGCGCCAGCACGAAGGGGGTCTCGGGAAGGAACTCCTCCGAGCCGAAGTAGCACACCGTGAATGCGTGCACCCTGGCGGGCCGGTCCGTGATGTCGATCCAGCGGGTCTCGCGGCCGGAATACATGTCGTGCCCGCGGGGGGTGGCGTAGGCGTACCCCGACGAGGGTTCCTCGGTCGCGAGGAGCCGGCGGTTGCTCACGCCGGCGAACCAGGGGGAGTCCTGCCCGTAGGAGTGCAGATAGGTGATTCGGTAGTCCTGCTCGATCTGCAGGGGGGCCATCCGCTTCAAGAAGGCGAGGGCGTCGGGGTCGGTCTCGACCGGGAAAGGAACCCCGTGCACGACGTAGCCGCCCAGCGACTCGTCCTTGGTCCGTGACAGCTCGGCCATGACCTCTAGCCCTCCCGCTCGAGTACGGAGACGGTGACGTAGGTGCCCGTGCCGGCGTGGGAGTGGATCGCTCCGCGCCGGGCCCCCTGGACCTGCAGGGTCGGGTCGCCGAAGTGCTCGGCGATCGTCCCCTGAAGCTGCCAGACGGCGAACACCGCCTGCATCAGACCGGTGGCGCCGACGGGATGCCCGCAGGCGATCAGGCCGCCCGAGGGGTTCACCGGGCACGCCGGCCGGTCGGTCAGCTTCAACTCGTAGTCGATGCCTGGCATGAACGCCTTGCCGGACGCGGCGAACGGGCCGCCCTCGCCGTACCGGCACAGGCCGAGATCCTCGTAGGTCTGGATCTCCGAGGAGGTGTACGCGTCGTGGAGCTCGACGAAGTCCAGTTCGCCCAGGGGGTCGGTGACGCCGGCGTGGCGGTAGGCCATGTTGCCGGCGGTGCGGCCGGCACGAAACGAGTGGACCCCCGGGTAGCGGGTCCCCCGGTCCCACAGGCCCCTGTAGTAGGCCCTGGTCTCGTCCGAGGAGCGCTCCTGCTCGGTGGCGTAGTCCCGCATGAAGGTGTCGTAGTCGACGTGCGGCCGGTCGGACATGCGCATGGCGTCGGTGCCCCGGCCGATGCCGGAGACCTTCACCAGGGGGCGCGGGATCGTCGCACCCGCCGCCTCCAGTTTGGCGACGCCCTCGTCGGAGGCCAGGATCGTGGCCGCGGCGCCGTCGGACATGACGCAGATGTCGAGCCGGGTGAGCGGCCAGGCGACCATCGGGGCGGAGCGCACGTCGTCGATGGTGTAGCGATGGCGCTTCTGGGCGTAGGGGTTGTGGTAGGCGTTGATGTGGTTCTTCACCGACACCGCCGCCATCTGCTCGACGGTGGTGCCGAACTCGGCCATGTGGCGGGTGACCATCATGGCGTAGTAGCCGGAGTAGAAGCCCCCCACCGGGTAGTCGAAGGAGACATCCGAGGCCAGGGCGATGAACTCGTTGCCCTTCCAGGTCTCGACGTGGCTCATCGACTCGAAGCCGTAGGCGACGCAGACGTCCATGTGGCCGGAGGCGACGGACTTCCACGCCTCCTGGAAGCACAGGCCGCCGGTCGCCCCGCCTCCCTCGACACGATGGGAAGGCCTGGGACAAAGACCCAGGTAGTCCTGCACCATGATCCCTGCCATCAGCTGCCGGCTGAAGTGGTCGGAGAAGTAGGACGCGACCGAACCGTCCACCACCGGCGTGAACGTCTCGAAGTCGAGGCCGAGCCCCGCGATGGCGTCGTCGTAGGCCTCCTTGACGACCGCCTGGAACGTCTTGTCCGGGCGGGCCTTGGCGAACTTCGACACGCCCCCCGACAGTGCGTACACGGTCCCCATCCGCAGTCCTCCTCTGAGCGCCGGCATCGGCTGGCGGCCATCGTCCGCGGCCCGGAGGCGACGCGCCAGGGCCGAAAGTCCCCGATCTCAGGCCCTCCCGCGGGCCGCACGCGCCCCGGACGGCCGGGCGAGGCCCGGCGTCGCGGCGCGGGCACCCAGGGAAGTCGTCAGCTGCCGATGGCCCACCCGGCGACGGCCCAGCCGGCCACGGAGTCGACGCGGAAGCGCATGGGCAGCCCCTCGCCGGTCCTCTCGCCGCGGGTGTCGACCATGGCCGCGTGCAGGAGGTGCAGGTAACGGACCGGGCGGTGGACGAACTCCGGGTCCTCGTAGAGCCGGTGGACCTCGTCGAAGCTCTCGGCGAGGGCCTGGCCGATGCGGTGGTCGATGGTCGTGGTCCGCAGCATCGCCGCCATCTCGTTGGCCCAGGTGCGCCCGCTGACGAGCACGCCCGAGTAGTTGGCTCCCCCGACGTTGACCGTCACGCCCATCCCGAAGTCCGGATACTCGAGGCTGACGCTCTCGATGGTCTTCGCCCACGAGGCGAGCAGCCAGTCTCCCGACCAGTCCTCCAGCCCCGAGCTCTTCCTCGTCTGGCGCACCTCGTCCGGTTGCATGGGTTCTGCGCTCCTCTCGCCGTCCCCATACGGTATCCGTCAGAGCGCGACGGCCCGGGTTTCGTCGGGTGTCGCGGCGCGCGGCGCCCGCGACGCCCTAGCCGTGGCCGCGGCCGTGGCCCCGGCCTCGGCCGGGCAGGGCCGCCACCGGGGGAGCCTGCGTGGTCGGCGTTGTAATGGTGGTCGGCGCGGCCACGCCCAGCCGGCTCGCCAGGACGGCCAGGTCGGACTGCAGCGTCACGGCCTCGGAGGCGAGCACGGACCCGTCGCGGACAGCCGCTGCGATCACGCCGGAGGCCTGCTGGAGGTCGGCGGCCGCCCGGGCCGTGCTGCCCGCCTCGGCGTCGGTTACCGCCTGGCCGGCGAGGCTCGAAAGGCGGCCGGCCGTGCCGGCGTCGATGGCGCCGCCGGCGACGCCGGCCTGCAGGTCGGCGAGCAGCGCGTGAAGCGCCTGGGCCGCCCCGGAGGGGGTCGTGGAGGTGGGCTGCTGTTTGGCCACCCCTGGCACCGCGGAGGTGGCTGGGGGCGTGCGCGACGTCGGGGAGGAGCGTGGAAACAGCACCACGGCGGCGATCAGGGCCGCGGCCAGGGCCGCCAGGACAAGCGTCACCCTGCGGCGGGTGAGGACCGGGCTCTTCCCCCGCAGGGCGGGGATGCCGGGGAAGCCCGGGTCGCCGAACTGTGCCGTCGGATCGTGCGGCAGGACCGCCGTCGGGGAGGCCGGGGCTGCGGGTGCCGTCGCCGCCGGCGTCGCGCCGGCGGGCGTCGGGTACGCCGCGGGGGAGCCCCACGGATTGAGGGCGGCGGCTTCGAGGTCGACGAGCGCCGCAACGGCCTCGCGGGCGGGGGGACGCCGGGCCGGGTCGCGCTCGAGCATCCCGGCGAGCACGTTCCGCCAGCTCACCGGGAGGCTCGGAAGCGGCACGGGCTCGCGGAGCCGTCGGGCGACGATCTCACCCGGCGGCCCTTCGTAGACGCGATGCCCGGTGAGGCACTCGAGCAGCACGATCCCGAGAGACCACACGTCCGCCGGCGGGCCGACGTCGAGGCCCTCGAGCTGCTCGGGAGCCATGTAGGACACCGTGCCGACCGTGGTGCCGGCGACCGTCAGCGTGGAGGCTCCGGCGAGACGCGCGATCCCGAAGTCCGCGAGCAGAACGCCGCCCGCGCGGGCGATGAGGATGTTGGCGGGTTTCACGTCCCGGTGCACGATCCCGCGGCTGTGGATGTGGGCGAGGGCGGACGCCACCGCCGATCCGGTCGCCGCCGTATCCTCCGGGGTCAAGGCTCCGGCGAGCAGCCTTTCCGCCAGTGTGGCGCCGTCGACGAAGGCGGTGACCAGGTACGCCTGTCCCCCGACGAGGCCCGAGGCGAGCGGCCGCAGCAGGTTCGGGTGGTCGAGGTTTTGGAGCGCACGCGCCTCCCGGGCCATCCGCTCGGCGAGGACCGGCTCCCCCGAACGCAGGATCTTCACGGCCACCTCGGCGCCGGTCTCTTCGTCGACGGCGTGGTAGACGTCGGACATGCCGCCGCGGCCGACGAGCCGTTCGAGCCGGTATCGCGAGCCGACGAGGTCGTTCACCGCGGTCATGTGCCGGAGGGGAATGCGGTCATGTGCACTGACGCCGCCGCCCCCGCCCGGTGGTCGGTCCGCTCGAGGCTGGCACGGCGCCTCCAGTTTGGCGCCTCCCGGCTCGGGCGGCCACGCGGGCGGCCACGCGGGCGGCGCGGCGCTGCCCTTGGCAAGCTGTACACACCCTCGGCCGAGGAGAGGAAAAGGTGAGCGTGAAACCAACCGCTGAGCAGAGCCGCCTCGAGGGCAGCATCGGGGCGTCGGCCGGAGAATGGAAGGAGTGGGGCCCCTACCTTGCCGAGCGTGCCTGGGGGACGGTCCGGGAGGACTACAGCGAGGGGGGCGACGCCTGGGACTACTTTCCCCACGACCACGCCCGGTCGCGTGCCTACCGCTGGAACGAGGACGGACTCGCCGGGGTGTGCGACCTCCGTCAGCGCCTCTGCCTCGCCCTTGCGCTGTGGAACGGTCGGGACCCCATCCTGAAGGAGCGCATCTTCGGGCTCAGCGGGGCCGAGGGCAACCACGGGGAGGACGCCAAGGAGTACTGGTGGTTCCTCGACTCCACGCCGACACACTCGTGGATGCGATGGCGCTACCACTACCCGCAGGGCGCGTTCCCCTACTCCCGGCTGGTGGAGGAGAACCGGCGGCGCGGGCGAGGCGACCCCGAGTTCGAGCTGATCGACACCGGCATCTTCGACGGGGACCGCTACTGGGTGGTCACGGTGGACTACGCCAAGGCCGGCCCCCGCGACCTGTGCATGTCGGTGGTGGTCGAGAACGCCGGTCCCGACAGCGACGTGCTGCACGTGCTTCCCACCCTGTGGTTCCGCAACACCTGGTCCTGGGGGTTCGACGCCGCCCGGCCCGAGCTGCGGGCCGCCGGCGGCGGGCTCGCGGCCGAGCATCCTCTGCTGGGGGCCTGGAGCCTCTGCGCCGGGCCGGGACCCGGCGGGACCGAGCCGCAGACCCTCTTCTGCGACAACGAGACGAACCTGACGCGACTCTTCGGCGTCCCGAACCCGACCCCCTACCCGAAGGACGGGATCGGCGACCATGTCCTCCGGGGGGCAGCGACGGTCAACCCCGAACGGCGGGGGACCAAGGCGGCGGCGTGGTACCGGCTGAGCGTGGGGGCCGGGCAGAGCGTCCAGCTCCGCCTCCGCCTGCTCGAGGAGTCCGACCCGGCGGGCGCCGACCTCGGCGCGGGATTCGACCGGGTCCTGTCGGAGCGCGCGCAGGAAGCCGACGACTACTACGCGTCCCTCACCCCGGCCGGGACATCGCCCGAAGAGGCGATGGTCCTGCGCCGGGCGGCCGCAGGGTTGCTGTGGAGCAAGCAGTTCTACCACTTCGACGTGGACCGCTGGCTGAAGGGAGACCCGGCCGAGCCGGCTCCGCCCGCGGCGAGGGCCTCGGGGCGCAACGCCGGCTGGCGCCACCTCAACAACGACGACGTGCTCTCGATGCCCGACACCTGGGAGTACCCCTGGTACGCGGCGTGGGACCTGGCCTTCCACTGCGTCGCCCTGGCCCACCTCGACCCCGCCATGGCCAAGCACCAGCTGGTCCTGCTGTGCCGGGAGTGGTACATGCACCCGAACGGGCAGCTGCCCGCGTACGAGTGGTCGTTCGGGGACGTCAATCCCCCGGTTCACGCCTGGGCGGCCCTGCGGGTGTTCGACATCGACGGCGGCCGCGACTACGGATTCCTCGAACGCGTCTTCCACAAGCTGCTCATCAACTTCACCTGGTGGGTCAACCGCGAGGACGCTGGGGGCAACAACGTCTTCCAGGGAGGCTTCCTCGGATTGGACAACATCGGGCCGTTCGACCGGTCGGCCCAGCCGCCGGTGGCCGGCCGGCTGGAGCAGTCTGATGGCACCGCCTGGATGGCCATGTACTGCCTGAACCTCCTGGAGATGGCCCAGGTGCTGGCATCCCACGACGACACCTACCAGGACGTCGCCGTCAAGTTCCTCGAGCACTTCGCGTACATATCCACGGCCCTCAACGACCAGGGGCTCTGGGACCCGGAGGACGGCTTCTACTACGACGTGCTGCACCGGGCCGACGGCGGTGACGTGCCGCTCAAGGTCCGCTCCGTGGTGGGACTCATCCCCCTGTTCGCCGTCGCCGCGTTCTCCGACGACATCACCGCCAGCCTGCCGGAGTTCGCCGCACGCGCCCGATGGTTCATCGAGCACAAGCCCGAGTTCGCCGAAGCCGTGGCCCACCTCGACGAGGGGTCCCCCCGCTCCAAGCGGCTGGTGTCGGTGGCCGGGCCCGACCGGCTGCGCACGATCCTGGCACGGGTGCTGGACGAGGCCGAGTTCCTGTCGCCCCACGGGCTGCGGTCCCTCTCCGCGGCACACCGCGGGCACCCCTACGAGCTGGACCTCGACGGCGTGGTGGCGAGCGTCGACTACGAGCCCGGCGAGTCCCTCAGCGGGCTCTTCGGCGGGAACTCGAACTGGCGGGGACCCGTGTGGTTCCCCCTCAACTACCTGGCCATCGAGTCCCTGCTGCGCTACCACCGCGACCTCGGGGACAGCTTCACGGTCGAGTTCCCGACCGGTTCGGGTACGGCGGCGACCCTCGCGGACGTGGCCGACGACCTGCGCCGACGGCTCGTGTCCCTGTTCCTCGACGACGCCTCGGGGCACCGGCCGGCCTTCGGCACCGTGGAACGGTTCCAGACCGACCCCCGGTGGCACGACCTCCTGCTCTTCCACGAGTACTTCCACGGCGACACGGGCGCCGGCCTCGGCGCGTCGCACCAGACCGGCTGGACCGCCCTGGTACTCGACCTCATCCTCCGCCAGCGCTCGGCGGCGGCGCGGGACGGCGCAGGGTGACATAGCCGTCGTGCCTGAACCTGTGGTGCGTGCAGCATTGGGAGAGACCGCGGTGGTCCCCATGATCATCCCCGGCGCCGACCCGGTGTAAACGCTGCGCGCCTGCGGCCGCGAGGTCCTTCCGCGGCTCCGGGACTGACCGGCCGAGCCGCCGGCAGCGTGCGCCGCGTGCGCCGTGGCCGGTTCAGCCGGGCTTGGTCACGTCCGCGACCTGCGCGCCCAGCAGATCGAGAAGCTGCGCCGCGTCGAGGTGGAAGTTGGCACCCCGCGCTCCGGCGCCGATCGCCACGACGCCCGCCGCCGCGACAGCCGCGTCGGCGACGACGGGCCAGGCCCGGGTGGACCCGAACGGCGTGATGGCTCCCCGGTCGTAACCGGTCGCCTCCTTCGCCTCTTCCCTGTCAGGAAGCGACAGGCGCCGCGTCCCGAGGAGGGCCCGCAGCTTCGGCCAGTCGATCTGTCGGCCCCCGGGTACGAGCACGAACACGTAATCGTCCTTCCCGCGGCGCACGACGATGGTCCGCAGAAGCTGCTCCACGTCGATTCCCTGCAGCGCTGCGCTCTCCTCCGGGCCCGACGGAACCCGGGTCTGGACCAGGCGGTACCGCAATCCCGACCCCTCGAGGATGCGCACGGCAGGAGAGTCGGGTCCCATTGTCGACACCTTATGGGCCGCGGCGCCGTCGCAGTGGCGGCCGATGCGGAGCGGCGAGTCCGGCTGTCCGGCCCCGCGACCGCGGCCCCCGCCCGCGCGACACTGGGCCCGTGCCGGGTCCGGTCCAACCGAGAGGGGGACACCGGGGCCGCTTCAGCGGCTACCGCGACGCCCTTCGGGTGACCCCGTTCCGCCGGCTGTTCCTGGGGCAGGGGCTCTCCGGGCTGGGCGACGGGTGCGGATTCGTCGCCGTAGCCTGGCTCGCTCTGGATCTGGCGCAGCCGGCCCAGCGCCCCTACGCCGTCGGCCTGGCGGTCGGCGCCTACTCCCTGCCCGGGGCGCTGGTCGGGCTCGCCGTCGCGAGCCGGCTCGCCGGCCTGCAGCCCCGAGTCCTGCTGCTCGCGGATGCGACCCTCCGCGGGGTCCTGCTGGCGGCGATTCCGATCCTGCACGCCGCCGGCGCCCTTCCCCTGTGGGGCTACATATCGCTGCTCGGAGGCTCGTCGCTTCTCGGCAGCGTCGGCCGCGGCGGCTACGTCAGCGTCGTCGCCAGCCACATCCCCGAGCCCGGTCGCTTCGCTGCCAACTCCCTCCTCGGGTCGACAGAGGCCGTCACCGTCCTGCTCGTCGGGCCCGCACTGGGTGGCGTCCTGGTGGCCACCGTGGGAGCTCCGCTCACCATCGCCGTCGACGCAGTGACGTTCGCCGCGCTCTTCGCGGCCGCGCTGAGCCTCCCCGCCGGCGTCCGCGTGCCGGGGCAGACCCCACCGCGGGTGAGGCTTCGGCTGATCCTGCGCCGGCCGCTGATCGGCTGGTTGCTCGCCTTGACCGTCGTCTTCTACGGCCTGTACGGACCCTTCGAGACCGCCCTTCCCATATTCACCCGCGACGACCTGCACAGCGGAGCCGCCCTCTACGGCGCCCTGTGGGCTTCCTTCGGAGCGGGCGCCTTTCTCGGGTCGACCGCTGCGGGGACCCGGACGGTCCGGCGGATCGAGAGGTTCGCGCTCGCCGTCACCGCAGGCTGGGCGCTGAGCGTCATCCTCATCGGCGCAACGAGCGTGCCCGCAGTGGCCGCTGCGGGGATGGCCCTCGGTGGCCTGGTCTACGCGCCGTACCCGGCGCTCACGACCACGTCACTCCAAACGCTGCTGCCGTCCGCCGAGCTGGCTGCCGGCGCGGCCGGATGGTTCGCCGTGCTCTCGGTCATCACCCCGGCGACGACGGCCGCGGGCGGACCCCTGGTCGCGGCCATCGGGGCACGACCCGCGATCCTTGCCTCCGGTGGCGCCACCCTCGTTCTGGCCGCGCTCGTGACCGCCATCCAGCATCGCCCGGCTAAACGGCGGCGAAGGCTTCGGGATCCTGCCCCCAGGTGGGGCCTCGGGTACGGCGGTCCGGATGGGTCTCCCGGAAAAGGACCACCAGGATCAGCCCCGAGGCACCCATGAAGGCCGCGGCGGCCCAGAGCGCGGCGGCGACGCCGGCCAGCGCGGCCACGCCGCCCAGAACGAGGGGACCGACGGCGTAGCCCCCGTCGCGCCAGAGCCGGTAGACGCCGAGCGCCCCGCCCCGCCAGGACGGGTGGGCCGTGTCACCGACGGCAGTGATCAGGTTGGGGTATACCAGCGCCATCCCGGCACCCATGACCGTGGCCCCCCCGAACCACAGCGGCTGCAGGCTTGTCACGGCGATCATGGCGATGCCGGCACCGATGAGAAAGGTGCCGGACGCGATCGGTTTCTTACGCCCGATCCTGTCGGCCAGGGCTCCGCTCCCAACCTGGCCGAGGCCCCAGACCCAGGCGTAGACGCCGACCAGGAGGCCGACGCGGGCCACGGACAGGCCGTAATGCAAGAAGTAGAGCGGGAGGAACGCGGCGACCAGGCTGTCGGCGAACTTGTTGAACAGGCCGGCCTGGCACACGGCGAGCATGCTGCGGTCGCGCCAGCTCATGTAGGCCGTTAGACGGCCGAGGGTCGGCCCCTCCCCGGCGATGGCGGGGTGATCGCCCCGGCGCGCCGCCTCCGCCCGGGCCCAGGGGAGGGTCTCGCGGGCCGGGCCGAGGGTGATCGCCGCACCGGCGAGGACCACGCCAAGTGCGAGCAGGTAGGGCGCAGGGCGAAGCCCGTAGGAGGCGACGAGCAGCCCGGCCAGGAAGCCGCCGAGCCCGGTGCCGACGTAGCCGGCGGACTCGTCGATGCCGACCGCCAGGCCTCGGTTGACCGGGCCGACGAGGTCGATCTTGGCGGTCACCGACATCGTCCAGGTGAGCGCCTGGTTGACCCCCAGGAACAGGTTGGCAACCACGACCCACCACCACGCCCGGGCGAAGATGATCAGCACGGCGAAGGGAACGGCGAAGCTCCATCCCACCAGCAGGAGGGTCTTGCGGCCGTGACGGTCCGACAGACGACCCGACACCAGGTTCATCACCGACTTGACCGCGCCGAAGGCGGCGATGAACGAGGTGGTGTAGAGGACCGAGGTGACCCCGAAGGCATCCCGGGCCAGCGGCGGCACGGCGACCCGCTCCACCCCGATGGTCATGCCGATCAGAAGGGTCACAACGGTGAACAGTGAGAACTGGAGCCAGTTCTGCTTCAGACCAAGGGTCGGGTGCCGCAGTTCGCCCGCCTCGATAGTCATCACCCTCCCCTCAAGTATTCGTATGCTCGCTTTAATATAGCCGACGCGGCGGAGCACGCCAGGTGACCTCTGGAAATCCTCGGCTGTCGGGCTCTCGGGCTCAGCCTTGCGGTGGGCCGGGAGGCCTCCGGCGGCGCCGACGGCGCGGCGGCTCCATCTCCAGGTGGCCGGGCTCCTCGCCCACGGCGGTCGGCAGGCCCCGGCGCCGCCATTCGGGGAACCCATCCTCCAGGCGGGCCGCTTCGATCCCCCGGGCGCGCAGAGCGCGCACCGCGGCAGGAGCGAACACGCAGTAGGGACCGCGGCAGTAGGCGACGACCGGGAGACCCTCTGGCAGGGTCCCCACGACCGAAGCCAGCTCGTCGAGTGGCACCGAGAGGGCCCCGGGCACGTGCCCGGATCGGTACTCGGCCACCGGGCGGACATCGAGGACCGTCACCTCTCCCCGGGACAAGCGGTCGACCAGCGCCGGCTGGCTCACCGCCTCGAGGTCACCGACGTCGCCGAGGTAGGCCCGGGCCAGCCTCCCCAGGTCGTCGCGCACGGCTTCCGCCACCCGGCGCAGCGCGGTCCACAGGTCCTCGACCTCGGGACCGGCGAGCCGGTAGTAGATGCGGGTACCCTCCCGGCGGGAGCGGACCAGCCCCGCCCGGGCCAGGGTCCGCAGGTGATGCGAGGCGTTTGCCGTGCTCTGGCCGATCTCCGCCGCCACCTCCTCGACGGGGCGCTCCCCCTGGGCCAGAAGGTCGACGATCTCCCCCCGCCGGCCTGCGGCGAGCGCGCCGGCCACGTCCGCGAGGGCGTCGAACAGGGCGGCCTTGGCCGCGTGATCCGGGACATCCGTCATGTCAAGCGATCTCACGTTCATTTGATAATACCCTCCCAGGCTTCCGGTGCCCGCACCTCCTTCGAGTCGCGGCTGCCCGAAGGCCTCCATCAGGGGTCTGATCGCCTCGACCTACGTTCCCGAAAAGTTCGCCGCCCCCGGCAGAGAGCGCTACCCGGTCACCTGTTGCCCCGCCCTGCACAAGGGCCGGAGGCGACCCCGAGAGCGAGCGCTTGCCCTCGCGGCGCCGGTGACTCTATGGAGCAGCTCCTGAGCCTAGGCGAGCCACGGGCAGTGAGACACATAGAACCGTCGGTGGCCGGCGAGATCCTCGTCAGAGAACTGTAACTTTCGATTGTGACCTTCGACCCTGTGCGTCGGGTCCTCGCGGGCGGAGCCTACGAAGTGCTGGGAAAGCAAGCACCGAGAAGAGGCATGCGATGGACACAGCATTGATCACGAAGTGGGTGACCCCATTCCCCGGCAGGGAGAAGAGGGCTCTGGAATATGCCGCCGAGGTGAGCGACCACTGGGGCAAGCTGGCCGCAGACGGCAAGTGCACCGAACCGGAGTTCTTCTACTTCGGCGACAGTGGCATGTGGATGACCAAAGGCAAGCGAGACGAGCTCCTCGAGCTTACGTACACAGATGAGAGCCGGAGGCTCTTGGCAAAGGGTCGCTTCTTGCTCCAGGGATTCACATGGGAACTGGCTGCCACAGGATCCGACGCCGAACAGACGATGCTGGCCTATGGGAGAGTCGCCGAGGAGTACGGCACCGTGTAGCAGGCTGGACTCGCTGCCCGGAGGAGCACGCTCCGGGCAGCATCCCGTGATGGGGCCGCACACGTCGCGTCCCGGATCACGGGAGAGCAAAGGGACACTGCCAGCGAGGGGGCGAAGGTGCGATACTTCGCCCAGGAGTTTCCCCACGAGCCGCTCGGTTCAGCCGCCGCCATCAATGACCTCGACCCATCCCTCCGCCGCAAGCAGGGTGCCTCCGTGCGGCTACTCGCTGCTGTCCCCCCGCTGGCCGGATACAGGGCTCACCTCCGGGGAGGTAGCCGCCCGCATCGAGGTCGGCGCCGTCAACCGGGCGGCTCCCCAGACCTCGCAGTCGTGGGGTCAGATCGTGAGGCGCAACGCGCTGAACCGATTGAACCTCCTCCTCGTGGCGCTCGGCGGCGCCACCCTGGCGACCGGCTCGGCCCCCGACGCAACGTTTCTCGCAATCGCGGTCGTCAACAGCGTGGTGGGTGCGACCGAGGAGATGCGCGCCAAGCGAGCGCTGGACGCACTCGCCCTGATCAACCAGCCACGGGCGCGCGTGCTGCGCGACGGCGAGGTGCAGGAGGTGGCTCTCGAAGAGGTCGTCGTCGACGATCTGCTCGACCTGCGCCCGGGCGACCAGCTCCCCGCGGACGCGGAAGTGGTGGCCGATCACGGCGAGGTCGACGAGTCCCTCGCGACCGGGGAGTCCGACCCGGTGCTCAAGGGCCCGGGAGACATGCTGCTGTCCGGATCGTGGGTCGTGGCCGGGGCCCTGCGCGCCCGGGTGCTCCGGGTCGGCTCCGAGTCCTACGCCAACCGCCTGGTCGAGGAGGCCCGCCGCTTCAGCCTGGCGAGCTCGGAGCTGATGGCCGGCATCAACCAGATCCTGCACGTCTTGTCGTGGATCATGGTCATCCTGGCGCCCGTGCTGCTGCTGCGGCAGCTGCAGGTGCAGACGTGGAGACCTGCAGTCCGGGCCTCGGTAGCAGGGCTGGTCGGCATGATTCCCGAGGGGCTGGTCCTGCTCACCACGCTGGCTTTCCTGACGGCCGCGGTCCGACTCGGTCGCCGCGGCGTGCTCGTGCAGGAGCTGCCGGCCGTGGAGACGCTCGCGCGGGTCGACGCCGTCTGCATGGACAAGACCGGAACCCTCACCGAGGGCCGCATCTCCTTCGCAGGGCTGCACGTCGCGGGGGCGGCTCGATCCGAGGTCGAATCCGCCCTCTGCGGTCTGGCGAGTGGTCGGGGCGCCAACGCGACGATGCTCGCCATCCGCGACGCAGTCGCCTGCGGGGATGGATGGCAGGCCGCGGCGGAGATACCGTTCAGTTCCGCGCGCAAGTGGAGCGCCGCGGCGTTCCCCGGTCACGGGTCCTGGGTGCTCGGGGCGCCCGAGATGGTCGACGCCACCGACCCGGACGGGTTGCGTCCTCGCGCCGCGGCGCTGGCCGAGCGGGGCAGCCGGGTACTGGTCGTCGCCCGGGGAACGCAGCCGCTCGACCGTGAACGCCTCCCGGCAGGGCTCACCCTCGTCGGAGTGGTCGAACTCCGGGAGCACGCCCGCCGTGAGGCCGAGCGCACCCTCGCGTATTTCGCGCGTCAGCAGGTGCAGGTGCGGATCATCTCGGGCGACAACCCCCGCACCGTCCGCGCTCTCGCCGAGCGCGTGGGCCTGCCCGGCGCGGCTCTCGCCGTGGACGCCCGCTCGCTTCCCGGAGCGGGCGATCCCGCCTTCGCCTCAGCCGTGTCCCGGAACCGTGTCTTCGGCCGGGTCACGCCCGAGCAGAAGCGCGAGATGGTGCAGGCCCTGCAGGGCGAGAGCCACACCGTCGCCATGACCGGTGACGGGGTCAACGACGTCCTGGCACTCAAGGACGCCGACCTCGGCATCGCCGTCGGGTCCGGATCGGCCGTTGTCCGCGGGGTGGCTCAGTTGGTGCTGCTTCACGATGATTTCGACGTGCTGCCATCCGTCGTGGCCGAGGGTCGCCGAGTCCTGGCCAACATCGAGCGGGTGGCGTCCCTGTTCCTCGTGAAGAACGTCTACTCCCTTTTGATCTCCCTCACCGTCTCGGTGACCGGATGGCCGTACCCGTTCCTCCCGCGCCACCTGACGCTCATCAGCGGCGCTGCCATCGGAATTCCGGGCTTCTTTCTCGCTTTGGCCCCCAACGACCGTCGCTTCGCGAGCGGCTTCGTGCGCAGGGCTCTGGTCTTCTCCGTGGTGGCCGGAACCGTTTCCTCCGCAGCGATCATGCTCTGCTACGCCGTCGCCCGCGACCAGGGCCTCTCGGGGGACGCCTCGCGCACGGCGGCCATCATCGTCACCGCCATCGTGTCGCTGTGGATCCTCGTCATCGCATCGAGACCCACAACGGGCTGGCGTGCTCTGCTCATCCTGGCCATGGCCGCGCTGCTCGCCGGGGCCTTTATCACGCCAGGCGTGGACACCTTCTTCTCACTCGATCACAAGCCCCCCGTAGAGACGGTGGTCGAGGCCGTCGCCCTGGGCGCCGCCGCCTCGACGGCGATTCACCTGCTCACCCGCTCGACGCGGATCCGGCGGCTTACGGGGTTCGAGTGACCCGCATCCTGGCGGCCACGTTCTCGCCGGGGCGATCTCCGCATGTCTCCGAGCGGCTCGCCCTGCCCGTCCTAGCGTGATGCCGTGCCGCCGGGTGCCCTCTATCCGCCTCGCTCGCACGCGCGTACTGTACGACCCAGCGATTCACCCGGAAAGGAGACCAGCGCCATGCCTGATACGGAGGAGCCCACTTACCGGCTGAGCGAGATCGTGGGGACATCTGAGGAGTCCATACAGCAGGCCGTGCGCAACGGAGTCAGGAGAGCCTCGCAGACGGTGCGAAATCTCGAATGGTTCGAGGTCACACAGATCCGCGGGACCGTGGTCGATGGCGCCGTCGGACAGTTCCAGGTTGCGATGAAGATCGGGTTCAAGGTGGAGGAATGACCTGACGAGAGGTCCGCCGCTGCCCGGATGGACGCCCCACGACGCAGCAGTCGGCGCAAGCGACCGGTAGGGATGTCACCGGGTTGGTTGCTCCTTTCTCGCTCACTGGTGGTGGCGAGCGCCGGCCCGGTGCGGGTCGAGCAGCTAGACCGAACCGCCCACGAAGGGCGTACACGCCGTGGCAGCAGGTCGATCCCGATCTCTTCACGGCCCCACAGTGTGCCGGCACACTAGTCGAGATCAACACCGCCTTCGAAGCCGCCCGCCGCCACGGGCACAAGACGCTCGCGCCAACCCTCGAGCGGACCTTCGCCCCGCTACGACGCTCTGGTCGCCCAGGGACGGGAGGCGAATTCCGAGCCGGCCGGCCGCCCCCGGAACTACCTGGAACGGCTATCCCACAACCTCGTGAAGGCGTTCGCTACAGTCGCCGTGCCATTGGTGGGGGGTGAGGGGCAGGGCGGCCATCTCGGCGTCGGTGATCTTGACTCCGGTGGGATACCACTCGGTGTCGGGTTCGGCTCTGATGCGCAGCCCGGTCTCGGCGGTGGTGGCGGCGATGAGCTCGATGATGGTCCGGTAGGAGGTGAGTGGCCGTCCTCGCCAGTTCATGGTGATGAAGCCGAACATGCGGTGCTCGATCTGGTTCCACTTGGAGGTGCCGGGCGGGTAGTGGCAGACGGTGATCTCCAGGCCGGTCTCGGCGGCCAGGGTCGCCAATTGGGTCTTCCATGCCCGGACCCGGTAGCCGTTCGATCCGCCGGCATCCGCGGTGATCAACGGTCTGGTGGCCTCGGGGAAGCGGGCCCGGCCCATGTTGTGCCACCACGACCGGATCGAGTCGACCGCGAACTCGGCGGTGTCCGCGGTATCGCCGACGCTGACCCACCCTTCGTTGTTGTTGGTCTCGTCGAAGATCCCGTACGGGATTGGCCCGCCCCAGTTCGGGGTCGGCGAAGTCGTGCACCAGCACCCGCTCGGGCTGGCCTTCGGGCTGGTAGTCGACCCCGCCGTTGTCGTATTCGCCGACCATCTCCTTCTTCTTGGTGTCAACAGTGATCACCGGCTGGCCGGCCGCCACGAAGGTCTGCGCCTGGCCGTGCAGGTAACGGA
>JAJYLA010000044.1 GCA_021788115.1 Actinomycetes bacterium | reverse complement strand
CCATCAATATCCGTTCGGTCACAACCATGATCGGCCATCGTAGACGCCGGCGCTCCGGGGGCGCCCCGGCGACGCCGGCGCCGAGGCGGGGGCGGGGCGGGGCGGTGGCGGCGCGGCGCGGGGCGGTGGCGGCGCGGCGCGGCCCGGGGGCGGGGCGGCCTGCTGCCCGTTTTGCATTCTTGGCGGGATTTCTCCTTCTCGGCGTGGAAATAGCGCCGGAGGCCCTCGAAATCACGCCGAGTACACAACTTCACGCCAAGAACGACGGCCGGGGTGCCGCAGCCGCCACGGCGCCGGCAAGGAGACGGCCCGGCCGCGGCGCACACCCGCGCGTTGTCGCGCCCCTCAGCGGTCCGGCCGGGGGCGCCGAGCCGCGCGGCCTGTCGTGCCGCGCCCGGGCGGCGCTGCGGCGGCCACGAGACCGTCGAGGATGTCGGATTCCGATGTGAGGCACTGCTCGAAGCCGAAGTGGCGCATCAGTTCGGCGAGCACCACCGCCCCGCCGACGAGGACGTCGGCGCGGTCGTGCTCCACACCCGGCCGCAGCCGCCGGGCAGCCACCGGCTCGGCCGCGAGCATCGCGAGCATCGCTTCGACGCTCCGGCGGGAGAGCACGAAGTGATGGAGCCGGTCGCGGTCGTACTGCTCGAGGTGCTGGTCGATGCCGGCGAGAGCTGCGACGGTGCCTGCGAGGCCGACCAGCGTCGCGGCGCCCCCGAGGTCGGGGTCGTCCACGGTGGCGGCTTCAAGGACGGCCGCGACGTGATCGCGGGCGGCCCGGAGCTCCGCCGGCGAGGGAGGGTCGGAGCGAAGAAATCTCTCGGTGACACGGACACACCCCACGTCGAGGGAGCGGAGGGCGAGCGGTTCACCGTCGGGACCCGGCCCGGCGGCGAGCTCGGTGGAACCACCGCCGATGTCCGCCACGAGCCACGGCCCCGAGGTCGGGTCCAGTTCGGCGGTGGCGCCGGCGAACGAGAGCCGGCCCTCTTCCTCCCCTCCGAGCAGCTCGGGTCGTACCCCGATCACATCCTCGGCCGCGTCGAAGAACTCCTGGCGATTGGTGGCGTCGCGCGCGGCTGACGTAGCGGTCATCCGCACCCAGGTGACACCCCAGTGGTCCATGACCTGCCGGTAATCACGGAGCACCGCGACCGTGCGCTCGATCGCGGCGGGAGCCAGCGCCCCCGTGGCGTCCACTCCCTCCCCGAGGCGGGTGATGCGCATGCGCCTCTCGAGCGTTTCGAGAGGCCTGTTCGAGCCGTGCCCGGCCGATCCTTTCCCGCGAGTGGCCACGAGGAGGCGGGTCGAGTTCGTGCCACAGTCGATCGCCGCCCGAACCGCCGGCGTATCGACGTCTTCGCCGGGGCCGGCGCACGCAAACCTGATTCTGTCCGCCACCCACCTTCCGACCGGGTCGTCCCCGCCGGCGAGGTACCACGCGTAATGGGCGTGCAGGCACTTGACGCCCCTGCGAGCACCGCCGACACCACCAGCAGGGCGTAGCCCCGACCAACCCCGGGGAAGATGGTGGTCTCGCTCCGCAGCGTAGGCCGCGTGCGCCGCTTCCAGGGTGGAGGGGTCGACCTCAGCCTCCGCAGCGCGGACGCCTCCGGACGCTTCGAGCCGGTCGACGGCAAGCCTCTCCGGGCGGCCGACGAGCCAGTAGCGGGTGGGCATGGGCGTCCCGTCGCGCAACAGGGGGGCGTTGCGTATCACCACCGGGTCGCCCGTGTCGTCACGAACCACGACCGTGAAGTCCCCGGCGGGCTCGCGGCCGAGCAGCTCCGCCACCCGCCGGCGGTCGTCGGAGCCCGAGTCCCCCGATACCGGGTGCGTCGCCCTCGCCCCTAGCGCCAACGGGTTCGTCGGCGGGAGACGATCAGGAGGATCACCGCCACGACGGCGAGCACCGGCGCAAGGCGCTTGAGCGTCGAGCCGCCGGCCACCCTCAACAGGTCCACCGGCTCGGCGGGAGCGGAGGTGACCTTGCGCACGCCCTCGGCCGGCGCGGACGCGGCGCTGGGTGTGGACCCGGACCCGGCACCGAGGCCGGCCGGAGACGTCGCTGCCCCCGTGGCAGCCCCGGCGTCGGCATCCTCGACGACCGCGCCGGCGGCCACCGTCGCGGGGGAGATCGGATCAGGAGCGGCGTCTTCCCCGAAAGGCGAATCGGTGTCGCCGGCCCCCGCGTCGGCCCTCGAACCCCGGCCGGCGAGGTCCGCGTGCAAAGCGTCGACGAACTGACCCACCAGCTTCTGGCTCACCTCGGCGAGTACTCCACGACCGAACTGCGCCACCTTTCCGGTGACCGTCAGGTCGGTGACCACCGACACGCGGGTGCCGTCGCTTTCGGGGGTCATCGTCGCGGTGATGAGCGCGCTGGCATTGCCCTGGCCTCGCGTGTCGCGCCCCGACGCGTTGAGCACCACGCGGCCGGCTGCCTCGTCGCGCTCGACGAAGGTGGCCTTTCCCCGGTACTGCGCGGTGATGGGCCCCACCTTCACCCGTACCACCCCGCGGTATTCGTCGCCCTCCACCTCTTGCAGTTGGGCGCCAGGAAGCATCGGGGCGATGCGCTCGACGTCGGTGAGGACCTTCCACGCTTCCGGCACCGAAATCCCCACTTGGAACTCGTGAGTCAGCTCCATGTCAGCAGATCCTCTCTCGTGTCGATGTCGGCTGGCTCGCCCTCGCACGGCACTTCCTCGACCAACTCCGGTCGATCGACCATCAGGGCACGGGCCCCCCTGTCGCCAGCCCGTGGAAGCGAGTCCCAGACGGCGGAGGACAGGCGCACAGGATTGCGACGGTGCCCATCGTAGGTGGCCACTGCGATCGCCGCGCTACAACGGGCAACCGCGCGCCACGCCCGGACCGGCACGAGGGGTTGATCCCCGAGCCCGACGACGATGGCCCGGAAACCCGCGTCGCGCGCTGCGGCCACGGCGACCTGCAAGGACGTCGCCTGGCCTTCCGCCCAGCGGGGGTTGTGCAGCACCGCCGCCCCGGCAGGAAGGACGTCCGCCAGGTCCGCAGCGCCGCTGATCACCCACGTAGGCCCCAGCCCTGCGTCGACGGCGTTCGAAACCGCCCACCACACCAGCGGCCGGCCCCGCCACGGCACCAGCAGCTTGTGGCGAGCGTCGGGGCCGGGCTCGAACCTCGAGCCGCCGCCCGCAGCCAGGATGACCGCAGCCACGCCTTCGCCGCCCGTCACTGCTCCCTCCCGGACCGTGTCCGCCGGCAATGCGGCGGCCGACGGTCCCGCGGCCGGAACCCCACGGGCGCCTGGCGCGTCCGCCCCCGAAGGATCCTTCAGCGGTGCTCCCCTGCGGCGAGGAACGCGCGGTGGATCGCGCCTTCGCTGTCGCGCAACGACGGGGCCTGCCGCCCGGTCCTCTGGGCAATGATCTCGGCGCAGATCGACACGGCGGTCTCCTCAGGGGTGCGCGCCCCGATGTCCAGGCCGATCGGGGCCATGACCCGCGCCAGGCCGGCGTCGTCGATGCCCGCTTCGCGCAGCCGGGCCACGCGATCGGCGTGGGTGCGACGCGAGCCCATCGCGCCCAGGTACCCGACCCCGGTGCGCAGGGCCGCGACGATCGCGGGGACGTCGAACTTCGGGTCGTGGGTGAGAACGCACACCGCGTCGCGCCCTCCCAGGTTCTCCCCCACTTCCGCGAGGTACCGGTCGGGCCAGGCCACCACCACCTCGTCGGCCGCCGGAAAGCGCGCTCGCGTCGCGAACACCGGGCGGGCGTCGCACACGGTCACCCGGTACCCGAGAACCTTGGCCACCTTGGACAGCGCCGCGGTGAAGTCCACCGCCCCGAAGATGACCATCTTCCGAGGCGGAGCGAACGACTCGATGAACACCGACAGGTCCCGGGCGCGCGCCTCGCCGTGCAGTCCGTAGTGGCGGGTTCCGGTGAGACCCGCCGCGAGCTCCCCGAAACCGTCGCGGGCTACCACCCGGTCGAGGTCGGGGTCGCCGAGGCTGCCGAGGACCTGCTGCGGGGGTCCGGGCAGGAGCACCAGCTTGGCCCCCAGCATCGTGGCCGGCCCCTCGATGATCTCGGCGAGGGCGGCGGGCTGCTCGGCGCGAAGCGCGGCGGCGAGCGTTTCGAACACGGTGCTCACCAGTCCAGGGGTTCCACGAACACCCGGACGGTCCCGCCGCAGGTCAGGCCGACAGCGAACGCCTCGTCGTCGGAATAGCCGAAGGTGCACAGCTTCGGCCGGCCCTCCGCGAGCACGGCAAGGGCCTCGGTAACGACGGCCCCTTCCACGCAGCCCCCCGACACCGAGCCGGCGACCTCGCCCGCGTCGGAGACCACCATGGTCGCGCCGGGCAGTCGCGGTCCCGAGCCTTCGACGCCGACCACCCGGGCGACCGCGACGGCCTTGCCCTCACGACGCCAGCGCTCGACGTCTGCCAGAACCTCTTTCACAGCTGCAACACTCCTTTCCTGCGGCCGGCCCTGCCCGTCCCGGCGGCGCCTTCCGTCCCGCCCGCGCCTTCCGTCCCGCCCGCGGCGAGGATCGCGGCGAGGTGCTCCAACGACGACACCGAGTGGCCTTCCACGAAATCATCAACGTACGGCAGCGCGGCAGCCATCCCGCGTGCCAGGGGGGCGTAGCCGGGGGAGGCCTTCAGCGGGTTCACCCAGACGACCCGGTGCGCCACCCGGCGCAGCCGGGCCATCTCCGACGCCAGCAGTCCGGGCTCGCCGCGGTCCCAGCCATCGGAGCAGATGACCACGACCGAGCCGCGGGCCGCGCCGCGGACTCCCCAGCGATCGTTGAACTCGCGCAGTCCGGCTCCCAGGCGCGTGCCCCCCGACCAGTCGACGATCGACCCGGACGCGGCCGTCAGCGCCGCTTCGGGGTCCCGGCGGTCCAGTTCCCGCGTGACGCGCGTCAGGCGGGTGCCGAGCGCGAACACCTCGACGCGCCCCGAGCCGCGTGAGGCCACCGCGGCGTGCGCGAAGCGCACCAGGCCCCGCGCGTAGGGCTCCATGCTGCCGGAGACGTCGAGGAGGAACACCATGCGCCTGGGCCGGGTGACGGGCTCCCGCCACGACCTCTGGATCGGCACCCCTCCGTGCGCGAGGCTCCGCCGCACCGTGCGGCGCAGGTCGGGGGGGCCGTGGCCGCGGCGGCGCGACGGGCGGGTCCGGCGGGAGGGGCGCACCTCGGCGGCGACCCGCAGCGCCGAGATCAGCCGCTGCGCCTCGGCCCACTCCTCCGCTCGCAGACCCGCCAGGTCGGCGTGGCGGAGAACCTCGACGGCAGACCACCGCAGCGCCAGCACGTCGCCGGCGTCGGAGCGCTCTTCGGCATCGGGGGGCGTGTCCCCGCCGTCGTCCTCGTCCACCGCCAGAGTGACCGGCGGACCGGGAACAGCCTCCATCGTGGCGGCGGACGCGACGCGATCCTGCCAGTAGGCCGCGAAGACGCGGTCGTAGACGGGGACGTCCTCCGGACGGCGCACGAGCGTGGCACGGCCCGCCCAGTACACCGGCGCGCGCCGGGCGGGGCCGACGGCGTCGAGGGCGCGCACGAACAGCACCGCGCTGTCCAGGGTGACCGCCAGCCCCTGGGCGCGCAGGGCCCGGGCGAAGCCGGCGACGATCCGGTCGGGCTCGGTCATCGGCTGGTCACGCCCCGGTCCCGCCGCGGGCGACCGCGGTGCGCACCAGTTCGGCGATCCCGGCGGCGCGGGCCCGCTCCTGGTCCTCCTGGTACTTGAGGACCGTGCCGAGCGTCAGGTCGACGGTCCGCTCGTCGATGTCGGATCGCCCGAGGGCGGCCAGCGCCGCTGTCCAGTCGATGGACTCCGCCACACCGGGAGGCTTGTAGAGGCGCATGCCGCGAAGTGTCTCGACGGCGGCGGCCACCTGGCAAGCCAGGCGGGGCGCGGCCTGCGGGGCGCGCAGCCGGATGATCGCCACCTCCCGCTCGAAGTCGGGGTGCTGCACCCAGTGGTACAGGCAACGCCGCTTCAGCGCGTCGTGGACGTCGCGGGTGCGGTTGGATGTTATGACGACCAGGGGCGGTTGCAGCGCCCGGAACGTGCCCAGCTCCGGGATCGTGACGGCGTACTCGGAGAGGAACTCGAGGAGGAACGCTTCGAACTCGTCGTCGGACCTGTCCACCTCGTCGATCAGCAGGACCGGCGGCGGCCCCGAGCCGTGGTCGATGGCCCGCAGCAGCGGCCGCCGGATGAGGAACCGCTCGCCGTACACGTCGTCCTCGGCCGCCGCCGGGCCCCCCTTCGACTCGGCGGCGCGCAGGTGGAGCAGCTGACGGGCGTAGTCCCACTCGTAGACGGCCTGGGACACGTCGATGCCCTCGTAGCACTGCAGCCGCAGCAGCTCCCCGCCGGTCCACGAGGCGAGCACCTTGGCGACCTCCGTCTTGCCCACGCCGGCCTCGCCCTCGAGGAGAAGCGGGCGCTGCAAGGCGATGGCCAGGAAGATGGACGTCGCGAGGCCCTCGTCCGCGAGGTAGTCCTCGCGGGCGAGGGCCGTCGCGACGTCCTCGACGGACAGGTCGGACGCGAGGGCGCTCACGCCTTCACGCTAGGCGGCCGCCTCTTCGAGCGCCCGGCGGACCAGCACCCGTGCCAGGTGACGCCGGTAGTCGGCGCTGGCGTTGAGGTCGGAGGGCGGATCGAGCCCGTCGGCGGCGTGCGATGCCGCTTCCGCGCCCGAGGCACCGGACGCCAGGGCCTCCTCGACGGCCGTCGCCCGGAGCGGCGTCATGCCCATGTTGACCAGGGCGACGCCCGGGTTCGCGCCGGTGACCGCGGCGACGCCGACGATCGCCCAGTCCTGGGCCCGGCGGTTGAACTTCTGGAACGACCAGCCGGCGCCGTCCATCTTGGGGACGCTGATCTCGGTGAGGACCTCGTCCGCCGCCAGCGCGGTCTCGAGGAACCCGCGGAAGAAGTCGCCGGCGGCGATGGTGCGTTCCCCCTTGGGCCCGACGGCCCGGAAGGTCGCCCCGAGCGCAAGGCACGCCGCGGGGAGGTCCGAGGCGGGGTCCCCGTGGGAGATCGACCCGCCGATTGTCCCCCGGTGGCGGACCTGGGGGTCGCCGACCTGGGCGGCGACGTGGGCGAGGATCGGCACGTGGGCGCGCAGCGCCTCGCTGATCTCGAGGTCCCGGTGCCGGGTGAGGGCGCCGATGGCGACCCGGTCGCCTTCGTCGCGCACATAGGAGAGCTCGCGGATGCGACCGATGTCGATCAAGAGGGCGGGCGTGGCGAGGCGCAGCCTCATGAGCGGGAGCAGGGAGTGACCCCCGGCGAGGAGCTTGGCGTCCTCGCCGTTGGCGCTGAGCAGCCCGACCGCCTCGTCGAGGGTGGACGCTCGCTGGTAGTCGAAGGCGGCGGGTATCACGGTCGCACCTCCTGTATCGCCCGGCATATCCGCTGCGGGCTGGCGGGCATGTCGATGTCGGACACCCCGTGGGTGGAGAGGGCGTCGACGATTGCGTTCATGACGGCGGGAGCTGCGGCGATGGTCCCTGCCTCGCCGACCCCCTTCACGCCCATCGGGTTGGTGGGGCTCGGGGTGACGGTGGAGTCGGTCTCGAAGGTGGGCACCTCCGCCGCCGAGGGCACCAGGTAGTCCGCCAGGGTGGTGGAGACCAGGTTGCCGTCGTCGTCGTAGGAGGCTTCCTCCCAGAGCGCCTGCGCCGCGCCCTGCACGATGCCGCCGTGGACCTGGCCCTCCACGATGAGCGGGTTGATCTGGTTGCCGCAGTCGTCCACGGCGACGTAGCGCAGCAGCCGGGCGGCGCCGGTTTCGGTGTCGACCTCGACGACGGCCAGGTGGGTGCCGAAGGGGAACGTGAAGTTCGGCGGGTCGAAGTGGCTCGACGCCTCCAGGTTCGGCTCCATTCCCTCGGGGAGGTTGTGGGCTGTGAACGCCTCGAAGGCCACCGCGGCGAGGGGCATGGCCCGGTCGGGGGAGCCCTGCACCTGGAACTGTCCGGCGACGAGGCGGACGTCCTCCTCGGCTGCTTCGAGCTGGTGGGCGGCGATCCGTCGGGCCTTGTCGATGACCCGCTCCGTCGCCAGGTACACCGCCGTGCCCCCGACAGCGAGCGATCGCGACCCGTAGGTGTCCATCCCGTAGGGTGCGACGGCCGTGTCCGAGTGGAGCACCTCGACGTCGCCGGGGCTGATGCCCAGGCGGTCGGCGGCGATCATCGACCACGACGTCTCGTGGCCCTGGCCGTGCGGCGAGGTGCCGGTGACCACCTGGACCTTGCCCGTGGGCAGCACGCGGACCGTCGCCGCCTCCCAACCGCCGGCGGAGTAGTTGAGCGACGCCAGCACCCGGCTCGGGGCGAGGCCGCACATCTCCACATACGACGACAGGCCCAGGCCGATCTGGCGAGGGTCGCCCTCTTCCCGCCGGCGCGCCTGGTCGGCGCGCAGCTCCTCGTAGCCGGCGATCTCCAGGCAGCGGTCGAGCGCCGCGACGTAGTTGCCGCTGTCGAAGACCAGCCCGGCAACCGAGTCGTAGGGGAACCGGTCGGCCGGGATGAAGTTGCGCCGGCGTATCTCGGCGGGGTCGAGGTCCATCTCGCGGGCGAGGGCGTCGATGGCCCGCTCGATGGCGTAGGTCGCCTCGGGGCGGCCGGCACCGCGGTAGGCGTCGGTGGGCGTCTTGGTCGTGAAGACCGACGTGCACGAGAACGAGTAGGCCCCGACGTCGTACACGCCCGTGTACAGGAACGCGCCGAGCAGCGGGACCCCGGGCGTTACCAGTTGCAGGTAGGCGCCCATGTCCGCGAGGAGGCGGACACGCACGGCGGTGATGCGTCCCCCGGCATCGGCGGCCAGGTCGATGTGCTGGATCTGCCCGCGGCCGTGGATCGTGGAGACGGCCTGCTCGCTGCGTTCCTCGATCCAGCGGACCGGCTTGCGGGTCTTGCGGGCCAGGGCGAGCGCTAGCGCCTCCTCCGCGTAAACGTTGAGCTTGCTGCCGAAGCCACCGCCCACCGAGGGGGCGACGACCCGCAGGCTGGTCTCGGGCACGCCGACGGTGACGGCCAGCATCACCCGCAGGATGTGGGGGATCTGCGTCGCCGAGTAGACGGTGAAGTCCCCGCCGAAGGGGTGGGGCACGACCAGCACGCCGCGGGGCTCCATCGCCGAGGGGAGGAGCCGCTGCTGCACGTAGCGGCCCGACACGGTGTGGGCGGCCTCGGCGAAGGCCCGCTCCACCGCGTCGGGGTCGGGGCTCAGCTCCCAGGTGTAGCTGACGTTGGTGCCCAGGTCCTCGTGGACGAGCACGCGGTCCGAAGCGGCGTCCTCGAGATCGAGGACCGCCGCCAGGGGGTCGTAGTCGACGACGACGGCCTCCGCGGCGTCGTGGGCGGCGTACTCGCTCTCGGCGAGGACCACCGCCACGGCGTCGCCGACGTAGTTGACCGTCCCGACCGCGAGGGGCCGGTGCGCCGGCGACTTCATGTCGGCGGTCACCGGCCACGCGCACGGGAGCGTCGCGGCCCAGTCGCCCTGGAGATCCTCGCCGGTGTAGGCGGCCACAACCCCGGGGAGAGCCAGGGCGGGGGCCAGGTCCACGGAGCGGATCCGGGCGTGGGCGACGGGACTGCGCACGATCGCCGCATGCAGCGTGCCCGGCACGGTCAGGTCGGCGACGAACCGCGCCTCCCCGGTCAAGAGGGCGGGGTCTTCCCGACGCCGCAGCCGGGTACCGACGACGCGGGGGGGAACCTCGACTGCGGTCATGACGCTGCGCTCTCGGCGGGGACCCTGGCTGCGGCGAGGATCGCCTTGACGATGTTGTGGTAGCCGGTGCAGCGGCACAGGTTGCCTTCGAGACCCTCGCGGACCTCGGCCTCGGTGGGGTCGGGGTTCTCGGCGAGGAGCGACACTGCGGCCATCACCATGCCCGGCGTGCAATAGCCGCACTGCAGGGCGTGGTGCTCACGGAAGGCCTCCTGCACGGGATGGAGGCGGTCGCCGTCGGCCAGACCCTCGATGGTGGTGATGTCGGCACCGTCTGCCTGGACGGCGAGCACGGTGCAGGACTTCACCGACTCGCCCCCGATGAGGACGGTGCACGCCCCGCACGACGACGTGTCGCACCCGATGTTGGTGCCCGTGAGGCCGACGACGTCCCGCAGGTAGTGGACGAGAAGCGTGCGGGGCTCGACCTCGTGCTCGTGCCCCACACCGTTGACGCGGACGGAGACTTTCATCCGGACCCCCATTTCTGATCGCGCTGTTCAGCTACTCGCTCGATTCAACACCATCGCGACCCTGGGCGCCGCGAGCGCGCTCGGGCGCTACCGGCGAGCAGTCCTCACCCGTGCGACATTACGACGGTCGTCGACGTCGAGGTCGTGGGGAGGATGGCGTACGCCTTCTCGCCCGGCATCACCAGCCCGTACTCCTGGCGGGCGACCTGCTCGATGTACGCGGTGCTGTGCAGCTGGGCGACGCGCCGGGCGAGCCGGGCGTTCTCCTGCGCCAGCACCTGGGCGCGCCTCTCGGTCACCGATATCGACCGGTCCTGGGCGAGCCAGGTGCGACCGGGCAGCACGAAGAGGAAGAGGATGCCCGCCGCCGCCACGCTGGCGAGAAGGATCCGGACCGCCCGCCTCATCGCCGCGCCAGCACTTCCCTTCCCGCGTAGCGGGCGGAGTCTCCGAGCCCGCCTTCGATGCGCAGGAGCTGGTTGTACTTGGCCACCCGGTCGGAGCGGGCGGGCGCGCCGGTCTTGATCTGCCCGCAGCCCGTGGCCACGGTGAGGTCCGCGATGGTGGTGTCCTCCGTTTCGCCCGAGCGATGCGAGACGACGGCGCCGTACTTGGCACGGCCGGCGCGGGCCATGGTGTCGAGCGTTTCGGTGAGCGTTCCGATCTGGTTGACCTTGATCAGGATGGCGTTGGCGACGCCGGCGTCGATGCCCCGCTGGAGGCGCTCCTCGTTGGTGACGAAGATGTCGTCGCCGACAAGCTGGACCCTCCCGCCGATCATCTCGGTGAGCGCCGCCCACCCGTCCCAGTCGTCTTCTGCCATGCCGTCCTCGAGGGAAACGATCGGGTAGCTGCCCACCAGCTCGGCCAGATAGGAGGCGAAGTCCGCCGGTGCGAGCGCCCGGCCCTCGCCGGCGAGCTGGTAGGCCCCGTCGCGGAAGAACTCGCTGGCAGCCGCGTCGACCGCGATGCCGATCTCCTCGCCGGGGACCCGCCCGGCGCGCTCGATCGCCTCGACGAGAACCCTGACGGCCTCCTCGTTGGACGGCAGGGACGGGGCGAAGCCGCCCTCGTCGCCGACGGCGGTCGCTAGGCCGCGCCCGTGCAGGACCGCCTTGAGGCTCTGGTAGGTCTCCGCCCCCCACCGCAGGGCCTCGGCGAACGACGCCGCCCCCAGCGGCACGATCATGAACTCCTGCAGGTCGACGTTGTTGTCGGCGTGAACCCCGCCGTTGAGCACGTTCATCTGCGGTACCGGCAGCAGGTGGGCGCCGGCCCCGCCGATGTAGCGGTAGAGGGGCAGCCCGGCGTCCTCGGCGGCGGCGTGGGCGACGGCCAGGGACACGCCGACGATGGCGTTGGCGCCGAGCCGGGACTTGTTCGGCGTGCCGTCGAGCTCCACGAGCAGCGAGTCGAGGCCGCGCTGGTCGAACGCTTCGAGGCCCTCGAAAGCATCCGCGATCTCCCCGTTGACGTGGGCGACGGCGAGGGCGACGCCCTTGCCGCCGTAGCGGCTGTCGCCGTCGCGCAGCTCGACCGCCTCGTGGGAGCCGGTCGACGCGCCCGAGGGGACGGCGGCCCGGCCCACCGCCCCAGAGTCAAGGAGGACCTCAACCTCCACTGTAGGGTTACCCCGGGAGTCCAGGATCTCCCGCGCGACAAGCTGCTCGATCTCGCTCATGGTGCTGGTGTTGCTCCTGTTGTTGTTGGGAAAAGACGGTAGTCCTTCTCAGGCCGGAGCTGGGGACACTCACGCCGGCGGCGTGCCGGTCTGGGCCTCGAGGGCCATCACCCGGTCCCGGAAGCGGGCGGCGGCGTCGCGCAGGGCGGACTCGGGGTCGACGCCGAGACGACGAGCGGTGTTGACGACGGAGAACAGCACGGCGCCGACGTCGCCCGCCTCCACCGCCTCGAGGCGGGAAGCAAGCTCGGGGGGCGCGGCGGCGTCGTCTTTTGCCCGGTCGAGGCCTATCGAGGCAGCCTTGGTCTGCACCTTGAGCGCGTACAGCAGCGACGGCAGGCTGCCCGGTATGCCCTCCATGACGCTCGAGCGGCCCTTCTCGAATTTCTTCAGCTCCTCCCAGTTCGGCACCGGGGTGCCCGCCGGTCCGAACAGGTGGGGGTGGCGGGCGACGAGCTTGTCGTGCACCCCGCGCGCCACGTCCGCGAGGGTGAACTGACCCGCCTCGGCCGCCAGGGTGGCGTGGAAGGCGACCTGGAACAGCAGGTCTCCGAGCTCCTCCTCGAGGTGTCCGTAGTCGAGCTCGTCGATGGCCTCCAGCACCTCGTAGGTCTCCTCCAGGAGGTGGCGGGTGAGGCTCTGGTGGGTCTGGGCGGCGTCCCAGGGGCAGCGGACGCGCAGCGTGCGGACCAGCTCGGCGAAGCGGGAGAGCTCGGCGGCGACCGGGTCGGCGAGCCGCGGGATCCACACGCAGGTGAGGTGGTCCGGCTCGACGTCCCGGTCGAGGTCCTCCCACGGCAGGGTCCTCACCGACTCCTCCGCAAGACCGAGGCGCTGGAGGACGGTCACCGCCGGTCCGTCGTCGAGGGCGAGCTTGATCTCCGACAGCACGTGGCGGCTGTCGCACTGGGCCACGAGGAGCGGTCCGGCCTGTCCCGCGGCTTCCACCGCGAAGCGGTGACCGTCGACGAGGCGGACGCCGGCGTCCACCGGGTCCACGCCGAGGCGCGCCCAGGCCAGGTCGAGAAACGACAGGGAGGGCACCACGGTCACCTCGACGCGGGGGTCGGCGCGCAGCAGCTCGACCGTCCGCTCGGCGATGAGCGGCGAGCCGGGGACGGCGTAGGCGACCTCGCCCGTGGAGACGGCGGCCGCGACCAGCGCCTCGACGACGCCCGCGTACACCTCCTCTATCGAGTCTGCCGATTCGTAGAGGTCGTCAAAGGATTCGGCGGGCTCGGCGAGCGCCGCGCTCGGGTGGCGGGTGGTCCGCAGGTAGTGGCGGGGGGTGGCGGCGAGAGCCTCGGCCGCCGCCGCGCTGGCGAGCCGCGGGTCGCCGGGCCCGAGCCCGACGACCACGACCCGCCCGGTCACGAGCCGGCGGGCCCCGTCGGCGGGGTCACCCCCGACGAGGAGCTCCACGTGCCGTACTGGGGGTTGACCTTCACGCGGGCGGAAGCGACGACACGGTCGAGGGCCGGGTTCGGCCGGCCGTTGAAGTCGAGCAACGCGACGGCGAGGGTGCGCTTCACCGCCGCCGTCAAGCCCTGCACCGTGCGGCTCACGACCTTGACGAGCCGGTACCCGTAAGGGGTGGGGACGGGGGAAGCGATCCTGCCGACGGGGAGCGACTCCACGGCGGATTGGAACGCCTTGGGCTGCGCTTCGAACTGTCGCTGCGTGTAGCACACCCGGGTGCCGTCGGCCAGCCCGGCGCTGACCGCGGCGGCGGCGGCCGCCCGTGTGCGCGACGACGCCTCCACGGTGCAGACCCGGGTGAAGAAGTACTTCTTGTACTGGCTGTAGACGCCGAGCAGGGTCGGGGTGTCGATGGTGTTCGGCGACGTGATCATGGCCTCGTCGGCGAACTGCGACACCAGGGTGTCGCGGAAACCGGGGGAGAAGGCGAACCAGGCGTCGCCCCAGCCGATCTGGTCGACCGAGCGCGACGCGGCGAGCACGGCCGGTGACGGCAGGGTGCCGGCGGCGGCGAGACGCTCGCGGAGGGCGGAGTCGACGATCATGCCGGTCAGGATCCCGCTGACCCACTTGGTGCTGTAGGTGCCCGGAGCTTGCCCGTCGAGGCCGGCGCTCGACCGGTAGGCGTGGTTGGATCCGAAGGCCTGCAGCTCGGAGTCGAGGGCCGCCTGCTTGATCACGTGGGAGTTGACCGTCGCTGCGTACGGCGAGGCGTCGCACGCGCCGGCGGTGAGGGAGACGGCCGCGAGCACGGCGCCCGCGGCGAGGAGTTTCGGTAGTGGTTTCACGACGCCGGCGATGCTACCGGCGGCGCGAGCGCGGCGAGCAGCGCGGCGAGATCGGCGGCAGGGTCCGCGCCGCGGGGCAGGGGGACGACCACCTGGCCGGAGTCCTCCTTGTACACCGCCCTGGGGGCGAGGCGGGTGAGGCGGACCCGCTGGCTGGCCTTGAGTGCCAGCGGGGAGAGGCGGGCGGTGTAGGCCCCTCCCGACAGGCCGGCACCGCCGGTGACCACCGCCACCTCCCGCAGCCCGAGCCGGGCGCACTCGGCGCGCAGGTGGCCGATGCGCAGCAGAGCCTGTGCGGGCACCGGCAGGGGCCCGTAGCGGTCCAGCCACTCGGCCTCGATGTCGTCCACCTCGGCGTGGGTGGTGACGGTGGCGAGCCGGCGGTACGCCTCGAGGCGGAGGTCCTCGCGCGCCACGTAGTCGGCGGGCAGGTTGGCGGTGACGGGCAGGTCCAGCTTGGTCTCGGCGGGCTCGCGCAGCTCCTCGCCCTTGAGCTCGGCGACGGTCTCCTGGACCATCTGCACGTACAGGTCGTAGCCGACCGCCGCGATGTGGCCCGACTGGTCGCCGCCGAGGAGGTTCCCCGCGCCGCGGATCTCGAGGTCGCGCATGGCGATCTTGAAGCCCGAGCCGAGCTCGGTGTGCTCGCCTATGGTCCGCAGCCGCTCGTAGGCCTCCTCCGAGAGGGACTGGTCGGGCGGGAACAGCAGGTAGGCGTAGGCGCGCTGGCCGGCGCGCCCGACCCGCCCGCGCAGCTGGTGCAGCTGCCCGAGGCCCATGCGGTCGGCGCGGTCGACGACGAGCGTGTTGACCGTCGGCATGTCGATGCCCGACTCGATGATCGTCGTGCAGACCAGGACGTCGTAGTCGCCCTCCCAGAAGTCGAGGACCACCCTCTCCAGGGTGCCCTCGTCCATCTGCCCGTGGGCGACGGCCACCCGCGCCTCGGGGACCAGCGCCCGCAGCTCGGCGGCGACCTTGTCGATGTCGGAGACACGGTTGTGGACGAAGAACACCTGGCCCTCGCGCAACAGCTCCCGGCGCACCGCCTCGGCCACCGCCCGGTCGTCGTACTCGCCGACATAGGTGAGGATCGGCTGGCGCTCCGCGGGCGGGGTGTGCAGCAGGGTGAGGTCGCGGATCCCCGTCAGGCTCATCTCGAGGGTCCTCGGGATCGGCGTTGCGGTCAGTGTGAGCACGTCCACGTCGGTGCGCAGCTTCTTGATCGCCTCCTTGTGGTGCACCCCGAAGCGCTGCTCCTCGTCGACGACCAGGAGGCCGAGATCCTTGAACACCACGTCGCCGGAGAGCAGCCGGTGCGTGCCGATCACCACGTCGACCACCCCGAGGGCGAGCCCCTCGACGACCTCGCGCACCTGGGCCGGGGTCAAGAAGCGCGACAGCATCTCGACCCGGACCGGGTAGCCGGCGAAGCGGTCCGAGAACGTCTGGAAGTGCTGCTGTGCGAGCAGCGTGGTGGGCACGAGAATGGCGACCTGCTTGCCGTCCTGCACCGCCTTGAAGGCGGCGCGGATGGCAACCTCCGTCTTGCCGAAGCCGACGTCCCCGCACACCAGCCTGTCCATCGGGGAGGGGGCCTGCATGTCGTCCTTGACCTCGACTATCGCCTTCAGCTGGTCGGGCGTCTCGGTGTAGGGGAACGCGTCCTCGATCTCGCGCTGCCAGGGGGTGTCCGCCGGGAACGCATGGCCCGGGGATTTCACCCTCTTCTGGTAGAGGACCACCAGCTCCTGGGCGATCTCGCGCACCGCCGCCTTGACGCGGGCCTTGGTGCGCTGCCAGTCGGTGCCGTTGAGACGGTTCAGCGCCGGGTTCTCGCCCCCGGTGTAGGGCCGCAGCAGGTCGACCTGGTCGGAGGGTACGTACAGCTTGTCGCCGCCCTTGTACTCGAGCAGCAGGTAGTCCCGCTCCACCCCGCCGATCGAGCGGCGGACCATGCCGCCGAAGCGGCCCACGCCATGCTGGTGGTGCACGACGTACGAGCCGGCGGTGAGGTCGTCGAAGTACGTCTCGGCGCTGCGGGCTCGCGGGCGAGGCCGGCGGTGAGCGCGCCGCCTCCCGGTGAGGTCCCCCTCGGCCAGGACCGCAAGCTTGAGCGGCGGGTACACGAAGCCGCGCTCGAGAGGCTGGACGACCACCCGGATCCCCGGGGAGGTCAGCTCGCCGGCCGGCGGCGGCAGCTCGTGCAGCGGCGCGGTGAAACCGTGGTCGGCGAGGACGCTCGCGAGGCGGGCGCCGCTGCCGGGTCCCTCGGCGCACACCACGGTGCGGTACCCCTCCCCGTGCAGCCGACGGAGCCGGGCCACCAGGTGCTCGCCGCCACCGACGACGGGATCCCAGCCGGTCGCGGCGACAACCTCGGTGCCAGGCCCTTCGGGGGTGGCGGTGAGCGTGCAGATCGCGGCGTCGGTGTGGGCCAGCAGGCGGTCGAAGGGCAGGTGCAGGCGCGGGAACTCCTCGCTGCTCGCCCCCCACGTCTGCGCCAGCGTTGCGGCCAGGGCAGCCTCCTCCTCGAGCAGCTCGGCGGCCCGGTCCCGCATGCGGCGAGGGTCGACGAGGACCACGAGCGAATCGCGCGGCAGCAGGTCGAAAAGCACGTGCTCGGAGGGGGCCAGCCACGGAAGCCAGGATTCCATCCCGTCGAAGACGAGACCCTCGGCCAGGCGCTCCCATTGCTGGCGCCCCCACGGCGCCTCGCCCACCAGGGCCGCCGCCCGCTCGCGGACCTCCTCGGTGGGGCGCAGCTCCCGGCACGCGAACAGCTCGACGCCGGCAAGATCCTCGGTGGAGCGCTGGTCGCCGACCGAGAACTCGCTGAGCCGGTCCACCTCGTCGCCCCACAGATCGATGCGCACCGGGGAGTCCGCCGTCGAGGGGAAGACGTCGACGATCGAGCCCCGGACCGCCATCTCCCCCCGGTGCTCGACCTGGTACTCGCGCCGGTAGCCCAGGTCGACCAGGCGACCGATGAGGTCGCTCGCATCCACCTGGTCGCCCTTGCTCACCACCACCGGGGCGGCGTCCTCGACGTGGGGGCCGAGCCGCTGCAGGAGGGAGCGGACCGGAGCGACGACCACCGTGGGCATCGACGTGCGCTCCCCGCGGTGCAGGCGCCACATGGTCCGCGCGCGCCGCCCCATGGTTTCGACGCTGGGGCTGACCCGCTCGAAGGGCAGGGTCTCCCACGCCGGGCACAGCTCGACCTGGTCAGCTTCGAGGAAGGCCTGCAGGTCGTAGACCAGCCGTTCCGCCTCGGCGTTGGTCGGTACCGCCACCACGGTCGGGCGCCGGCCCGACGCCTCCGCCACGCCGGCCACAGCGAAGGCTCGTGCCGGCTCGGGCACCGCCAGCACCGCGCCCCGCACGTCGCGCAGCGAGGCGAACGTGTCGTCGCTGCGGAGCAGGGGGAGGAGGAAGGCGAGGGTGGCCGCCGGTGTCACCTCACCCATTGAACCGGTTCTGGGCGGCTGCGACGCCCTCGGCGAGGATGCACTCGACAGCGTCGGCGGCGACCTCGATGCTCACGTCGAGCTCGGTGCGCTCCCTCTTCGAGGGGACCCTCAGCACGTGCTCCACCCCCCGTTCCTTTCCCCCCGGAGGCTTGCCGATGCCGATGCGGACCCGGGTGAAGGCGTCGGAATGGAGGTGGGCCTTGATCGAACGCAGTCCGTTGTGACCGGCGAGGCCTCCGCCGGCCTTCACCCGGACGGTGCCGAGCGGTAGGTCCAGCTCGTCATGGATTACGACGAGGGCCTCGAGATCGCCGATCCCGAAGCGGCGGACGAGGGCGGCGACCGCGAGGCCCGAGTCGTTCATGTAGGTCTGGGGGAAGGCAAGCGCCATGCGCTTGTCGCCGACGCGGACCTCGGCCACCAGGGCGTGCTCCTTGGAGCGCCTGAGGCGCTCCCCGTGGCGGGCAGCGAGCAGCGCCACCGTGTCGGCGCCGGCGTTGTGCCGGGACCGGGCGTAGTCCGTGCCCGGGTTGCCGAGACCCACCGCGAGCAGGTCCGAGGCCGCGCCGCTGCGGGTTCGCCCGCCCCGGGCCGTCTCGGGGGCCGGGCGGGGCCGGCCGAGCAGCTAGCCCTCCTCGGCCCGCGTCGGCGCCGGGGTGGTGCCCGACCCGCCGCCCGGGGTCTGCGCGCGGGGCGCCTCCCCGAGGGCCGCTTCGGCTTCCGCCGCCGCCGCCCCGGCGGCCGCCTCCTCCTCGGCCTCGAACTCGAGGGCGGCCCGGCTGACCTCGGCGACGGCGACGACCTCATCGGGGGACACCTCGGTGGTCACGCCGGACGGGAGAGTGAGGTCGCCGACCTTGATCGAACCCCCGATGTTCATCGCGCTGACATCGACCTCGACGTGGGCGGGGATGTTGGCGGGCGTGGCCTTGACGGCCAGCGTCGTGAGGACCATCTCGACGAGACCCTTCTCCCGCTCGACCTCCTTCGCCTCGCCCACCATGGTGAGCGGCACGTCGGCCGAGATGATCTCGTCGCGGCTGACGATCTGGAAGTCAACGTGGAGCACCGTCTGGCGAACGGGGTGGCGTTGCAAAGACCGGGCGATCGCCAGGTGCGTATCGCCGCCGACCTCGAGGGACAGCAGCTGGTTGAGCCCGGCCTCCCCCGACAGGGCGTGGCGCAGCTCCCGGCCGTCGACGCTGACCGACGCGGCCCGCACCCCGTGGCCGTACACCACCCCCGGCACCCGTCCCGCGGCGCGCAGCCGCCGCGACGCTGCCGACCCGGTCGTGCGACCAGGCTCAGCGACAAGGGTGATCTCAGCCATCTGTGCGCTCCTGCCAGTTCCGGCACCCGCGGTGGGGGCCACTTCGGGGACCGGGAAAGTCTAGTGGAGTGCCGGCGGGGTGCCGGCGGGGTGCCGGCGGGTGCCGGCCAGGACGGCAGGACAGGGGTCGCTCAGGTCTGGTTCTCGCCCCCGAAGATCTCCGAGACCGAACCGTCCCGGAAGACGGCCGAGATGGCGTCGGCGAAGACCTTGGCCACGGACACGACCTCGATCTTGTCGATCTGCTTCTCCGGGCGTAGCGGCAGGGTGTCTGTAACGACGACGCGCGAGATCGACGAGTTCTTCAGGCGGTCGATCGCCGGGTCGGAAAGCACGGCGTGGGTGCACATCGCCCACACTTCAGTCGCCCCCCGCTCGGCGAGGATCTCCGCCGCCGCGCAGATCGTGCCGGCGGTGTCGATCATGTCGTCGATCAGCACGCACATCCGCCCCTCGACGTCGCCCATCACGTCACGAGCCTCCACCTGGTTGATGGCGTTCTTCGGGCGCCGCTTGTAGACGGCCGCGACGTCGACGTGCTCGCCGACGTGCCGGGCCGCCTGCTCCGCCACCTTGGTCCGCCCGGTGTCGGGGGAGACCATCACGAAGTCGCCGCTCGGGGCGTGCCGGCGGAGGTAGTCCGTGAGGAGGGGCACCGCCGTCATGTGGTCGACGGGACCGTCGAAGAAGCCCTGGATCTGGCCCGAGTGCAGGTCGACGGAGATGAGCCGGTCGGCACCTGCTGCCCTGAAGAAGTCCGACACCAGCCGGGCGGTGATCGGTTCCCGTCCCTTGGACTTGCGGTCCTGCCGCGAGTAGGCGTAGTAGGGGCACACCGCCGTGATCCGCTTCGCCGATGCCCGCTTCGCCGCGTCGATCATGATCCACTGCTCCATGAGCGAGTCGTTGACCGACCGTGCGGGCATCGCCGCCGTCTCGGGACTGGGGCCATGCGACTGGATCACGAACACGTCCGCGCCGCGGACCGAACTGGCGAAGCGAGGCCGGATCTCGCCGTTGGCGAAGTCGACCAGGTTGGCATCGCTGAGCTCCATGTTGAGGTTCGCGGCGATGTCCTCTGCCAGCCGGGGATGGGTGCGCCCGGACAGCAGGTGAAGCTTGCGTACTGGCGTCAACTCCAGCGAACCCTGGCGGTCAGCGCCGTATTCGTGCTCGAGGGTCATGGCAGCTCCCGATCGTCCGTGGCACCAGTGAAGCACGGCCCGGTGACCGTCCCCGGCGGAACCCTCGTTCCTGGCGGGAGGTAGGCCCACGGACCCACCCGGGCGTCGGCGCCGATTTCCGAGTTGCGTCCAATCGTGGCGGTCACCACGGCGTTCGGTCCGACGGTGCAGTCGGCCAGCTGCGTGCTCGGCCCCAGCTCGGCGCCGCGCTCCACCACGGTGCTGCCCTGTAGATGGGTCCCCGGGTAGAGAACCACATCGGTGCCGAGAGCGACCCCGGTGTCGACATAGGTGTGCTCCGGGTCGACCATGGTGACGCCCCGGCGCATCCACCTCTCGTTGATCCGGTCCCGGAGCTCCGCCTCCGCCATGGCCAGCTGATGACGGTCGTTGACCCCGGCTGCTTCCATGGGGTCGGCGATGACCATCGATCCGATCGCGTAGCCGGCGGAGTGCAGCACTTCAATGGCGTCCGTCAGGTAGTACTCGCCCTGGGCATTGGCCGGGGTGAGACGCCGGAGGGCCGGCGCGAGCACCGAGCGGCGGAACACGTAGATCGAGGTGTTGACCTCCCGGACCTGCAGCTCTTCCGCCGAGGCGTCGCCGTGCTCGACGATGCGGGCGACAACGCCGTTGCGGTCCCGAACCACCCGGCCGTAACCGTCTGCGCTGTCGAGCTCCGCGGTCAGGATCGTCGCCGCCCCGCCCTCCCGGCGGTGCTCCCTCACGAGGGCCGCGAGCGTCGGGGGACGTAGCAACGGGGTGTCTCCGGGGACAACGAGCACGTCTCCGTCGTCGACGTCCTCATCCGGGAAGGCCGACAGGGCAACGAGCACGGCGTCGCCCGTACCCCGCTGCACCCGCTGCTCGACGAAATCGAGGTGGAGGCCACGGGGAGTGTCCTCGGCGAGCGCCTTGGTGACCCGGGCCGAGCCGTGGCCGACCACGACGACCACCCGGTCGAGCTCGAGCTCTGCGAGGGCATACAACACGTGGATCACCATCGGCCGGCCGCACAGGCGGTGCAGCGGCTTCGGCCTCTCGGAACGCATCCGCGTCCCCTCTCCGGCGGCGAGGACCACCGCCGACAGCCGTGTGTCATTCGGCATGGCTTCTTTCTACCAATCTGGAGGACTGCTGTCGCTGATCGTTTTGTGCCACGCTGGACCCCCGCCGCCGGAACCGGCTGGGCGGCCCCGCGGTGGCGGGTAGTTCAACCGGCAGAACGCCTGACTTTGGATCAGGAGGTTGGAGGTTCGAGCCCTCCCCCGCCAGCCACCCACCCGGCCGGACCTGACCGACCAAGCCGAGCCTGTTCCCTACCGCACCCCTGAGCCGAGCAGGCCGTTCCGGAGCTACTTTCCGTAGTGGTAGCGGGCTTGAACGATGACGACGTCGTCGCCGTCGACCAGGTAAACGAGGCGGTGCTCGTCGTCGATGCGTCTCGACCAGCACCCGGCAAGGACGTGACGCAGCTGTTCGGGCTTACCGATGCCCCCGAAAGGGTCCCGGATCACGTCATCGAGAAGGCGGTTGATCCGCTTGAGAGTTGCTTTGTCAGTCGATTGCCAGTATCGGTAGTCCTGCCAGCCGTGCGGAGTGAACCAGAGGCGCATCAGCCGAGTTCGTGCTCCTCCCGCAGCCCTCGCTGAGCTTGAGCAAGGCTCTCCAGCAGACGGCGAGCGTTGGCGGGAGCTCGCAACAGCCACGCGGTCTCGGTCAAGGCGTCGTAGTCGATCTTGGAGACGAGGACTGCATCGCCGCGCTTGGAAGTGATCTCGATCGCTTGGCGGTCTTCGTTGACCTTCTCGATGAGCGGGAACAGGTTCTTTCGTGCCTCGCTGGCAGTGATAGCCATCTCTCTTCCTCCGGCAAGTGGTACTACTTATCGTACCAGTATTGCGAAAGCTGGCGGAGCGTCTTGGACCCAACATCTGACCCAACAAACGCGTGGCTCGGCGTCGCGTCCCGCGGCAGCTGGTCTCTCCATCGGGACGAAGGCCCAGGTCAGGCCGGTGAACAAGCGACGCCATGCTATTGGCTGCGACTCGCAGCCACGGCTCCGAGCCTTCTTTGGATCAGGAGGTTGGAGGTTCGAGCCCTCCCCCGCCAGCCACCAGGACTTTTGTGCGAAGAGCGCTCCGGGCTGTGGTCTTTGCAACGCCTGAGTGGTAGCCCTTCGTGGTGGTGGGACCGGCGGCAGATCAGCTGCTGCCAGCATGGCGGCGAAGCCTCCGGGCCCGCACCCGGTCGCCGAAGGTGCTCGTCAACAGGATCGTCGAGGCCTCGCCCGGGGGAGCCCGCAAGACGGTGCCGGTGGACGCGGCGCGGTTGAGCGCGGCGGCGTGGGTGGCGGCCTGCCGGCTGCGCAGCCTCTACGACAGCAGGGAGCTGACAGCCAGGGCACGAGAAGCGCTCAAGACCGCTTCACCCGCCACACCGCCCCCGAGTGATAGAGCGCGGCGACATCAGATGGGCAGACCTGGGTCCGCCAGCGGGGAGGCGGCCCGTCTGCGTCTTGACCCGCGACGCCGCTGTCTCCGTCCTCACGGCGGTCATCTGCGCGCCGATCACCCGAACGACCCGCGGCATCCGCTCGGAGGTGGAAGTCGAGCCTGCTGCGGGCCTTCCCGATCAGAGCGTCATCAGCTGCGACAACCTGATCACGATTCCCATCACGCTTCTCGAATCGGAACGGGTCGGCCACCTCGACCTCAGCAGCCGAGCCACGCTGGACCAAGCCCTCCGCTACGCCCTCGACATTCAATACTGATCGCTGAAACCGGGCGTCAGCTAGCGACGTGTCGAGGCCCGCGATTCTGCGATGGTTCTGCGCTTCCTCACGATTGCGGCGGCCGAGCAAACCCCGCGGAGGGTAGACTCGTCAAGTCCTGGCCGTCTGACCTGGTGGTGGCAGGGGACCGTTCTCGCGTTAATCGTTGGGATCGTAGAAGGCAATTCGAAGCGGCATTGGGGCGAACGGGTCGATGTTGTAAGCCAGGCTGACTCGGTGGAAGCCGTCGGCTATGTCAGCTCCGCCGGGATGCGACATGAGAAGTACCGGCGACAATTTCTTGCCGTCGATCACCTTCCCCAGGTCCCGTCTCACTCCGGGATCGTCGATTGGCAGTGCGGTCCGGTCACAGGCTCGAAGGATGTCGTTGGGGCGGCGGGTGGTGAGCTTCGCTTTGCGCAACGCAGCGACCATCTTTTCGGCTGCCTCCTCGGTCCAGCGAAGTGACAGATAGCTGAACGCAGCATCGAAGTCGTGGCCCTCGACATCGTCGAGCCATTTCAACGATGCGGTGTGGACAGGATCAGCCATTCCTCATCGTCCTTATCGTCCTTATCGTCCTTCGCCATACAGTAGCCCACCACGGGGATGATCAGGTGGGACCCGACCCGTTACGGCCAGCAAAAGCGTTCCTCGCAGCTCACTTTTCGTCCTTGGCGTCATCAGGCGTGCTTGCGGCCGGGTCGGCCAGCGGAGCGAGGGAAGGTTTGCCAATGCGTCCTGGCAACCAGCGCGTACCCAGTGTCCCCTGGGCCGCGGCAGTCCCTGTTTGACCTCCGCCCGCACCGCGCAACAGGTATGCGATGCCCACCGCAATGACCGCGCCCAGCAGTGGCCCCACCAGATAGGCCCACCAGGACGCCCAGTCGTTGAGCACCAGCGCGGGCCCGAGGGAACGGGCAGTGTTCATCGAGGCGCCGCTCACCGGTGCCCCGAACAAGCCCGCCAGCGCGATGTAGCTGCCGACGCCGATGGCGGCGAACGGACCTACCTGCTGGGCACCAGAGGCCGTCCCCAGGATCGTGCTCACCAACCCGGCCGTGAGGATTAGCTCCCACAACATCGCCGCCGTAGTGGAAATGCTGTGGCCGGGTAGGGTCAGACCAGTCGAACCGTGCTTGCCGATCAGCGCCCACAGCAGAAGCGGAGCCAGGATCGCGCCCGCGAACTGAGCGACGATATAGGCGGGCACTCGCCTCCAGGGGAAGTCGCCCCGCAACGCAAACGCGATGCTGACAACGGGGTTGAGGTGCGCGCCTCCGACCGTCCCCATGAACAAGATGATCGCGGCCACCATCAAGGCGGGCGCCACTACTTGCTCCCCGGTCGAGATCGCGTGGCCGCCGAAGCGCGCGTTGACCATGCCGCCGCCGACAGCCACCAAGACGAGGAGGAACGTGCCGAAGAGCTCCGAGAACAGACGTCGCCCTTCCAGGCTGTCGTCCCAGAAGTCGAATTGGTGCCTGATAGAGTTCGGTTCGCCCAGGGACCGCACCCCCGGATGCACCGGTGAGGTGTTCACGGATGTCGAAACGTCGGTGGTCATGCTTGTGTCAGCCATCGATCTCTCCCTTCTTCCCCACTTCTTCACGCAGGATCTGCCACGGATGCGATTGGTTGGACGAACACAGTAGGCACGCTGCACGAAGTCGGGCCTGCATCGGCATCATCCCGATGCCTACACCGTGATCCGGGCTTCAGCCGCTCGCGTAGAGCCCCTTTGGGTCGGCGATCAACGATGATCCATGTCGCGTCGTTGAGGTTTAGGGCTGACGCAACAATAAGTTTGGGGTTCTGAGCGCACCCCTCTCGTTCTGCGGAAGGGCGCTTCGCTCGGCCGGGGCTGGGCGGCCTGACGGAATCCTCCGTCGGAGGGCGGCGTCCATCCCTCGGTGTAAAAGTCAGCGGGATTGCGGCAGGGACCGCCCTTGCGGGCGGCCCCCCGCACAGATCCCAGCGTGCGGGACTACCGCACTGGGCTCCTGCCTCGGGTGGTGGCGGCGAAGCGCACTTCAGGGTAGGGATGCCGGATCCGGGCGGGCGGTAGCCATCGCAGCGTGAGGCGGTTCATTCGCTGCCAGTCCAGGCGCTGACGCTGGCTGCGGCGGCTCAGACGACTACCGCTACCAGGGAGGCCGGGTGCGTGACAACAACCGGTGCGCGCCGACTACCTCGACGACGTCGTGTGGCGGCCGCCCGGGAACGAGCAGCACGAACGCGGCCGCCGAGAGAAGGGCGACCACCCCGTACACCACCTGCACGAAGCCGACGGACAGGCTCCCGATCAGTGTCGGGGTCAGTGCTTCGCCGATGGCGATGCCGACGAGGTTGGCGAGGGTCACCAGAGCTACGCCCGTCGCCCGCTCCGTGGGTGCGAGCCAGTTGGCGGGGACTTTTGTCCACGCGTTCAGCAGGAACGGCTGCGCCACAGCTATGCCGATCGTGGCCAGCAGGGCTCCCGCGTAGTGCGCGCCGGCGAGCCCGCGCGCGATGCCGCGACGCCCATCAGCGTCGAGCCGGCGCCGACTGCGACGCGGAAGCCACCGGTGTCGATGAGCCAGGAGGCGGGCAGGGAGAGCGGGATGAACAGGATCATGAAGACCATGGCGAGAAGCCCGATCTCCAGGTGGGACACGTGGTAGTAGCGCGCGGACTGGTCGGTGATCGACGCGTAGGTGATCCACAGCATCTGCATCGTCACGTTGACGGACATGAACGCGGCGATGACCACCCAGCGCCGGCGGTACACGCGGTACGTGTCGCTCACCGTCCCTCCCTTCTGCCGGCTCCCCTCCCTCATCTGTCGGCAGGTGGGTTTCCGCATCCCCCCGCCCTGCAACACGGTCCTTGGACCGGGGATCTTCGCACATTTGCGGTGCAGATCGCCTGATAGCGCCCGGCCTCAGCATCTCCGGGCGGCGGCCCCATGGGCCGGGTGCCGGCACTGGCGGACGCTACGGGGACGGCTCGCGGGGCATGT
>JAJYLA010000043.1 GCA_021788115.1 Actinomycetes bacterium | reverse complement strand
CCCCGCCGCCGGCCCCCGCCGCCGGCCCCCGCCGCCGGCCCCGCCGAGGCTCCCCGGAGCCGTCAGCGCACCGGCGGGGCCAGGCGCTCCACCAGGGCGGCGCGCAGCGACCGGAGCCGCCGCGACGCCTCGGCGCGGTCTCCGGGCAGGTTCCGCCGGGTGCCGCCGGCGGGGAGAACGGCCTCGAGGTAGATCTTCAGCTTGGGCTCCGTGCCGCTCGGCCGGACGACGACCCGCGCGCCGTCGAGCCAGAAGACGAGCAGGTCCGCCGGCGGGAGCACGGACACCCCCCCGGGCCCCTCGCGCCGGCCGCCGGCGCGGAGGTCCTCGCAGCGCAGGACGGGGGAGCCGCCGAGGTGCTCCGGGAGGTCGCCGCGCAACGACTCCATCGCCGCGGCCGGCCCGGCGCCCCCCAGGTGCAGGGCCACCTGCTCGGTGGCGTGGACCCCGAAGGCGGCTTCGAGGTCGTCCAGGCGGCCGGGCAGGTCCCGGCCGGCCGTGCGGAGCTCGACGGCCATGCCGAGGACGGCGAGGGCGGCGCCGATGCCGTCTTTGTCGCGGACCACCTCGCCGACCGCGTACCCGAGCGCTTCTTCGTAGCCGTAGAGAAAACGGCTGCCCGGCGACGCCTCCGCGGCCCGGGCGATCCACTTGAACCCGGTGAGGGTCTCCGCGTACCGGCTGCCTGCGGCGGCGGCGACCCTGGCGAGCAAGGTGGACGAAACGACGGTCGTGGCGACCAGGCGGGCCCCGGCGTCGGGGTCGCCGGCGGTCCGGTCGAGGAGGTGGGCACCCAGCAGCACCCCGAGCTCGTCCCCGCGGAGCACCCTCCACCCGCCCGTCGCCGCCCCGTCGGGCACGGCGACCGCCAGGCGGTCCCCGTCGGGGTCGTTGGCGATCACGATGTCGGCGCCGGCGTCGCGGGCCGCGGCGAGCGCCAGGTCGAGGGCGCCGGGCTCCTCGGGGTTCGGGAACGCGACCGTGGGGAAGGAGGGGTCGGGCTGTGCCTGCAGGGCCACCGGGATGGGCGGCGGGTAGCCGGCGCGTTCGAGCGCCCGCGCGAAGAGGGCGCCCGACACGCCGTGCAGGGCGGTGTGCACGACCCGCAGGCCCCCGGCGCCGGGCGGCGCCGGCGACAGCGTCGCTATCGCGTCGAGGTAGGCGTCGGCGACGCCCGGTGGCGCCGGCTGGACGAGGGGGTGGTCCGCAGCGCCGACGGCCACCCGCGAGAGAGGGCCGACCCCGGCGATGCCGGCCTCGATCTCGGCGTCGACGGGCGGGACGATCTGCGCGCCGTCGCCCAGGTACAGCTTGTAGCCGTTGTCCGCCGGCGGGTTGTGGCTGGCGGTGATCATCACCCCGGCGGCGGCGCCGAGGTGGCGGACCGCGAAGGCGAGGAGCGGGGTGGGCTGGCGGGGCTCCAGCACACGGGCCGGTATCCCTGCGCCGGCCAGGACGCGCGCCGTCTCCTCCTGGAGCTCCTCCGAGCGCTGCCGGGCGTCGCAGCCGACGACCACCCCGCGCTCGCCGGCGGCGCGGTCGTGGTCGAGAAGCCACCGGGCCAGGGCCGCCGTGGTCGCCCGGACGACGGCGCGGTTCATGCGGTTCGGGCCGGCGCCGACCGCCCCCCGCAGGCCGGCGGTGCCGAAGCGCAGCCGGCCGGAGAACCGCTCCGCGAGTTCCGCCCGGGCCGCGGGGTCGACGAGAAGCCGGGTCAGCTCCTCACGGTCGGCGGGCTCGGGATCGTCCGCTATCCACGCCGCGACCCTCTCGTGCAGGGGCGCCGCGTTCATGGCGATGCGACGGCGTCGATCGCGAGAGCGAGCAGCCGGCCCAGCACGCCCTCGGCGGCGCGGCCGGCGGCCACCACCTCGGCGTGGTCGAGCGGCCCCGGCCCGATGCCGGCCGCGACGTTGGTGACCAGCGATATGCCGGCGACCTGGGCGCCGGCGTGGCGCGCGGCGATGGCCTCGTGGACCGTGGACATGCCGACGAGGTCGGCGCCGAGGGTCCGCAGCATCCGCACCTCCGCGGGCGTCTCGTAGTGCGGGCCGGGCAGGCCGGCGTAGACACCCTCCGCCAGGGACGTGTCCCGCCGGCGCAGGGCGGCCCGCAGCCGGGCGGCGTACAGGTCGGTCAGGTCGACGAAGCGCGATCCGTGGGGCTCGGGCGGGTCGGGGCCGTACAGCGGCGAGCGGCCGGTCAGGTTGAGGTGGTCGGAGATCAGCACAGGCTGGCCGACCGTGTAGGCGGGGTTCAGCCCTCCCGCGGCGTTGGTGAGCACGACCGTCCGGCATCCCGCCGCGACCGCCGTGCGGACCCCGTGGACGACGGCGTCGAGGCCGTGGCCCTCGTAGGCGTGCACGCGCCCGACGAACACGAGCACGCGCTGCGCCCCGCGTCTCAGCGAGAGCACCGTGCCGGCGTGGCCGGCGACCCCGGGGGGGGCGAAACCGCCCAGCGAGGCGGCCGGAAGCTCGGCATCGGCGGAGCCGAGGGCGTCCACCGCACCCGCCCACCCCGAACCGAGGACGACGGCGAGGTCATGGCGGGCGCTGCCGGTACGTTCGGCCAGCTGCTGCGCGGCCGCGCGGGCCGCGGCGAAGGGGTCCCGGGCCGCGGTCACGACTTGATGTACGGCTTGCCGTCCGCGGCGGGCATTCGCACACGGCCCACGAGCCCGGCGACCACGAGGATGACGACCAGGTACGGGGTCATCAAGAGGATGTCCGAGGGGATGGGCGCCCCGAGGATCGACAGGATGTTCTGCAGCGCGCTGGCGAACCCGAACAGGAGCGCGGCGCCCACCGCCCCGAAGGGCGTCCACCGGCCGAAGATCATCGCGGCGAGGGCGATGTAGCCCTGGCCGGACGACATGCCCTTGCCGAACGCCCCGACCGATCCGATCGTCAGGTAGGCGCCGCCGATGCCGGCGATCAGGCCGCCGAGGACGAGCTGGCGGTAGCGCGTGTAGATCACCCGGATGCCGACGGTCTCCGCCGCGACGGGGTGCTCGCCGACGGCGCGCACGCGCAGCCCCCACCGGGTGTGGAAGACCCCCACCTGCACGAGCAGCAAGACGGCGTAGGTGATGTACAAGAAGACGTTGGAGTCGAAGAAGATCGGCCCGATGATCGGGATGTCGGCGAGGCCGGGAACCCGGATCGTGCCGTACACCCCCGGCGAGTTGAGCGTGGTCTGGTACGGCACGAGGGCCCGGTCGTAGAGGTAGCCGGTGAGGCCGAGGACGAAGACGTTGAGCACCACCCCGAGGACGATCTGGTCGACGAGGTAGCGGATGGCGAACACGGCGAGAAGCACCCCGATCAGGCCCCCGGCGAGGGATCCGCTGATCAGCCCCAGCCAGAGCATCCCCGCGGCGCTCGCCGCGACCGCCGCGGCGAAGGCGCCGATCAGCAGCTGCCCCTCGATGGCGATGTTGATCACGGCCGCCCGCTCGCCGAGCAGCCCGGACATGGCGCCGAGCACGAGGGGGATCGAACGCGTGAGGGAGCTCTGCAGCAGCCCGACGATGTTCAACGGGCTGTTGCCCGCGTCGACCCAGCACAGGAGCGCCAGGATGAAAAGGGCCATCACCGCGGCGATGACCACCCGTCTGGCGGTCCGCCCGAGCTGCCATCCCGCGTAGAGCGCGCCCAGGGCGACCGAGAGGGACCCGAGGACGATCGCGGTCGTCCCGGCAGGCAGGCTCAAGTCGGGGACGTGGGCCGACTCGCCGCCGACCGAGAACCGGAAGACGGCGTCGCCGGCGTGCGCGCCGAGGCCGAAGCCGAGGATGTCGAGCGCGCCGAGGGCGGCGAAAAAGGCGCCGGCGACGGTGCGGCGGTCGAGCGTCGCCACCCGCCGGCGGGTCGCCGCTACCACGCTCACGGGTCACCCACGTAGGTGATCGTGGGCGTGGCCCGGGTCTCGGACGTCACCGGCCGGGCGCGAAGCCGGTACAGCCCCCGGATGAGAGGCGGGGCGGCGACGAAGAGCACGATGACCGCCTGGATCACCGTGACGATGTCGACCGGCGTCTGCGTCGAAGCCTGCATTTGCACGCCGCCCGCGTGGAGGCCGGCGTAGAGCAGCGCCGCCAGGACCACGCCGAGGGGGGCGCCCCGCCCGAGCAGGGCGACGGTGATGCCGTCGATGCCGTACGTGCCGTAGACCTGGGGGGTCAGGGTGAAGTCCGTCCCGAGGACCACGCAGGCCCCCGCCAGGCCCGCCAGGCCGCCGGCGATCAGGAACACCTGGGTGTACCCCCGCCCGATGTCGATGCCGGCGGTGCGCGCCGCCCGGGGGTTGAAGCCGATCGCACGGAACTCGAACCCGAAGGTGCTGCGCTTGAGCAACCATGCCACCCCGGCCGCCCCGGCGAGCGCCACGACGATCCCCGCGTTGACGCGAAGACCGTGCCCGAACAGGTGGGGGAGGCGGGCGGTGCCCTGCACCAGCGGGCTGATGGGGTCGATCCGCCCGGGGCGCCGGAAGTAGGCGGTGCCGAGCAGGTAGAGGAGGAGGTACTCCATCACGTAGTTGAGCATGATGGTGACGATCACCTCGTTGGCGCCCGTCCGGGCCCGCAGGGCGCCGACGAGCCCCCCGACGATCGCGCCTCCCGCGAACCCTGCCAGGACGGCGACGACCACGTGGATCACGGGGGGCAGGGAGACGCCGAAGCCCACCCACCCGGCGAGAAAGGCCCCCCCGATGAACTGGCCGGTGGCACCGATGTTGAACAGGCCCGCCCGGAACGGCAGCATGACCGCCAGCGAGGCGAGGATCAGGGGGGTGGCCTGCACGAGGGTCTCGGAGATGGGCGAGAACACCGAGCTGATCGAGCCACCGTGGAAGGCCTTGCCGACGCTGTGGATGTTGACCACGGCGCCCTGGAACATCGCCGAGTAGGCGGAGCTGGCGGAGTCCCACGCCGAGGAGAACGCTGCGCCGGGGGCCGAGAAGAGGTGGGCCCACCGGTGCAGGACGTGCGGGTCGGAGAAGGCGATCAGCAGCCCGCCGAGGACGATACCGGTGACGATCGCGAGCGCCGTGACCGTCACGCTGTTGCCGTAGACGATGCCCTCCACGAAAACCTGGCGGAACCCGGGTCCCTCCTCCCGGAGGGGCTGCTCGGGCCCGGTCGGGGCCTGGCCGCCCGAGGGCTCGCCGGCGAGGAGGGTCACGGTGCTGCCGCTCCGGCCGCGGTGCCGGTGTCGGCGCCGGCCATGAGAAGCCCGAGCTCCGCGCGCGACACGGCGGGGGTGCGGACGCCGACGATCCGCCCCTCGAACATGACGACGATGCGGTCGGCCAGGGCGTAGATCTCGTCCAGTTCCGACGACACGATGAGCACCGCCGTTCCCTTGTCCCGCTCTTCGACGATACGCCGGTGCATGTACTCCACCGAGCCGATGTCCAGGCCCCGCGTGGGCTGGGAGGCGATGAGCAGCGCGAGCGGGCGCGAGAGCTCGCGTGCGAGGATCACCTTCTGCTGGTTGCCGCCCGACAGCGTGCGCACGAGCTCGTCGGCCGACTGGGCCCGGACGTCGAACTCCGCCACGAACTTCCGGGCAGAGCGCTCGACGGTGCCGAGCGCCAGGGAGAACGCCCTCGAGTAGGGAGGGCGGTCGTAGGTGTCGAGCACCAGGTTCTCCGCCACGGTGAAGTCGCCCACGAGGCCGTCACCCTGGCGGTCCTCGGGGATGTAGCCGACCCCAGCGTGGAGCACCTCCCGTGTGCGGGCGTTGGTCAGGTCGCGGCCGGACACCCGGACGGATCCGGCGCCGACGTGGCGGAGCCCCATCAGCGCCTCGCACAGCTCGGTCTGGCCGTTGCCCTGCACGCCGGCCACCCCCAGGATCTCGCCCGCCCGCAGCTCGAAGGAGACGCCGTCGACGGCCCGCGTGCCCTCCTTGCCCTCGATCACGAGGTCGTCGACGGCGAGGACGACCTCTCCGGGCGTGGCGGGCTGCTTGGAGACGGTCAGCTCGACGGAGTGCCCGACCATCATCGACGCGAGCTCCTCGTCCTTCGCCGTCGGCGGGAGGGACCCGACCACGCGGCCGGCGCGAAGCACGGTGACCGTGTCCGCGATCGCCTGGACCTCCTTGAGCTTGTGGGTGATGAACACGATCGAATGGCCGCTCGCCTTGAGCGACCGCATGATCGCGAACAGCTCCTCGGTCTCGCCCGGCGTGAGCACCGCGGTGGGCTCGTCGAGGATGAGCAGGTTCGCACGCCGCAGGAGGACCTTGATGATCTCCACCCTCTGCTGCAGGCCCACGGGCAGGGTCTCGACGATGGCGTCGGGGTCGACGTCGAGGTGGTACTCCTGTGAAAGCCGGTGCACCTCGCGGCGCGCCCGCCGGCGGTCGAGCAGACCGGCGAAGCGGTGCACCGGCTCCACCCCGAGGGTGACGTTCTCCGCCACGGTGAACACCGGCACCAGCATGAAGTGCTGGTGGACCATGCCGATGCCCGCCGCGATGGCGTCCGCCGGGCGCGAGAACGACACCGGCCGGCCGTCGAGGAGTATCTGCCCCTCGTCGGGATGCTGCAACCCGTAGAGCTGGTTCATCAAGGTGGTCTTGCCGGCGCCGTTCTCGCCGAGCAGCGCGTGGACCTGGCTCGCCTCGACCGTCAGGTCGATGTGGTCATTGGCGACGAGCGGCCCGAAACGTTTGGTGATGCCGCGCAGCTCGAGCTTCACGGGCTGTTCCGGGTCAGCTGGTCGGCTGGCTTGGGGAAGCGACCTTGATGCTGCCGTTGATGATTCCCTGCTTGATCTGGTTCAGCTCGCTCTGCAGGGAGGCGGGCACCTTCGACGCGAAGTCGTGGAACGGGGAGATACCCACCCCGTTGTTCGCCAGGGTTCCGACGTAGTTGCCGCCCTTGAACTGGTTGTTCGCCGCCGCCAACGTGACGGTCTTCACGGCGCTGGCGATGCCCTTGGTCACGCTGGAGATGAAGATGCTGCAGTACTGCGGCGCGCTGATGCAGCCGTCGGTGTCGACCCACAGCATGTGGACGCCGTTGCCGTTTTGCTTGACAGCAGCCGCCGCCCCGAGGCCGACGTTCCCGGCCACGGGGAAGATGATGTCCGCGCCCTGCTGGATGAACGTCTGGGTCACCTCTTTGCCCTTGGTCTGGTCCGTGAAGTCGCCGGTGAACGTGCCGTTCTGCGTCTTCTCGTTCCAGCCGAGCACCTTGACGTTCTTGTTGTGCTTCTGGTTGTAGTACTGCACGCCGTCGTAGAAGCCGTCCATGTAGATGGTCACGGTCGGAAGCTTCATGCCCCCGAACGTGGCGACCGTCCCGGTCTTCGTCATCCCGGCTGCCAGGTAGCCGCCGAGGAAGCCGGCCTGGGCCGTATTGAAGATCAGCCCGAGGACGTTGTTGAGCGGCGGGCTGTAGTTGTAGTCCACGATGGCGAAGTGGTCGGTCGGGTGCGCCTTCGCCGCCGACTGGGTGGCGTCGCCCATCAAGAACCCGACGGTGACGATGATCCCGCAGTTTCGCTGCACGAGGGCGTTGATGTTCGGGACGTAGTCGCTCTGGGTCGTGGACTGGAGGTAGGCGGTGGTGATGTTCGGATCCGCCTTCGCCGCGTCGAGGAGCCCCTGGTAGGACGACGCGTTGAAGGACCGGTCGTCGATGCCCCCCGTGTCGGTCACCATGCAGGCCGAGAACTTGCCGGACGTCGTCGCGGTCGTGGTGGCCGGCGAAGACGCCGGTGTGGCGGGCGTCGAGGCGGAGGTGGGGGCTGCCGTCGTCGCCGAGGACCCCGTCTTGCTGGAGCTGCTGCAGGCTGTGGCAGCTAGCGTGGCTACGACCAGGACGACCGCAGCCGCTTTCGTGCTTCTCATCGATTCCTCCTGGTTGGTCGGGTCAACCCTAATCTTCTCGTGGCGCCGCAGCGTCCCCGATCGCGTCGGCGCCGCGGGTGCCCAGGGGTCCCTGCTTCGGGGTGGCCCGCCGGGACAGACTGGGGTGACCCGCTGTCACGCCGGAAGGAGAGCCGTGGGAGACGTCCCCACCCTCGAAGAGATCCGCCAGGCCCCGAAGGTGCTGCTGCACGACCACCTCGACGGGGGCCTGCGCCCGCAGACGGTCATCGAGCTAGCCGACGGCATCGGCTACGACGGCCTGCCGAGCGGGGACGCCGCGACGCTGGGGTCCTGGTTCACCGCCGCCGCGAACCGGGGCCACCTGGTGGGCTACCTGGAGGGCTTCCGCCACACCCTGGCCGTCATGCAGACGGAGGACGCCCTGGTGCGGGTGGCGCGCGAGTGCGTGGAGGATCTCGCCGACGACGGCGTCGTCTACGCCGAGGTCCGTTTCGCCCCCGAGCTGCACCAGGAAGCGGGGCTGTCGCTCGACCAGGTCGTCGAGGCGGCCCTCGAGGGCCTCCGCCAGGGGAGCGACGGCCGGGACATCACCGTCTACGCCCTTCTCACGGCCATGCGCACCGCGGCGCGCTCGCTCGCCATCGCCGAGCTGTCGGTTCGCCACCGCGACGCGGGGGTGGTCGGCTTCGACATAGCCGGCGCCGAGAAGGGCAGCCCCCCGACGCTGCACCTGGACGCCTTCGACTACGTCCGCCACAACAACTTTCACATCACCATCCACGCCGGCGAGGGGTTCGGCCTGGCGTCCATCTGGGAGGCGGTGCAGCACTGCGGGGCCGAGCGGCTCGGGCACGGGGTGCGCATCATCGACGACATCACCACCCGCGACGACGGGACGCCCCGGCTCGGGCCGCTGGCCGCCTACATCCGGGACCGGCGCATCGCCCTCGAGATGTGCCCCACCTCGAACGTGCACACCGGGGCCACCCGGTCGCTCGAGGAGCACCCGATCGGCCTTCTGCGCCGCCTGGGTTTCCGGGTGACGGTCAGCACCGACAACCGTCTGATGAGCGGGGTCACCCTGACCTCCGAGCTGCACCGGCTGGTGGAGGTCTTCGGCTTCGACTGGAGCGACGTGCAATGGTTGACCCTCAACGCCATGAAGAGCGCCTTCGCCCACTTCGACGAGCGGCTGGCGATGATCAACGGGCGGATCAAGCCGGCGTTCGCCGCCCTGCGCTCGACCCCGCTGCCGGCGTGACCCCCGACTGGGCCCGGCTGCGCTCCGCCGCCCGGGAGGTGGCCGTCCACGCGCACGCCCCGTACTCCGGCCTCCGCGTGGGCGCCGCCGGCCTCACCGCCGACGGGCAGGTGGTCGCCTCGTGCAACGTCGAGAACGCCTCGATCGGCCTCACCCTCTGCGCCGAGTGCGGGGTGGTGTCGATGCTGCGGTCGGCGGGGTCCTCCGCCCTGGTGGCGCTCAGCGTCGTCGCCGGCGACGGGCGGCCCCTGTCGCCGTGCGGGCGGTGCCGGCAGATCCTCATGGACAACGGGGGCCCGCGGATGCTCGTCGACGCGGGCGAGGGGGCCGAGCCGGTCACCCTCGGCGACCTGCTGCCCGGCGCCTTCGACGACGCCACCCTGGCGCTCCGCCGGGGGGAGCGGGGCGGGGCGTGAGCCCGGGGCGGGGCGAGAGCCCGGAGCGGGGCGAGAGCCCGCCGTGAGCGCCCCGACCCACTTCGACACCGTCGGCATCATCGCGGCCAAGCGCGACGGCCGCCCCCTGTCGGAGGATGCGGCGCGGTGGCTGTTCGACCGCTACCTCGCCGGCGACGTCGCCGAGGAGCAGATGGCGGCCCTGCTCATGGCCATCGTGTGGCGCGGGATGGAACCCGAGGAGCTGGCCGCGTGGACCGGGGCGATGATCGCCTCCGGCACGCGCACGGACCTGTCGGGGGTCGGGCGGCCCACGGTCGACAAGCACTCGACGGGCGGGGTGGGCGACAAGGTGTCACTCGTCCTCGTTCCCCTGGTCGCGGCGTGCGGGGCGGCGGTCCCGCAGATGTCGGGCAGGGGCCTCGGCCACACGGGCGGCACGCTCGACAAGATGCAATCGATCCCCGGCTGGAGGGCGGACCTCGGCCCCGAGGAGATCCGCTCCGCGCTGGCCGACCTCGGAGGGGTGATCTGCGCGGCGACCGCCGACCTGGCTCCCGTCGACCGGCGGCTCTACGCGCTGCGCGACGTCACGGCGACCGTGGAGTCCGTCGCCTTGATCGCCAGCTCGATCATGTCGAAAAAGGTCGCCGAGGGCACCGGGGCGCTGCTCCTCGACATAAAGGTGGGCTCGGGGGCTTTCATGGGCGACGAGACGGCCGCGCGCGCCCTGGGGCGGGCCATGGTCGCGCTCGGCGAGGCGCACGGGGTGCGCTGCGCCGGTCTGCTCACCGGCATGGACACGCCCCTCGGCCGGGCCGTGGGCAACGCGGTGGAGGTGGAGGAGAGCCTCGACGTCCTCCGCGGCGGCGGGCCGGCGGACGTGCGGCGGCTGGTGCTCGAGGAGGCCCGGATCATGCTCGAGCTCGCCGGCGTCGACGCTGATCCGGAGGCGGCGCTCGACGATGGCCGTGCGCTGGCACGCTTCCGGGAGATGGTGGCCCGCCAGGGCGGCGACCCCGACGCCCCGCTTCCCAGAGGCCGGCGCCTGCACGTCGTCCGCTCCCCTGCCAGGGGGTACCTGGCGCGCCTCGACGCCCGGGCCGTTGGCGTCGCCGCCTGGCGGCTGGGCGCCGGCCGCGCCCGCCCGGGCGACCCGGTGTCGGCGACCGCCGGGGTGCGCTGCGCCGCGAAGCCCGGCGACGCCGTCGCCGAGGGCGACGAGCTCGTCGTCCTCGAAGGCGACGACCCGGCCAGGGTGCCCGCCGCCCTCGAGGCGCTGGAAGGCGCCTTCGACGTGGCCCCCAGCCCGCCTCCCGAGTCACCGCTCATCCGCGCCCGCCTCTGAGACCGGCTTCCGGCGGGTGCGAGGCACCGCGACGCCAGCTGCTATGGCATAGTTCAGGCCGTTGATCTGGTCAGCGCGGTCGAGATGGGGCTCGTGGACGCAGAAGACAGTGTGGGTGGTTCCCGCCGGCGGGTGATCAGCCTCCTGGCCGAGGCGCTCCTCCCCCTCGCCTCGGCCTCCGACCGTGCCCTCGGCGCCCGGCGGATCGTCGACCTGCTGGCGGGCACCGTCGCCCGGGCCTGTCAGATCGACCTCGTCGACGAGAACGGCGCCCTCGCCACCCTCGCCCGCTCGCCGGCGGAGGAGGGTCCCGGCTACTCGGCGGCTGCCGAGGCCGCCGAGGAGGTGGCGCGATCGGGGACGGCCCAGGTCGTCCAGGCCGCAGCGGAGAGCCCGGTGTGGGCGGTTCTGCCCCTCACGGTCCGCCGGCGCCGCGTCGGTGTTCTCAGCGTCGCCCTCGACCACCGCTCCAGCGGGGTGGACGACGCCGAGATGGCCGACCTGGGGCGCATCGCCGTCTCCGTCGGGGCCGCCCTCGCCCACGCCGAGGCCTACGAGCGGGCGTTCCGGGTGTCCCACACCTTGCAGGAGTCGCTCCTGCCGAGCGCGGTGCCCACCGCCGGGTGGTTCGAGATGGCCGGCCGCTACGTTCCCGGAACGACCGGCCTGGACATCGGCGGCGACTGGTACGACGCCGAGATCCTCGACGACGGGACCCTCGCCCTGAGCGTCGGCGACGTCGCCGGCCACGGGATCGAGGCGGCGGCGCAGATGGGGGAGCTGCGCAGCGCCATCATGGCGTTGCGCCGGGTTCAGAGCGGACCCGACACGCTCCTTTCGGTGCTCCACGGCGTCGGGGCGACGATGGGCTGCGTGGCGACGGCGGTGTCCGTCCGGGTCGACCGGAGCGGCGAGATGCGGTGGTCGTCCGCCGGGCACCTTCCCCCGCTTCTGGTGCGTCCGGACGGGGACGTCGAGATCCTGCCCGGCGAGCAGGCACCCCTGCTCGGGGTGGGATACACCGGGGCGGTACCTCTCAACCGGTGGCATCTGGAGGAGGGCGAGACCGTCGTCCTCTACACCGACGGTCTCGTCGAGCGACGCGACGAAGGGCTCGACGAGAGCCTGGAGCGCCTCACCGAGGAGCTGGCGCAGATGTCGTGGCGGACCCCGTCGGACCTGATCGAGCGGATGCTGCAGGGCCGCGACGTCTCGGCGTCGACCGAGGACGACATCGCGGTCCTCGTCACCCGCCTGCGGGCCGACCCGGGGGTGTGACATTCGGCCCTAACCGGGTCCCGCCCCCGCACGCCACCCTGGCATCATGGCAGCAGAACCGACCCTGGCGGCCCTCGAAGCCGAGCTGAAGGAGCGCGTCGACGCCCGCGGCGAGGTCCCGGTTGGCGTGGCTGAGCAGCTTCAAAGGGAAAAAGGGTGGGGCGGTCGCCTCCTCGAGGTCCTCGCCCTGCTCACGCGCGACGCCGAAAGGATGGGCTACCTGGCGGGGGGTCGCCGACCGGACGAGGTCGCCACGTGGCTGTCGGTCTGGCACGGCTCGGATCTCTCCCTCCCGGAGATCGAGCTGGTCGTGGAGTCGGGGGGATGGGATCCCGAGCCCTTCGTGGTCCTGGGGCGCGCCGGGCTGCTCGAGCGGCTGCTGCGCCGGCCGGACGGCACGGTGCGCCGCGTCCGCGGCGAGCTGGCCGGCGGGTGGGCGAGCGACAACCTGGCCCTCGCCGACGAGGCGGAGATTCTCCGCGAGGTGGCCAAGGTGCTCCAGGACCAAGAGGACGCCGGGGCGGGCGGCTAGACGCCCGCTTGACGGGACCGCCGCCCGATACGAGAGGATGGGGTCCATGCTCCTGGTCGCGGCGAACCCGAAGGACGACCACCATGAGCCCGGCGAGGGCCATCCCGACCAGCCGTCGCGGCTGGACGCCGCCGTGGCGGGGATCGCCGACGCCGGCATCGACGGGGCGGTCGAGGCCCTCCCCGCCCGGCCGGCGCAGCGGCGAGAGCTGGCCCTGGTGCACGACCTCGCCTACCTCGACGCCGTGGCCGACCTGTGCATCGCCGGCGGCGGGCGCCTCGACCCGGACACCTGGCTGAGCGAAGGGTCCTGGGAGACGGCGCGCATGACCGCCGGCGCGGGCCTCGGCGCCATCGAAGCGCTGCAGGCCGGGCGCGGGGTCGCCGCGATCGTCCTCGGACGGCCCCCCGGCCATCACGCGACGCGCGACGCCGGCATGGGCTTCTGCCTGATCAACAACATCGCCCTCGCCGCCGCCTTCCTCGCCGAGCAGGGCGAGCGGGTCGCCATCGTCGACTGGGACGTCCACCACGGCAACGGGACCCAGGAGATCTTCTGGGCCGACCCCCGCGTGCTCTACGTGTCCATCCACCAGTGGCCGCTCTACCCGGGGACGGGCCGGCCGGTGGACATCGGCGCCGGCGCCGGCGCCGGCACCACGATCAACCTCCCCCTGCCGCCCCGCTCCACGGGCGACACCTACCTGGCGCTCTTCGACGAGGTGATCGCGCCCAGCATCGAGCGGCACGGCTCCACCTGGGTGCTCGTCTCCGCCGGCTTCGACTCCCACCGCGACGACCCCCTCGGCGACATGCGCCTGACAGCGGGCGACTACGCGGACCTCACCCGGCGGGTGATGGGGCTCGGGGGGATGCAGGGTCGGGTGGCGCTGTTCCTCGAAGGCGGGTACTCCCTGCCCGCGGTGCGCTGGTCGGTCGGCGCGTGCGCGGGCCAGCTCCTCGACAGCGGGTACCGGCCCGAGGTCGCTTCGGGGGGTGGCGGCGGCATGGAGCGCGTCGACGGCTACCGGGCGGCCTTCGTCGGGTAGACGTCCCTGGCGCGGAAGGTCCTTCGACCCTGTCCCCGCCGGCGGCGGGCTGCCACACTCCGGTTGCCACCGATCTGCGGCCAAGGAGGTGACTGCCGATGATCGATGAGAAGTTGGCGGAGGACGGGCTCGATCTGGGGACGCTCGAGGAGATCGAGCCTGAGCAGTGCTGGCGGCTTCTTGCCACCAGGTCGGTCGGGCGCCTGGCCGTGAACATGGGCCACTATCCCCTCGTCTTCCCCGTCAACTACGCCCTGGACGCCAAGACCATCGTCTTTCGAACCGGCGTGGGCACGAAGCTGCACGCCATACACCGCTCCAACGTCACCTTCGAGGTCGACGAGATCGACGTGCCGCACCGGTCGGGGTGGAGCGTCATGGTCAAGGGGGCCGCGCACGAGCTCAGCGCCGACCGGAACCCGGCGCTCTACGAGCGGCTGAGCAGGGCCGGCGCGCGGCCGTGGGCGGCAGGCGACCGCCACCACCTGCTCCGGATCCTGGTGGACCAGATATCGGGGCGCCGCATCCGGCCCGGGGAGAGGCCCCCCGCGGCGCCCGACGTGCTCGGCGTCTAGTTCGAGTAGGGATCGCGCCGGCGGCCCCGCCGGCGATCGCGTAGGATGGCCGCCCGATGAGGGCCCTTCGCCGGACGCTGCTGGCGCTGGGGGCCGCCGTCGTCATCGCCGGGGTCGTCCGCCTCCGCGGCAGCGGCGGGACGCCGCCCCAGCGCGGCGGGTGGCGGGAGCTTCCCGAGGACGAGCTGGTCTGATCGACGCGGCGCTGCGCGGCGAGGCTGGGCCCGCACGGTGATCGAGCGCGCGGTCGTCGTCGGCGCCGGGGCCGTTGGCCGGCAGGCCGCCCAGTTCCTCGCGACGTCCGGCGCGGCGCGATCGGTCGTCCTCGTCCACCGCGACCACGAGCGCACCCCGCCCCCGCGCGACGGCCTCGCCGAGGGGGTGGAGCTGCGGCGCGCGACTCTCGCCGATCTACCCGACGGCGACGTGGTCGTCATCGCCGCACCCGGCGCCGGCCGGCGGGCGGCGAGGCGGCTGGTGGGCCGGGGCCGGCCCCTGGTCTTCGCGACCGACGACCCCGCCGAGGTACGCCACCTGCTCGCCCTCGACGGGGCCGCCCGGGACGCGGGCATTTCGATGGTGCTCGGCGCCGCGATGGCCCCGGGGCTCGGCTGCGTGCTCGCCGCCCACCTGCGGCGCGGCTTCGATCGCGTCGAGGAGGTCCACGTGGCCAGCGTCGGAACGGGCGGTCCGGCGTGCGCCCGACGCCACCACGCCGCGCTCACGGCGATAGCGCTCAACTGGGAGTCCGGGGAGTGGCACCGCCGCCCCGGGGGGTCGGGCCGGGAGCTGGTGTGGTTCCCCGAGCCGGTCGGGGGGGCCGACTGCTACCGGGCCGGCCTCGCCGACCCGCTGCTGCTCGTCCCCGCGTTCCCCGGGATCCGGCGCGTCACCGCACGGCTGGAGGCCACCCGGCGCGACCGCATGACGTCGTGGCTGCCGATGATGCGCCGCCCGCACCCCGAGGGCCTGGTCGGCGCCGTGAGGGTCGAGGTCCGCGGCTGGGTGGGCGGCCGGGCCGAGACCCGGATCCTCGGATCCGCCGTCCGCCCCGCTACGGCGGCCGCCGCCGTGGCCTCCACGGCCGCGCGGTGGGCCGCCGACGGCCGCCTGTCGCGCGCCGGCGCGGGCGGTCTCGCCGAGATGATCGGGTCGCCGGGGGAGTTCCTCCGCGAGCTGCGCGGCCTCGGGGTCGTCGTCGCGTCGTTCGAGGGCCGGGATCCGTACGCCCCGACCGGCCGCGAGGTCTGAGCCCTCGGGTCGGCGAAAATTGTCGCCGGGAGGCCTCAGGGCTTGCGGTGACGGGCCCAGCGCTCCCGCCAGTCGAGCGGGTCGTGCCGGGGCAGGTTCGCGAGCGCCAGGTTCAGGAGCGTCAGCGCCGCCGTCGCCTCCCAGTCGTCGATGCGGGCGCGGACCTTGCGGGCCGTCAGGTCGCGTGCCGCTTCCAGGGCGGCGCGGTCCCCTCCGCACTCGGCCACGAGCGCCCCCACGGCCGACTGCCTGTCGGCTCCTCCGGCCAGCTCGGCCGCCTTGGCTGCAAGGTCGTCTGTGGTGGTGGTCGGCATTGCGGGTCCCTGTTCTGTCCGGCCTTCGCGCCCGGCGGCATGGTAGCCGCCTACGCGCCCGCCACGTGCGCCACGGCGAAGATCCGGCGGAACGGGAGCACCGTCCTGCCCCGGGCGTCGGGGGGGTACGCCTCGCGGAGCGCCGCCGAGCAGGCGTCGAGGAACTCGGTGGTCGCGCCCGCCGGCTCGTCGCCGCTGCGCACGGCGTCGTCGATCGCGGCGAGGAACGGCCGCAGCGCCGTCGCGCGAACCCATTCGAGCACGGCGTTGTCCCCGGTGAGGACGTGCAGGTAGGTCGTCTCCCACACGTCGGCCTCGGCGCCGGTCGCCAGCAGTATCCCCAGGTAGCGGCGGGGGTGGAGGACCGGGTCGGGCCGCCCCAGCCCGCCGAGCAGGTCGTGCCAGCGGGGCGTGGATGCCAGGTCGCGGAGCAGGGCGTGGCTCGGCTGGTCGAAGTTGCCGGGCACCTGGAACGCGAACACACCCGCCGGGGCCAGCGAGGCGACCAGGGACGGGATGAGATCCTCGTGACCCGGCACCCACTGGAGGGTCGCCGCCGAGAGGACGACGTCGGGGGGCGCCTCCGGCTTCCAGTCGCGGAGGTCGCCGGCGCGGAACTCGAGGCGGCCCGGCACCGCCACGGCGGCAGCGCGCTCGATCATCGCGGAGGAGCTGTCGATGCCGACCACGTGCGCCCGGGGCCAGCGCTGGAGCAGCGTGGCCGTGGTGGTGCCCGGCCCGCAGCCGAGGTCGACGACCTCGCTGGGGCCGGGATGCGCCACACGAGCCAGCAGGTCCGCGAACGGGCGCGACCTCTCGTCTCGAAACCGCAGGTACTGCTCCGGGTCCCATCGCGTGGTCACGCCAGTGCATGGTAGAAGGCGCGGGCCCGCCAGCTCGCCGGCCGCGGACGCCGCCGGCCCCCCCGAGGGCGGCGGTCAGCCGTTGACCCGGACCCGCTCCGGCGCGATGCGGACGATCACCCGGTCGCTGCTGATCATGTTGGGGTCGTAGGGGCCGCCGGTGTACTTCTCGCTCAGCGTGTCGATGTGGCTCCGCGCCGGGGGACCGGTGACGGTGTCGGTCACCCGGCCCCGGATCTCGGCGTAGCGGTACGGGTTGTTCGCATCGATGATCGTGATCGTCACCCGGGGGTCGCGGGTGACGTTCTTGAACTTCTGGCGCGCGACCTCCGTGTTGATGAGGATGTGGTCGTCGTCGGCGTCGACCCACATCACCTGTGTCATCGGCTGCCCGTCGGGGAGGAGCGTCGTCAGCGCTGCGAAGTTCTTACCGGTGGCGAGTTCCCGGGCTTTCGAGTCGAGCATGCAAGGCAGGTTACCGCCCTCGTCGGGCGATACCGGCGGGGCGCTCAGCGCCGCCGGCGGGTGCTCGGATCGGACAGCGCCGGAGGCTCCCAGCCGGCATCGCCGGGGTTGAGGTTGGTGCCCGGCGGCACGATCTCGTCGAGGCGGTCGAGAACGTCGCTGCTCAGGCGCACGTCGGCCCCGGGGAGCTGCGACTCGAGGTGCTCCATCGTGCGGGGCCCGATGATCGCCGAGGTGACCGCCGGATGCTCGAGCACGAAGCCGACGGCGAGCTCGATGAGGCTGAGCCCCGCCCCCGCCGCGAGAGCCTCGAGCTGCCCGACCACCTCGATCTTGCGCCGGTTGCCCGGGAGGGACAGGTCGTAGCGGCCGGGGACGCGCCGCGCCCGCCGGCTGGTGTTGTCCCGGCCCGGCCCGAACCGCCCGGACAGCCAGCCGCCGCCGAGGGGGCTCCACGGCAGAACCCCGAGCCCGTACTTCTGGCACACGGGCAGGAGGTCCCTCTCGATGCTGCGCACGAGGATCGAGTAGGGCGGCTGCTCGGTCGCGAACCGCTCCCGGCCGCGCCGCTCGGCGACCCACTGCGCCTCGACGACCTCGTGCGCCGGGAAGGTGGAGCTGCCGAAGTAGCGGATCTTGCCGGCGCGCACCAGGTCGGTGAGCGCGCCGAGGGTCTCGTCGATGTCGGTGTCCGGGTCGGGCCGGTGGATCTGGTAGAGGTCGATCCAATCGGTGCCCAGGCGGCGGAGGCTGGCCTCGCACTCGGCGACGATCCACCGCCGCGAGTTGCCGGCCATGTTCGCGTCGCTGCCCATCCGCCCGTGCGCCTTGGTGGCCAGCACGACCGACGACCTGTCGACCTGGCCGAGGGCCTTGCCGACGATCTCCTCGGACTCGCCGGCGGAGTAGACGTCGGCGGTGTCGATGAAGTTGATGCCCGCATCGAGGGCGCGGTGGATGATGCGCACCGACTCGTCGTGGTCGGGGTTGCCCCACTCACCGAACATCATGGCGCCCAGGCACAGCGGGCTCACCTTGACGCCGGTCCGGCCGAGAGTGCGAAGTTCCATGGATGCAGCCTACGTGCGCCGGCGTGAAACGGTTCCGTCCGGCCGACTGCTGCCCGTCACCGCCGGCGTGCGTCCCCTTCCCCGAAGCGCCGGGTGGTGCCCGCTACGATTGGCTGTGCCCGAGCATCCGACCCGGCCCGCCGCCGGGGTGACCCGGTGTTGAACCTCCCCGCCGGCGACGGCGTGCTGGCCAGCCAGCACCTTCTCGACCTCATCCACAACGGCGTGATCCACGCCGGCGACTTCACGATCCCCCCCGAGAACGTCCAGCCCGCAAGCCTCGACCTCCGGCTCGACGAGGTCGCCTACCGGATCCAGTGCAGCTTCCTGCCCGGAACCCAGCCCGTGGAGCGCAAGGTCAAGGACTACATCATCGACGAGATCCCGCTGCACAACGACGGGGTCGTCCTCGAGACCAACCGGCCCTATCTCATCCCCCTCAAGGAGCGCCTGTCCCTCCCGATCGGAATGCGGGGCAAGGCCAACCCGAAGAGCTCGACGGGCCGGCTCGACGTGTTCACCCGGGTCATCACCGACGAGAGCTACCGCTTCGACGAGATCGCGAGCGGCTACGACGGCCGGCTCTACCTGGAGGTGGTGCCGCTCTCGTTCCCGATCCGCGTGCGCGAGAACCTCGCCCTCAACCAGCTGCGGCTGTCGGTGGGCCACGCCGAGCTCAGCGACGACGACATCCGCCTCCGCCACGCCGAGGACCCGCTGCTCTACAGCTCGGGCGAACCGGTGGCGGCCGAGAACCTCGCCCTCGCCGGGGGGATGTTCTTGAGCCTCGACATCCGCGGGGGGACCACCCGCCACGTCGGCTACAGGGCTCGCGACCATGCCCCGCTGCTGGACATGACCCGGAGCGAGGCCCGCCCCTCCGAGGGCTACTGGGAGCGGGTCTACGCCGAGCAGGGCGACCGGGTCGTCCTCACCCCCGAGCGGTTCTACCTGCTCATGTCGCGCGAGGCGGTGTGCATCCCGCCGCGGCTGGCGTCGGAGATGACCGCCTACGACCCCACGAGCGGGGAGCTGCGGACGCACTACGCCGGCTTCTTCGATCCCGGGTTCGGCTACGCCATCGACGGCCGCCTCAACGGGGCGCGCGCCGCGCTCGAGGTCCGGGCGCACGATGTGCCGTTCATGATCGAGGACGGCCAGCGGGTCTGCAAGCTCACCTTCGAGCGGATGCTCGAGGCGCCGCTCGCCCTCTACGGCCAGTCGATCCGCTCCTCCTACCAGGGCCAGGACGACGCCCTGGGCAAGCACTTTCTGCGGCCGCCGGCGTGACGCGCCACGCCGGCGGAGCCGTCACACGGGGGTCGTACCGTCGCGGGCGGGGAGCTGGTTGAACGATGTTGCTGGTGCACAGGTCGGAGCGTGCCGACCGCCTCGTGGAGATCCTGGGGGACGTCCTGGCGGAGCCCGTCGCCGACCCGATGGTCGGCGAGGTCGTCGCGGTGCCCACACGGGGGGTGGAGCGCTGGCTGTCGCAGCGGCTGTCACACCGGCTGGGCGCTGGCGAAGGCCGGGAGGACGGGGTCTGCGCCAACCTGGCGTTTCCTTTTCCCGGAGCGCTGATCGCTGCGGCGACGGCGAGCGCTTGCGGCCTCGACGCCGAGGACGACCCGTGGCTTCCCGAGCGGTCGGTGTGGCCGCTCCTCGAGCTGGTGGACGCCCACGTCGAGGACCCCCTGTTGCAGCCACTGGTGGACCACCTGCGGGCCGTGTCCCCCGCGCCGGACGGCGGGCGTCTGCGGCGCTTCGCCACCGTCCGCCACCTCGCCGACCTCTACGACCACTACGGCGTCCACCGCCCGGAGCTGATCCGGGCGTGGCTCGCCGGCGACCCAGCCGGAGGCTGGCAGGCGGAGCTGTGGCGGCTCCTGCGGGCCCGCATCGGTGTTCCCAGCCCGGCGGAGCGGCTGCGGACGGCCTCGGATCGGATCGCCCGGGACCCCGCGCTCGTCGACCTGCCGCCGCGGGTGTCGCTCTTCGGGCTGACCCGGTTGCCGGCGAGCTACCTCCAGGTTCTGGAGGCCGTCGCCGCCGGCCGCGACGTGCACCTCTTCTTGCTGCACCCCTCGGCGGCGCTGTGGGACAAGGTCGCCCGCCAGGCCGGGGGCCTTCCCCGCCCGCCCGCACGAGCCGACGACCCGACCGCCGCGTCGCCGGCCCACCCGCTCCTGCGGTCCTGGGGGCGCGACGCCCGGGAGATGCAGCTGGTCCTGGCGGCGCACGGGGCGACCGCCGGCGTGCACCGCCCGGTCCTCGACGACAGAGCCACGCTGCTCGGCGGGATCCAGGCCGACATCCGGGCGGACCGCCCGCCGCCCGGACCGGCGCTTGTCGGGGGGCCCGACGTCCGCCCGCTGCTGCAACCGGGGGACGACAGCCTCCGGATCCATTCCTGCCACGGGCGGTTCCGCCAGGTCGAGGTGCTGCGCGACGCCGTCTTGCACCTCTTGACCAGCGACCCGACACTCGAGCCGCGCGACATCGTCGTCATGTGCCCCGACATCGAGGCGTTCGCCCCGATCGTGCACGCCGTCTTCGACGAGCCCTCCCCCGGCGAGGAGGCTGTGCCGACGGGGACGGCGCAGGACGCCGGCGGTCGGCACCCGCTGCGGGTGCGGCTGGCAGACCGGTCACTCCGCCAGACCAACCCGCTGCTGGCGGTGGCCGCGCACCTGCTGGAACTCGCCGGCGGCCGGTTCACCGCGTCCGAGGTGCTCGACCTCGTGTCGCGCGAGCCGGTTCGCCGGCGGTTCGGCGTCGACGACGACGACCTGTCGCAGATCGAGCGGTGGGTCCTCGACATGGGCGTTCGCTGGGGTCTCGACGCCGAGCACCGCTCACGGTGGAAGCTCCCCGGGCTGGACGCCAACTCGTGGTCGGCCGGCCTGGACCGCCTCCTCCTCGGTGTGGCGATGGCCGACGAGGACCAGAGGGTGTTCGGGGGCACCCTGCCCGTGGACGACGTCACGAGCGGCTCGGTCGACCTCGCCGGCCGGCTCGCGGAGTTCGTCGCCCGGCTCGCCACGGCTGCGCAGCGCCTGGCGGAACCCATGCCCCCCGCCGCGTGGCGCCGGCGCCTCGCTGACGCGACCGAATCCATCGCCGTCGCGGCACCCGGCGACTCCTGGCAGCACGAGCAGCTCCACCGGGTTCTCGACGAGATGGTCGACGAGTCTCTCGGCGCCGCCCGGCCCCTCGTCGACCCCTCGGAAGTGCGGTCGCTGCTCGCCAACCGGCTTCGGGGCCGGCCGACGCGTGCCAACTTCCGCACCGGGGATCTCACGATCTGCACCATGGTCCCGATGCGGTCCGTACCGCACCGGGTGGTGTGCCTCCTCGGCCTCGACGACGGTGTCTTCCCGCGGCACACCGAACCCGACGGCGACGACCTGCTGGCCACGGATGCCCGCGTGGGCGACCGGGACCCGCGTTCCGAGGACCGCCAGCTGCTCCTCGACGCGCTGCTGGCTGCCACCGAGCACCTGGTGATCACCTTCGCCGGCCGGGACGAGCGAACCAACCGCGAGCGCCCGCCGGCGGTGCCGATATCGGAGCTGCTCGACGTCGTCGACCGGTCCGTCCGCCTCGAGGACCCCCTCCTCCGGCCGCGCGAGGCTGTTGTCGTCGCGCACCCGCTCCAGTCCTTCGATCCCCGCAACTTCACCGCCGGCGTCCTCGGGTTCGCGGGGCCGTGGAGCCACGACGCCGTGGGCCTCGCCGGCGCGCGGGCGCTGACGGGCCCACGGCGGGGAGCGCGGGCCTTCCTCGAGCGTCCCCTGCCTCCGCCGTCCCGTGACGTCGTCCTGCTCGAGTCGCTCGTGCGGTTCGTCGGGCACCCCGTGCGCGCGTTCCTGCGCGAGAGGCTCGGCGCCTACCCCGACGCCGCGTCCGGGGATGTCCCCGACACGCTGCCGATCGAGCTCGACGCCCTCGAGAGGTGGAGCGTCGGCGACCGGCTTCTCACCGCCGTCCTCGGCGGGGCCGCTCTCGAGGACGCTGTTCGGGCCGAGCGGGCGCGCGGGGCCCTCCCGCCCGCCCCTCTCTCCGAAGCGGTGCTGGCCGAGCTTCGCCCGAGGGTGCAGGCGCTCGCCCAGGCCGTCGCAGCGCTGCCCTCGGCGAAGGCCGACGCCGAATCGGTGGAGGTCAACGTGGCCCTGCCCGACGGTAGGCCGCTCATCGGCACCGTGGCGTCGGTGCTCGACTCGACCGTGGTGCACTGCACCTACTCGACCCTGGCGCCAAAGCACCGCCTGGCGGCGTGGGTCCGTTTCCTCGCCCTGACCGCTGCTCGCCCGGCGCTGGGCACAGCCGCCGTGACGGTGGGGCGGGGGCGCAAGACCTCCCGCGGTGACTTGATCCGCGTGGCGACTCTCGACCCCCTCCCCGGCTCGCCCGGAGAACGCCGTCTCGTGGCGCTTCGCCACCTGGGAGCGGTCGTGGATCTCTATGACCGGGGCATGTGCGAGCCGCTGCCCCTGTACTGCGCGACGTCGGCGGCGTGGGCCGAGGCCCGCCGCCGCGGGGAGGACCCGGGTCCTGCGGCGCGTGGCCGGTGGGAGCCGAACGGGGACTTGGGCGCAGAGAACCAGGAGCCCGAGCACCGGCTGGTGTTCGGCGGCCCGGCGTCGTTCGACGAGGTGGCGGCCCCCGGTCCCGGCCCCGGCGAAGAAGGGCCCGGCTGGGAGGGCAGCGAGAAGAGCCGGCTCGGCCGGCTGGCCCGGCGCCTGTGGGATCCCCTCCTCGAGCTCGAGCGGGTGGAGGACCGATGACGGGCTCCGCGGACCTCGGCCCGGCGGGCGCCACCGCCGCCCCGGCGGGCGCCACCGCCGCCCCGGACGGCCCGGCGCCGCTCACGGGGTCCTCGCTGCCCCCCGGCGAGCCGTTCGACCCGTGCGGACCGCTCCCCGCACCGGGGGTGACCCTCCTCGAAGCCAGCGCCGGCACCGGCAAGACCTTCACGGTCGCTGCGCTCGCGACCCGCCTCGTCGCGGAGGGAGTTCCGCTCTCCAGGGTCCTGGCCGTGACGTTCGGTCGCATGGCCACCGCCGAGCTTCGCGACAGGGTCCGGGCCCGGATGGTCAGCGCCGAAACGCTCCTCGGGCTGCAGGTGGACACCAGTCTGCCCGTCCCCGAGGACGACACGGTGCTCACGGCTGTCGTCGCCGGCTGCGACGCGGACGAGGTCAGGGCGCGCCGCCGGCGGCTGTCGGAGGCGCTGGCCAACTTCGACACCGCGACCATCACGACCACCCACGGGTTCTGTCACCTGGTGCTCAGCGGGCTGGGCGTGGCCGGCCGGGTGGCTGCCGGTGCCACGCTCACGGAGGACCCGCGCGGCACCCTCGACGAGGTGGTGGACGACCTCCTGCTCAGGTGGGCCCTCCGGTGGGGAGACCTGCCTTTCACGCGCAGCGTCGCCCGCGAGGCCGCGTGGGCGGCCCTGAGAAACCCGACCGCGCGGCTCGAACCCGACAGGCGGGAGGGCGCCGGCGGCCTGCGGCGCCGGCTTGCGGAGACGGCGCGTGCCGAGGTCGGGCTCCGCCTGCTCGACGCCAACCTCTTGACCTACGACGACCTGCTCGTCCGCCTCGCCGAGACCCTGGCGGACGGGGAGCGGGGCGAGGTCGCCTGCGAGAGGCTGCGCGACCGCTACAGCGTGGTGCTCGTCGACGAGTTCCAGGACACCGATCCGGTGCAGTGGGAGGTGGTGCGCCGGGCGTTCGGGACGGGCGCGACGACTCTGGTGCTCATCGGCGACCCCAAACAGGCCATCTACGCCTTCCGCGGCGCCGACGTGTACTCCTACCTCGACGCCGCGCGCCGCGCCGACCGCAGGTTCACGCTGGCCGTCAACTGGCGCAGCGACGCGGGGCTCCTCGCCGCCTACGACGCGCTGCTCCACCCCCTCGAGGTCGGCCATCCCGACATCGTCTACCGGCCGGTGACGGCGAGCCCCGCCCACAGCCTGCCGGGCCTTCACGTCCCCCCCGGCGGCGGGCGCGGCCCGGGACCGTCCGCCGCGCCCCTGCGGATCCGGGTGCTCGACGCCGGCGACGGCCTCGTGCAGCTCACCAAGAGGGGCAAGACGGTCCAGAAGGGCGCCGCCGTGCGGTGGGTGGCCGACGACGTGGCGGCGGACGTGACCCGTCTCCTCGGATCCGGTGTCCGTGTCGCCCAGCCGGCGCATCTGTCGGAGGGACGCCCGGCGCGGGCAGAGGCGCCGGGCTCTCTGCGGGCCGTGTCGCCCGGCGATGTCGCCGTGCTGGTTCGCACCAACCATCAGGCCGCCACGGTGCACGCGTCGCTCCGCGAGGCGGGGGTCCCCGCCGTGGTCGGCGGGGTCGACAGCGTCTTCTCCACCGGCAGCGCCCGCGACTGGCTGACGCTTTTCGAAGCCCTCGAGCAGCCGGCGTCCAGGTCCCGGGCTGCGGCGGTGGCCCTGGGGCCGTTCGGGGGGATGACGGCGGAGGGCGTCGCGCTGGCGGACGAGGCGGCCTGGGAGGATCTCCATGCTCGACTGCACCGCTGGGCGGACGTCCTGCGCCGGCGGGGCGTCGCCTCCCTCGCCCAGCTCGTCGTGGCCGGCGGGGGGGTCCCGGCCCGGCTGCTGGCGGAGATGACCGGCGAGCGCCGGCTGACCGACATCGCCCACGTCGGCCAGCTGCTGCACGCCGAGGGATCGGCCCGCCAGCTGGGGGTATCGGCGCTTCGGGCCTGGCTGGCGCAGCGGATCGACGAGGCGTCCGCCCCCGAACCGCCTGACGCGGACGAGCGCAGCCGGCGGCTCGACTCCGACGCCGAGGCGGTGCAGGTCCTGACCGTGCACCGCTCCAAAGGCCTCGAGTTCCCCATCGTCTACTGCCCGTACCTGTGGGATCCGGGAGGGGAACCGAGAAGAGGGCCGCCCGTCGTGTACCACGACGAAGCCTCCTCCCGGACCCTCGACGTCGGAGGGGACGGGGACGACCCGGAGTACGACACGCACTTCACCCGGTGTGTCGAGGAGCAGCGAGGGGAGGAGCTGCGCCTCCTCTACGTGGCGCTCACCCGCGCCCGCCACCAGGCCGTCGTGTGGTGGGCGCCGGGATGGCACTCGCGAAACTCGCCGCTCGGCCGGCTGCTCATGTTTCGCGGGCCCGGGGGCAGCGTGGCCGCGTCGGGCGCGTTCGATCCACGCGGCGCAGACGTCGAAAAGCGCCTCGCTGACCTGTCGGGCCGGGTGCCGGGCCACATCGGCGTCGAGCGCTGCAGCGAAGCCGACCACCGGTCCGTCCCCTGGGGCGGCCCCGGGTGTCCCGCCGCCGACTTGCAGGCGGCCCGTTTCGGGCGCCGCCTGGACCTCGCCTGGGGGCGCACTTCCTACTCGGGCATCACGGCCGCGTCCCACGGCGACGCGGTCGGCAGCGAGCCGGAGGACCCCGGCCTCACCGACGAACCCGAGGGGGCGACACCCCTGCCGTCCGACCGGGACGGTGCCGGCGAGGCGGACCTGCGCGCCGTGCCCGCCGTGCTCGCCGGCATGCCGGCGGGGACCGGGCCGGGTACCTTCGTGCACAGCGTCCTCGAGCGCGCCGACTTCGCCGCCGGCGACCTGCGGCGGGAGGTGGCGGCGGTCGTCGCAGGAGAGCTGGGCCGCCGGCCACTCGACGTGGGGCCCGTCGACGAGGTCGTAGAGGGGCTGGTTGCCGCGCTGTCGACGCCGCTCGGGCCCCTCACCGGGGGCGCATGCCTCCGCGACGTCAGGCGCGACGACCGATTGGACGAGCTCGGCTTCGAGCTTCCTCTCGCGGGGGGCGACACCCCCGCCGGGGAGGTCCTCACGGCCGACATCGCCCGGCTCTTCGCGACCCAAGGACAGCCGGGGGGCTTGCTCGAAGGGTACGGCGGCCGGCTCGCCGGCCCGTCACTCGCCACCGGCCTGCGTGGCTATCTGAGCGGCAGCCTCGACCTCGTGATCCGGCTGCGCGACCAGGCCGGCGGCCACCGCTTCTTCGTCGAGAT
>JAJYLA010000042.1 GCA_021788115.1 Actinomycetes bacterium | reverse complement strand
AGATCGGTGAGGTGGCGTCCAGTCTGGGCATCACGTCACCGGAGACGTTGCGCCGCTGGGTCCGCCAGGCCGAGGCCGACCGGGGCCTGAGAGAAGCGCCCTCCTGCGAGGGAGCTGAACGGCTGGAGGATCGGTGCCGGAACTCCAAGGCCGACAGGCGGCAGTCGGTGAGCCCGATGGACCTGAGGATCCGGCAACCCATGACCATCAGCGTCGTGGAGGCAGCACGCCTACTCGGGATTAGCAAGAGCCACGCCTACGAGCTAGTCCGTCGGGGCCAACTCCCGCACGTTCGCCTGGGACGTCGTGTCGTCATCCCGTTCAGGGAACTCGACGAGTGGGTGCACGATCACATAGACGGCTTCACAGTCGCGGGGTGAACATCGAGATCCCTGTGCTCCTCGTCGGAGCCGTCGAGCACCCTTCCGAGCGCGGCTGCGGCGGAGGCGTCTGCCGCGGCGAAAGCGTGAGCGTACACCTTGAGCGTCAAGCCCGGGTTGGAATGCCCCAGGCGGTTCGCAACCGTGCGGACGTCGGCTCCGATGCCGATCGCGGTGGTCGCGCTCCAGTGGCGCAGGTCATGTAGGCGCCATTTTGTGTCGATGCCAGCGGCGGCGCGGGCGTGGCGCCACCACCAGCCGATGGCGTCGGGGCTCGGTGGTCGTTCACCGACCGCCAGCAGCCACGGGCCGAGGCCTCGATGTGTCGAACGCCACTCGTGGATCGCCCGGAGCGTCCCCGGATCGAGCGTCACCGTACGCACTTGGCGCGTCTTGGTCGGTTCACGGACGAGGACCGGTGGACGGTGCGGAGCGTCGCTGGGGTAGGCGACGATCTGACCGGCGATGACGAGCGTGGGCGCGTGCAGGTCCTCCCACTGCAATGCGGCTAGCTCTGCTCGGCGTGCGCCTGTCACGGCGGCGAGGCGGAAGGCAAGTGCGGCCGCCTGATGGGGCGCGGACCGGATGACGGCGAGCACTGCCTCGACGGGCATGGACGAGCGCACGGCCGGTGGGTGACTGGCGGGGGTGGCGAGGGCCGCTGGGTTGCGCGGTATCCAGTCCCACTTCACCGCCTGAGCGAGCGCGGCACGGAGGACCATGAGCTGGTTGTGGATGCTCGCTGTGCCCACGCCGTCGGCTCGTATGCCCAGGACCCATCGGTCGATGTCCTCGACCCTGAGGGAGTCGACCTGTCGTGCGCCGAGTGGACCAGCCGCGATCAGCTTCGCCCTGCTGGCCTGGTTGCGAGCGGTGCTGGCGGTCCACCGATCGCGCTTGAGGTCCTGCCAGAGTCGGAGCAGCTCCGCTACCGTCCGCCTGCCTTCGGGTCCTGGCGTGCTCACGGTGAGCTGGGCGGCGACCTTCTGTGCGGCTCGCCGGGACCCGCGCACCGTTCTGCTCAGCTGGCGGGGTCGGCCGCTCTTGTTCGCGGCCTGCGAACACCCGTACCTCCCATACTCCGGGGGAGCGCTCGCGTAGCGTTGCCACCGAGCGAGGCTAGCACGAAGTAGGGATAGTACTAGGGATGAGAGGGAACTCTCAACTGGACTCCGCCCGTTCGAAACTCAAATAATCCCTACTTCAGCAGGTTTCTTGCGATGACGACCCGCTGGATCTGGTTGGTCCCCTCGTAGATCTGGGTGATCTTGGCGTCGCGCATCATCCGCTCGACGGGGAAGTCCATCGTGTAGCCGTTGCCGCCGAGAAGCTGCACCGCGTCGGTGGTGACCTCCATGGCCATGTCGCCGGCAAACGCCTTGGCGATGGCCCCCGCCGAGTTCAGCGTGTGGTCGGGATCGCCCTCGTCGATGAGGGCGCACGCCCGGTAGGTGAGGGCGCGGCCGGCCTCGATCTTCATGGCCATGTCGGCCAGCATGAACTGAAGAGCCTGGAACTCCGCGATGGGCCGCCCGAACGCACGGCGCTCCTTGACGTAACCGACGGCGTAGTCGAGCGCCCCCTGCGCGATGCCCACCGCCTGGGCCGCGATCGCGGGACGGCTGCGGTCGAGGGTGTGCATGGCGATGGCGAACCCCTGGCCCTCCTCGCCGATGCGGTTGGCGGCCGGCACCCGCACCTCGTCGAGGATCACCTCGCCGGTGGGGCTGCCGTGCATGCCCATCTTGTGCTCGAGCTTGCCGATCGTCAGCCCGTGCGCCTTCTCGACGAGGAAGCACGACACCCCGCGGGCCCCGGCCGAGGGGTCGGTCTTGGCGAAAACCACGTAGATGTCGGAGATGCCTGCGTTGGTGATCCAGTGCTTCCTGCCCGTGATCACGTAGTCGTCCCCGTCGCGCACCGCTCGCGCCGTCATGGCCGCCACGTCGCTGCCGGCGTCCACCTCGGAGAGGCAGTAGCTCGCCTGGCTCTCTCCGGTCACGATCCGGGGCAGGTACGCGGCCTTCAGCTCGGGGGAGGCCCAGTTGACGATCGGCGTCACCGACAGGCCGTTGATGGCCATCATGAGGCTCGTCGACCCGCAGACGCGCGCCAGCTCCTCGACCATGATCGCCCGGGTGACGTGATCGGCGCCCGAGCCGCCGTACTCCTCCGGAACGGACATGCCGGGCAGGTCCATCGCCAGGCAGTCCTTGAAGTTCTCCCAGGGGAACTCGCCGGTGGCGTCCACCTCGGCGGCCCGCGGCGCGATGCGCTCCTCGGCGAGGTGGCGGATGGCGGTCCGGAATTCCTTCTGCTCGTCACTCAGGGTCATTGGCTGCACGCCCCCCATCATCCCACGACGCGACGAACTTTGCTTGGACGTCCTAGGAAATTGTGACGAACGTCCTCGACGCGGGACCGGCGGGGCGAGCCCCGCCCGAGCAGGCTGCCCGTTCCTGGAGTGATTCCCGCTTCTCGGCGTGTATTCGTCACTTTTTAGGCCCGTTTCATTGCCAAATATCCAAGAACACTCCAAGAAAGACGCGCCGGGTCGCGCCGGCCCCGCGGGCCCGCCGGCGAGAGAATAGGGTCGGCGGCGTGCTCGCCCTTCTCTTCCCCGGCCAAGGCTCCCAGCGCCCCCAGATGGGGGTGCCCTGGAGGGAGCACCCGGCGTGGGCGGTGGTCGAGCGCCTGTCGGAGGCGACGGGCCGGGACGTGGCCGGGCTCCTCGTGGACGCGGACGCCGAGACGCTGCGGGCGACACGCAACGCCCAGCTCGCCGCCTACGCCCACAGCCTGGTCGTGCTGCAGGCCGCGAGGGCGAGCGGCGTGGCCTACGTGGCGCCGGCAGCGGTGGCGGGCCACAGTCTCGGCGAGTACACCGCGCTCGTCGCGGCCGGGGCGCTCGACGCGGAGGAGGGGGCGAGGCTGGTGGTGGCGCGGGGGGAGGCCATGCAGGCGGCGGCGGAGGCGGCGCCGGGCACGATGGCCGCGATCCTCGGTCTGGAGCCGGAACTGGTCGCCAAGGCGTGCGAAGGCGTCGAGGGGGCATGGCCCGCCAACGACAACGCCCCCGGCCAGGTCGTCATCGCCGGCACCGCCGACGGGGTGGCCGCAGCCGGGGAGGCGGCGAAGGAGCTGGGCGCCAAGCGGGTCATGCCGCTGGCCGTCGGCGGCGCCTTCCACTCGCCGCTGATGGCTCCGGCGCAGGCGCTGCTCGACGCCGCCCTGGCCGGCGCCGCGTTCGGCCGTGCCGCCGTGGACGTCGTGACCAACGTCGAGGCGGCGGCGCGCCGCGACGGCTGGCCGGACCTGCTCTCCCGCCAGCTCGTGTCGCCGGTGCGCTGGCGCGAATCCATGCTCGCCGTGGCGGCCCTCGGGGTCAGCCACTTCCTCGAGCTCGGGCCGGGCGCGGAGCTGTCCGGGATGGTCAAACGCACCGTCGAGGGGTCCCAGCGGGCCAACGTGGCGACCCCCGGGGACCTCGACCGCCTCGCGGACTTCCTCGAGGGCGCCCGCTGACCTCCCGGCCCTCGCACCGCCGGCGCGCCGGCTGACCTCCCGGCCCTCGCACCGCCGGCGGGCCGGCTGACCGCCCCGCGGCCCCTCAGACCGCCGGCGGGCCGAGCAGCTCGTCGCGGAGGGTCTTCTTCAAGATCTTGCCGGCGGGGTTGCGCGGCAGGGGGCCCTCGAGGAACCACACCCGCGCGGGAACCTTGAACGCCGCCAGCCTCTCCGCCACGTGCTCGCGCAGCTCGGCCTCGGTGGCATGGGCGCCGGCACGCAGCTGCACCACCGCGCCGACCTCCTCCCCGAGGACCGGATGGGGGATGCCGATCACGGCGGCGTCGGCGACGGCCGGGTGCTCGTAGAGCACGTTCTCGATCTCCACGGAGTACACGTTCTCGCCGCCGCGGATCAGCATGTCCTTGGCGCGATCGACGATGTACACGAAGCCTTCGTCGTCGATGCGGGCGATGTCGCCGGTGTGCAGCCACCCGTCGGTGAAAGTCTCGGCCGTCTCCTCTGGCAGCAGCCAGTAACCCTTGACGACGTTGGGGCCCTTGATCCACAGCTCCCCCACCTCGCCGGCGGCGAGATCCTCGCCCTCGGGGGAGACGACCTTGACGGTCACGACGGGCACGGGCGGCCCGACGCTGTCGGGCTTGCGCAGATAGTCATCGCCGGTGTTCATCGTCGAGAGGGACGACGTCTCGGTCAGACCGTACCCGTTGGATGCCGGGACCGACCCGAAGGCCGCCTCGATCCGCCGGACCAGCTCAGGCGGCGCCGGCGCCCCGCCGTAGCCGATGCCGGTCACGCTCGAGATGTCGTGGGCGTCGAAGTCGGGGTGGTCGAGGACCTGCATCACCATCGTCGGGACACCCCCGAACGTGGTGACCCGCTCCCGCTCGATGAGCTCCAGCGCCCGGCCGGCGTCCCAGCGGCGCATCATCACCAGCTTGCCGCCCACGAGCACGTTGGTCAGCAGCACCGAGTGGCAGCCGGTGGCGTGGAACAGGGGCACCGACAGCAGGTAGGCGCTCTGCGGGTCCTCCGGCCCGGGCGGCTCCTTGCCGGCCCGCGCAGCGGCGCGGGTGGCTACGTAGAGAAGGCTCATCGGGTTCGTGCAGATGTTGCGGTGGGTGCCGAGGGCGCCCCGCGCGCGGCCCGTCGTCCCCGAGGTGTAGAAGATGGTGGCGTCGTCGTCGCTGCTCAGCGCGACCCGGGGCAGCTCGACCGCGTCGGGTATCTCGCCGAGCACCTCCTCCCAGCGCAGCATCCCCGCCGGCACACCCCCGCCGTCGCCTGCCCGGGCGACCACGGTCGCGGCGAGGTCGGGCAGGTCACCGACGTGACCGGCGAGGCGCGCCGCGCGGGCCCCGTCGCAGAGCAGCACCCTGGTGGCCGAGTCGGCCAGGCCGAACCGGAGCTCGTCGGCGGTCCACCAGGCGTTGAGGGGGACGACGACGGCGCCGGCGGCCGCCGCGCCCCAGAAGGCGACGGACCACTCGGGGTAGTTGCGCATCGCGACCGCCACGCGGTCGCCCTCGCGCACACCGAAGCGGTCCCGCAGAACGCGCGCCAGGTGCGCCGCGGCGCGAAAGTGCTGCTCGAAGGTCATGCGCTCGTCCTCGTAGACGATGAAGGTCCTCTCCCCGTACCCGCGGCTCAGCGCCAGGATGTCGCCGAGCGTGGCCGGGCAGTTCTTCCACACCCTGGTCGGGATGCCCCGCACCTCGACCTCGTCCACTTCGAACATCTGGCCGGCGCCGGTCAGCGCGGCGTCGGCATCAGCGATGGACATCGCCGTCGTCACGTCGTGGTCACCCCGTGCATGCCTCCCACCCTCAAACGATGAGCAGGCCCTTCCAGGACCCGAGCCGAAGACGGTCGCGCACCTCCGCGGGCGTCAGCTTCAGGGCCTCGGCCCGCACCGCGTCGGCGATCTCGCGCCGGCCCCAGTAGTCCTCGGCGGCGCCGCGGAAGAGCGGCTTGCGCCAGGCGACGAGATCGTCGGGGGCGCCGCCCAGGTAGCCCCACAGGGTGTACGCCCACTCCATGTCGTGGATCACCGGAGCCCTGCCGAGGGTCGCCGCCCGGCGCGACCCGCACGCGAAGCACCCGGCGATCACGTCCTTGGCGCTTTCGCCGGCGGTCAGATCGAGCCTGCCTTCGAAGCGACGGGCCAGCTTCAGCCCGTAGCCGAGATCCGGTCCGGTGGCGCCCAGGCGCGGCCCGGTGGGCTGGATCAGGTCGACCTGCTCGGCGGGGCGCTCGAGGTACCAGCGGTCCGGCGGGGGTAGAAGCGCCGACGGGCGGACCCGGTCGCTCGCCTGGAGGGGGACGTGGTCTGGTTGGGTCACGAGTCGCGATTCTGCTGGGGCCCGGCGCCGCGGAGCAACAAACCGAACACGATGGAGTCCTGCAGGGCCTCCCACGAGGCCTCGATGATGTTCTCCGACACGCCGATCGTGGTCCACGTGCGCTCGCCGTCGCTGGTGTCGATCAGCACGCGCGTGACCGCGGCGGTTCCCTGCCGGGTGTCGAGCACGCGCACCTTGAAGTCGGTGAGGTGCACGTGCGCCAGCTCCGGGAACACCGGGCCGATCGCCTTGCGCAGGGCGGCGTCGAGGGCGTTGACCGGGCCGTTGCCCTCGGCGGTGGCGATGATCCGGTCGTCGCCGACGATGACCTTGACGGTGGCCTCGGTGACGAAGCTGCCGTCCTCGCGAAAGTCGGTGATCACCCGGTGCGACTCGAGGGAGAAGAACGTCTGCTTCCAGCCGGTGGCCGCGCGCATCAACAGCTCGAGGGAGCCGTCGGCGACCTCGTAGTGGTAGCCGCGGTGCTCGAGGTCCTTGAGCTTTTCCACGACCTCGGCGAGGGCGCGGTCGCCGATGGACAGTCCCAGCTGCTCCGCCTTCAGCGCGACCGTGGAGCGCCCGGCCATCTCGCTGACCACGAAGCGGGTGCCGTTGCCGACCGACTGCGGGTGCACGTGCTCGTAGGCGGCGCTGGCCCGGGCGATGGCGCTGGTGTGCAGCCCGGCCTTGTGGGCGAAGGCGGACACGCCGACGAAGGGCTGGTGCGGGCGCGGGGCGATGTTGACCAGCTCGGCGATGTGGTGGGAGACGGCGGTGAGCCGGGCGAGGCCCTCGTCGCCGATCGTGCCCACCCGCATCTTCAGGCTGAGGTCGGGCACGACCGCGGTCAGGTCGGCGTTGCCGGTGCGCTCCCCGTAGCCGTTGACGCACCCCTGCACCTGGGACACACCCATGCGGACGGCCATGAGCGAGTTGGCGACCGCACAGCCGGAGTCGTTGTGAAAATGGCAGCCGAGGCGCCAGTCGACCGAACCTCCCACCTCTCCGACGATGCGCTCCACCTCGAAGGGCAGCGTCCCGCCGTTGGTGTCGCACAGCACCAGCACCTCGGCCCCGGCGCCGGCGGCCGCCGTCAGCACGTCGGTGCTGAACCGCGGGTTGGCGCGGTAGCCGTCGAAGAAGTGCTCGGCGTCGAGGAAGACCCGCCGGCCCTGCGAGACGAGGTAGCCCACGGAGTCCGCGACCATGTCGATCGCCTCGGTCAGGGTGCTGCGCAGCGTCTCGGTGACGTGCCACTCGGCCGCCTTGGCGACGAGGCACACGACGGGCGTGCGGGCGGCCAGCAGGTCGGCGAGGACCGGGTCGGTCTCGGCGCGCCCGCCGGCCTTGCGGGTCGACCCGAACGCCACCAGCGTGGCGGTCTCGAGGTGCAGGTCGCCGCCGGCCGCTCGGCGGAAGAACTCCTCGTCCTTGGGGTTGGCACCCGGCCAGCCGCCCTCGATGTACTGCACGCCCAGGTGGTCGAGCTGCTCGGCGACCCGCAGCTTGTCGTCGACGGTGAGCGACAGGCCCTCCTGCTGGCTGCCGTCGCGCAGCGTCGTGTCGTACACGTCGACGGAGGCGGGGAGCTGCGGCAGCGGGTAGCCGTGCTGGTGAGCGGCCGGCCGTGCGCCCCCGTGGCCGGGATCAGCCGACATGTTCGACCCAGTCCTTGTACCGGTCGACCTCGCCGCGCACCGCTGCGTGGTACACCTCCTGGATCCGCCGGGTCATGGGGCCGGGGGTGCCGTCGCCGACCACCCGGTCGTCGACGGAAGCGATCGGCACGACCTCGGCGGCGGTCCCCGACAGGAACGCCTCGTCGGCGGTGTAGAGGTCCGATCGCAGGATGTTGACGGCCTCCACGTCGTAGCCGAGGTCCTTCGCGATGGTGACCACCGAGCTCTGGGTGATGCCCTCGAGGGCGCCGGCGGACGTGGGGGGGGTGAGGATCCGCCCGCCGCGCACGACGAAGATGTTTTCCCCGGTGCACTCGCTGACGTATCCCTGGGGGGAGAGGAGGATGGCCTCGTCGTAGCCGGCCTTGAGGGCCTCCATCTTCGCCATCGAGGAGTTGATGTACATGCCGGTGCCCTTGGCGGCGGGGGGCATGGCGTTGGGGTCGTGGCGCCGCCAGGAGCTGATCTTCATCCGCACCCCGTTGGCGACCCCCTCGTCCCCGAGGTAGGAGCCCCACGGCCACGCGGCGATGGACACGTTGACCGGCGCGTACAGCGGGTTGAGGCCCATCTCTCCGTAGCCGAGGTAGACGAGCGGCCGGATGTAGCACTCGGGCAGCCCGTTGACCCTCACCGTCGTCTTCGTCGCCTCGACGATCTCCGCGGGCGTGAAGGGAACGTCGATGAGGAAGATCTTCGCCGAGTTGAACAGGCGGGTGATGTGGTCGGTGAGCCGGAACACCGCCGGCCCGGAATCGGTCGGGTACGCCCGGATGCCCTCGAAGACCCCGCAGCCGTAGTGCAAGGTGTGGGTCAGGATGTGGATCCGGGCGTCGTCCCAGTCGACGAGCTCCCCGTCCATCCAGATCTTCTCGGTCTTCGTGATCGGCATCGGTGCTACACCCTTTCTGCTATGGCGTCGCCGACCTCGGTCGTCGACAGGCTGCGGTCGGGGTGGAAGCCCTCGACCGCCTTGGTGACACGGGACGCGGCGTCTGCCGCCCCCAGGAAATCGAGCATCATGGCCGCCGAGACGATGGCGGCGGTGGGATCCGCCCGGCCGGTGCCGGCGATGTCGGGCGCGGAGCCGTGCACCGGCTCGAAGAGAGACGGCCCGGTCCGGGCAGGGTTCAGGTTCGCGGACGCCGCCCGGCCGATCCCGCCGGCCACGGCGCCGGCGAGGTCGGTGAGGATGTCGCCGAAGAGGTTGTCGGTCACCACGACGTCGTAGCGCTGGGGGGACTCGACGCAGTAGATGCACGCCGCGTCGATGTGCGTGTAGGCGGTCGACACGTCGGGGTACTCGAGGGCGACCTGGTCGAAGGTGCGCTGCCACAGATCCCCCGAGAAGGTCAGCACGTTGGTCTTGTGCACCAGGGTCAGGTGGCGGCGCGCCCGCGAGCGCGCCAGGTCGAAGGCGAAGCGCACGCACCGCTCCACCCCGGCGCGGGTGTTGACCGAGCCCTGGGTGGCGACCTCCGCCGTGGTGCCCTTGCGGAGGAAGCCGCCCTCGCCGGCGTACGCGCCCTCGGTGTTCTCCCGCACCACGGCGAAGTCGATCGGTACGCCGGCCCCGACGCTCGCCGCCGCGACGAAGGGGCGGAGGTTCACGTACAGGTCGAGCTCGAAGCGCATCCGCAGGAGGAGGCCCCGCTCGAGCACCCCGGGGGGCACGTCGGGGGTGCCGACGGCGCCGAGGAGGATGGCGTCGAACCGGCGCAGCTCTTCGAGCACCGCGTCGGGCAGCACCTCGCCGGTGGCCAGGTAGCGCCGGCCCCCGAGGTCGTACTCGGTGAGATCCAGGTCGGCTCCCGCGGCGCGCGCCACCTTCAATGCCTCTGCGATGACCTCGGAGCCGATCCCGTCTCCGGGAATCACGGCGATCTTGTGGGACGTCACGGCCTGGTCTGTTTCTCCCTCGGTGGTCTGGACACAAAACGACCGTCCCCCCGGGGACGGTCGACCACGCACCGGCTCGTCCGCCGATGCGCTACACGGTAATTACGATCGTGGCTGTCGGGGTGGCGCCGGCGGCAATCATGGTCCCCTCAGTGTCGCCGATCGGTCGTCTTCCCGTCAACCGCCACTACCCTGACCCTATGGCCACGCACCTGACCCAGGACACCTACGACCGGCTGGCGGCCGAACTCGAGGACCTGCGCACCCGCGGGCGGATCGAGATCGCCCGGGCGATCGAGGCGGCGCGGGCCCTCGGCGACCTGTCGGAAAACGGCGACTACCACGCGGCCAAGGACTCGCAGGGCAAGATGGAGGCTCGCATCCGCCAGCTGGAAGCGATGCTGCGCGACGCCGAGATCGTGGACAGCGCGGCCGGCGCGGGGGGAGAGGTCACCGCGGGCGCCGTGGTGGCGCTTCGCTACGCCGGCGACGAGGAAGCCGAGAAGTACATGATCGGCTCCATCGAGGAGCGGCGCGAGGGCGTCTCGGTCGTCTCCCCGCAGTCGCCCCTCGGGCAGGCGCTGATCGGCCGGCGCCGGGGCGACCACGTCACCTACGAGGCGCCGAGCGGCCCGCTCGAGGTCGAAATCGTCGAGGTGGGCGGCTAGCCCCGCCGTGATCACCGACAGCTCGCGGGTGCCTCTCGGTGCCCGCGCGTGGATCGGCGACGGCACCCACGGCGCGCTCGTGGCGGCCGACGGGACCATCGACTGGTACTCCCCTGCCGGCCTCGCAGGCCCACCGGTGCTGTGGGGGCTGCTCGACCCGTCGGGCGGCGCGCTGCGCGTCGGCCCCGTGCGCACGGGGGCCGGGGCCGCCCGGCGGCTGCCGGCGGGCCATCAGGGGTACCGGCCGGGGACCAACGTGGTCGAGACGGTCCTGGACGGGGGCGGGGGGCGCAGGCTCTCGGTCCGCGACTTCCTGCCCTGGTCGGGGCCGGGGGCATCGACGGACGGGCGGGTCGTCCGGGTGGTCCGGGCCCTGTCGGGCCCCGTGGACGTGGAGGTCGAGGTGGTGCCGGCGGGCGCCTTCCGGCCCCCGCACGAGGTGGTCGCCTCTGCGGAGGGGCTCGTGGTGGACGGGGTGATGTTCCGCGCCGGGCTGCCCTTCGAGGCGGCGCCTCTGCACCGGGACCGTCCCCGCTGGCGGGCCACGACACGCCTCGAGCCGGGTGAGGGCTTCGTGGTGTCGGTGGAGCGCCGCGAAGCACCGCCGGCCGCGTCGCTCGACGCCGCCCTCGGCCTGGCCGGGCGCACGGAGGCGGCGTGGCGCAGCTGGGTGGCGCCCGTCGCCTACGACGGGCCCTACCGGGAGGCGGTGCAGCGGAGCCTCCTGGCGGTCCGCTGCCTGACCGGGCCGGGAGGCGCGCCGGTCGCCGCGGGCACGACGTCGCTCCCGCGGCGGGCCGGCGGCGAGCGCACCGCCGACGACCGGTCGGTCCGCTGGCGGGACGCCGCCGCGGCAGCCAGGATCCTCGCGTCGGTCGGCATGGCGGACGACGCCGAGGCCGCCGAGGCGTGGCTGCGGCGGGCCGCGTCGGCAGCGCCGCTGCCGTGGCCGCCGGCGCTCGACCCGGACGGCCAGCCGGTGCCCGCCCGCGAGGAGCTGGGCCTGGCCGGTTGGCGCGCCTCGCAGCCTGTGGTCGTGGGCCGCCCCGAGGGCGTGGTGGACATCGACCTCTACGGGGACGTGGCAGCCGCCATCGGGGCGAGCGGCGCGGCGACCCGCAGCGGGACCGCCACGGGCGGCGCTTCCGGGTCCGGGACGGCTGGCGGGGCGGCCGGCGGGGCCGGCGGGGCGGGGGCGCTCACCCCCCTGTCGGCGGCGTGGCCGGCGCTGCGCGCGGCGGCCGACTGGATCGCCGCCCACTGGGCGGAGCCCGACGCCGGCGTGTGGGAGTCCGGCGGTCCCGGAGCCCGGCCGCCCGACGTCGCCCGCCGGCCTGCGCTGCTCGTCGCCTCGAGGGTCCAGGCGTGGTTCGCGCTCGACCGCCTGGCGCGCGTGGCCCGCGCCGCCAACCCCTTCGACCTGGACGCCGCAGCCTGGCACGAGGAGGCGCGAGGGATCCTCGCCTGGCTGGAGAGCGACGGCCTCGCCTTCGACGGGGGGCTGCGCCGCGACGGTGCGCCGTCCGCCGGCGACGAGCCGGACGCCGCCCTCCTGCGCGTCGCGTGGAGGGGTCCGTGGCCGGCGGGCCACCCGATCGTGAGGGCCTCGGTGGACCGGGTGCTCGACAGGCTCGGAGCGGGCCCGCTGCTCTACCGCTACCCCGAGCAGGTCGACGACGGGTGGGCCGGCCCCGACAGCCCGGACCTGCTGGCCTCGCTGTGGGCCGTGCGGGCCCTCGCCAGCCTCGAACGCTGGGACGAGGCCCACGAGCGCATGGAGGCCGTGGTCGGCCTCGGCGGCGGGCTCGGCCTGCTGTCGGAGGCCGCGGACCCCGTGTCCGCAGAGCTGCTCGGCAACCTCCCGTCGGCCGGCGCCCACCTGGCCGTCATCGATGCGGCCGTCGCCCTCGCCGCCGGGCCTGCGTGACCCTTTCGTGCCGCTGGGCTGCGGGCCATAGGCCGCGGTACCGTCGACCCATGACCGGTAGCGGCCCGGCGATACTGGTGGAAGGCCTGGTGAAGTCCTTCGGGCAGGTGCGCGCCCTTCGAGGTGTCGACTTCGCGGTCCCGCGGGGGACGGTGCTCGGGGTGCTCGGCCCGAACGGCGCCGGCAAGACGACAGCGGTCCGGATCCTGACGACGTTGCTCAAGCCCGACGCCGGCAGGGCGGTCGTCGAGGGCCGCGACGTCGTCCACCACGAGGCGGCGGTGCGGGAGATCATCGGCCTGGCGGGCCAGTCCACCGCCATCGTCGATTACCTCACCGGACGGGAGAACCTGGAGCTCGTCGCCCGCCTCTACCACCTCCCCAGACCCGAGGGCCGCGCGAGGGCGGCCGAGCTTCTCGAGCGCTTCGGCCTGTCCGACGCCGCGGACCGCCAGGCGAAGACCTATTCGGGGGGGATGCAGCGCCGTCTGGACCTCGCCGCCAGCCTCGTCGCGCGCCCCGCCGTGCTCTTCCTCGACGAGCCGACCAGCGGGCTCGACCCGCGCAGCAGGGTCGGGATGTGGGAGATCATCCACGATCTGGTGGCCGGCGGCACGACGCTGCTGCTCACCACCCAGTACCTCGACGAGGCGGACGAGCTCGCCGACGAGATCGTCGTGATCGACCGCGGCCGCGTCATCGCCGCCGGCACCCCGGAGCGGCTCAAGGATCGGGTCGGCGGCGACGTGGTGGAGTTCTCGGTACCGGACCGTTCCCGCCGCGACGACGCCCTGCGGGCGGTGGCGGGTCTGGGCGACGGCACGCCGACCGTGGACGACACCACCGGCCTGGTCGGCATCCGGGTGGGCCACCGCGGCTCGCAGGCCATCGTGCAGGCTGTCCGCGAGCTCGACGCCGCGAGCATCGACATCCACGGGCTGGCCTTGCGCCGGCCGTCGCTCGACGACGTGTTCCTGGCCCTCACCGGGCACGCCGCGGAGGACGGCGGGCCGGGCGGAACCGGCCGGGGCCGGCGGCGCCGGTCCCGTCGCGGGGCGGCCGCCGTCACCGCGGGAGAGGACTGACCGTGGCCGCCGCGGCCGCGGCCGCGCCCCTCGTGGGGGAGGCCCTGCCGTTCACGCCCCACCCGCTCGGCCGCCGGCTGCGCTGGGTCGCCTCGGATTCGTGGGCCATCACCAGGCGCAACCTGCTGGCGTGGAACCGGGTCCCCGCGTACATCGTGTTCATCGTGGTGCAGCCCGTGATGTTCATGCTCCTCTTCCGTTACGTGTTCGGCGGGGCGATCCCCGTCCGGGTCAAGGGCGGCTACGTCAACTACCTGTTCCCCGGCGTCATCGTCCAGACGGGGGCGTTCACGTCCTTCGGAACGGGCATCTCCCTCGCGCAGGAGCTGAAAAGGGGTTCCATCGACCGCCTCAAGTCCATGCCGATGGCGCGCTCGGCCGTGCTGCTCGGCCGCCTCGGCGCCGACCTCATCCGGCTGCTCGTGACGATGCTCGTCTTGACGGTGGTGGCCTACGGGGTCGGCTTCCGCTTCGAGAACGGGGCGCTCCCGGCGGTGCTGATGATCCTCCTGGCCCTGGCGTTCGGTGTCGTCGTGTGTGCGTTGTCGGCATTCACGGGCCTGTCCATCAAGGACGAGGAGTCGGTGCAGGCGTTCGGGTTCATCTGGGTGTTCCCGCTCACCTTCGTCAGCCCGGCCTTCGTCCCCTTCTACAGCATGCCCGGCTGGATGCAGGGGTTCGCCAAGAACCAGCCTCTCGGCATCTTCACCGAGGAGATGCGGGCCCTCTGCCTCGGCGGCCCCCTCGCCACGCACGGCTGGCAGAGCGCAGTGTGGCTGGTGGGCCTCTTCGCCGTGTTCGCACCCCTCGCGGTGCGGGCCTACCGTAAGGCGTGACCCGATGAGCACCAGCCGCAGGATCAACGAAAGCTTCGCGGCCCTCCCGCTGCGCCACCTGGCCGACGCCGCGCTCAGCCGTGCCCGCGAGGCGGGGGTGAGCCACGCCGAGCTGCGGGTGGAGCGCAGCCGTTCCGTCGACGTGCGCGTTCGGGACCGGGTCCTCGAGGGCGCCGCCGAGCAGGAGTCGGCCGGCCTGTCCGTCAGGGTGCTCCACGGCGGGGTGTGGGGCTTCGCCGCCTCCAGCCGGCTCAACCCGGATGCGGCGGCGCGGGCCGCGGCGGAGGCCGTCGAGGTCGCACGCGTCGCGGCGCCCCTGACCACCGAGAGGGTGGAGCTCGCCGGCGAGGAGGTCTACCCCGACGCGACGTGGGTGTCGTCCTACAGCGTCAACCCGTTCGAGGTGCCCCCGGAGGAGCGCGCCGCGCTCCTCGTCGAGTGGACGGGGCGCCTCCTCGGCCACCCCCGGGTCGCCCACGCCGACGCCTCGGTCGCCGCTGTGCAAGAGGACAAGTTCTACGCCGACCTCGCCGGCACGACGACCACCCAGGAGCGGGTCCGGGTCCACCCCGGCGCCACGGCGGTGGCGGTGGACCGCTCCAGCGGGGCCTTCGAGACCATGCGCACGCTGGCGCCGCCGGCGGGCCGCGGCTGGGAGTACCTGACGGGGACCGGCTGGGACTGGGACGGCGAGCTGGCGGAGATGCCCGACCTGCTCGCCGAGAAGATGGGGGCGCCGTCCGTCGACGCGGGCAGCTACGACCTGGTGATCGACCCGTCGAACCTGTGGCTCACCATCCACGAGTCGGTCGGCCACGCCACCGAGCTGGACCGGGCCCTGGGCTACGAGGCCGCCTACGCCGGCACGTCCTTCGCCACCGTCGACAGGCTCGGCAGCCTCCGCTACGGATCGCCGGTCATGCACGTCACCGGCGACCGGACCGTCGAGCACGGCCTCGCCACGGTCGGCTACGACGACGAGGGTGTCGCCGCCCAGTCGTGGGACCTCGTGCGCGACGGGGTCCTCGTCGGCTACCAGCTCGACAGGCGCATGGCGGCCCGCCAGGGTCTGGGCCGCTCCAACGGCTGCGCCTTCGCCGACTCCGCCCGGCACGTGCCCCTCCAGCGGATGGCCAACGTGTCCCTCCAGCCGGCCGCCGGCGGACCCTCGACGGCGGAGCTGCTCGACGCCCTCGGCGAGGGGCTCTACGTGATGGGCGACAAGAGCTGGTCGATCGACATGCAGCGCTACAACTTCCAGTTCACCGGCCAGAGGTTCTTCCGCGTCCGTGGAGGGCGCCTCGCCGGCCAGGTGCGCGGCGCCGCCTACCAGGGCACCACCACCGAGTTCTGGGGGTCCATGGAGGCCGTCGGCGGGGAGGAGACCTACGTGCTCGGCGGCGCCTTCAACTGCGGCAAGGGCCAGCCGGGGCAGGTGGCGCCGGTCAGCCACGGCTGCCCCGCCGCGCTGTTCCGGAACATCCGGATCCTGAACACGACACGCGAGTCGGGCCGGTGACGGCGGAGCCGTCGCCGCAGGAGCTCGTCGAACGGGCCCTCGGCCTGTCCCGCACGGACGGGTGCGTGGTCATCGCCGAGGAGGTGGTCACCGCCAACCTCCGCTGGGCCGCCAACACGCTGACCACCAACGGCATCGCCCGCGACCGCCAGGTCACGGTGATCGCCGTCTCCGGGGAGGCGGCCGGCGTGGTGTCCCGCCAGGACGTCACCGTCGACTCCCTGGAGGAGACGGTCCGCGACGCCGAGCGCACGGCCCGCGCGGCCACGCCCTCGGAGGACCGCGGTCCGCTCGTGTCCGGCAGCGCGCGCGGCTGGGAGACGCCGCCGGCGGAGTCCTCGATCGGCGTGTTCGCAGGCCTGGCACCGGCGCTCGGCGACGCGTTCGAGCGGGCGGGCGCGTCACGCCACCTGCTGTTCGGCTACGCGGAGCACGAGGTGCGCACGACCTACGTCGGCACCTCGGCCGGCCTGAGGGTCCGCCACGAGCAGCCGACCGGGCACCTGGAGATCAACGCGAAGTCCGACGACCACGACCGCTCGGCGTGGGCGGGCGTGCCGGCGGCCACCTTCGCCGGCGTGGACGTCGAGGCGCTGACCGGGGGGCTGGCGGAGAGGCTCGCCTGGGCGGAGCGGCGGGTGTCCCTGCCGCCCGGCCGCTACGAGACGATCCTGCCGCCCAGCGCCGTGGCGGACCTCATGATCTCCCTGTACTGGTCCGCCGGGGCACGCGACGCCCACGACGGCCGGACGGTCTTCAGCCGTCCGGGCGGCGGCACCCGCGTCGGGGACCGCCTCGGCGACGTGGCGCTCAGCCTTCGCAGCGATCCGGCGGACACGCGGCTGCGATGCGCCCCCTTCGTCGTCGCCCACGAGTCCAGCGCCATGCAGTCGGTGTACGACAACGGGTTCGGGCTCGCCCCGACGGCGTGGATCGCCGACGGCACCCTCGCCGCCCTGGTCCAGACCCGCCACTCGGCGCAAATGACCGGGCTGGCGGTCACCCCCTACGTCGACAACCTGATCGTGGACGGCGCCGCGTGCGGTCCCGCCGGCGTCGACGCCATGATCGGTCGCACCGAGCGGGGGCTGCTGCTCACCTGCCTGTGGTACATCCGCGAGGTCGATCCCCAGACGCTGCTGCTCACCGGCCTGACCCGCGACGGCGTGTACCTCGTCGAGGGCGGCGAGGTCGTCGGCGCCGTCAACAACTTCCGGTTCAACGAGAGCCCCGTCGACGTGCTCGGCCGGGTCGTCGAGGCCGGCAGCAGCGGGCCGACGCTGCCACGCGAGTGGTGCGACTACTTCACCCGCACGGCGATGCCCCCTCTCCGGGTGGCGGACTTCAACATGTCCTCGGTGAGCCGGGCGATCTGACCGCCGGGCCGGGTGTCGCGCCGGAGGGCGCCGGACGCCGCCACCGCCCCGGTCAGGTCCAGGTGCGCACCAGCTCGATCAGCGTCCGGGTGCCCCAGCCGGTCGCGCCCTTGGCGATCCAGCCGTCGTCGGCGTCGACCCACGACGGCGCGGCGATGTCGAGGTGCGCCCAGGGGCGGCCGCCGGCGAACTCCTGAAGGAAGAGGGCGGCCATCACCGCGGAGGCGGCGCTGTCCCCGGTGACGTTGCGGAGGTCCGCGACGTCGGAGTCGAGCTTCTTGCGGTACGGGGCGAAGAGCGGCAGCTCCCACGCCGGCTCGCCGGCAGCGCGCCCCGCTTCGAGGATCCGCTGCACCAGCGAACGGTCGGTGCCCATGACCGCCGCCACGCCGGGGCCGAGGGCGACCCGCTGGCCACCGGTGAGGGTGGCGATGTCGACGATGGCGTCGGGCTCCTCCTCGGCCGCCAGGGACAGGGCGTCGGCGAGCACCAGGCGCCCCTCGGCGTCCGTGTTGAGCACCTCCACGCTGGTGCCGTTGCGGGCGACGATGACGTCGCCGGGGTGCAGGGCCGTGCCGCTGGGCATGTTCTCGGTGGCCGCCACCCAGCCCACGACCCGCACCGGAGCGCCCAGGGTGGCGAGGGCGACGGTGGAGGCGATGACCGCCGCGGCGCCTCCCATGTCGGATTTCATGGTCGTCATCGACGCCGCGGGCTTCAGGGACAGGCCCCCCGAGTCGAAGGTGATGCCCTTGCCGACGAGGGCGACGGTGGGTACCGCCTTCCGGCGACCCGCCGGCTCGTACCCGAGCCGCAGGAGGCGCGGCGGCTCGGCGGCCCCGGCCGCGACGCCGAGCAGACCGCCGAGCCTCTCGGCCGCGATGCGGTCCTCGTCCCAGACGTCGACGGTCACGCCGGTTCCCTCCGCGGCGTCTACCGCGGCCCGGGCCAGCTCGCGAGGGGTCATGTCGCGCGCGGGCCGGTTGACCCAGTCCCGGGCTCGCCAGGTGGCGTCCACGCAGACCTGGCCCCGGGCGACGCCGGCGGCGAGGCCTGCGCCGGCGCCCACGATCGTCACCCGTTCGAGGCGGGCCTTGCCGTCGGCCGCCGGTCTGGTCCGCGCCCCGCTCACCCGGTACGAGCCCAGGCCCACGCCTTCCACGACAGCCGCGGCGAGGTCCGCTCCACGGCCCGCGGCCGTCAGCGTGGTGGCCACCTCGGTGGCGTCGCCCGCGTGGCGGGCAAGGGCGGCGCCGGCGCGGCGGAGCGCGTCGGCGTCGACGGAACCGGCGTCCCCGACTCCGAGGGCGACGACCGTGGTGCCGTCGTCGGCGAGCAGGGCCTGGGCGTCGCCGGGCCTGCCCGCGAAGCGCCTCTGGGCCAGGTACCGCCGGTCGATCTCGGCCCCCGCTCTCGCCGGTGTGGACAGGTCGACGAAGACGGGAACCCCGAGGACGGCGACGCCGGCCGGGATCTCGGGCGCCAGCTCGAACCGGGGCGGCGTCACCGGTCGCCTCCCGCGGTCTCCCCGGGCGCCGGACCGGGCGCCGGACCGGGCGCCGCCCCCGCGGGCGCCGCCTTCCGGGACAGCAGCGACTCGCCGTGCTCCTGCCAGCGCGCCATCGTCCATACCAGGTCCGACAGGCGGTTCAGGTAGGCGACGACGAGAGGGGAGGGCCGGGACCGGGGGGGCACCTCGATCGCCTTGCGCTCGGCACGCCGGACCGCGGTGCGGGCCACGTCCAGTGCCGCCGAGACCGGGTCGTGGCCGGGGATCACGAAGTCCTCGAGCGGCGGGAAGCGACCGGCCAGCGCGTCGATCCGTTGCTCCAGGGCCATGACCATCTCCTTCGTGACGCGGGTGACGCCGGGCTGAAGCTTCGCCCTGTTGTCCTCCGACGTGGCGATCTCGGCCATCAGCACGTACAGGTCGCGCTCGAGCGCCACGAGAAGGCCGTCGAGCTCCGAGCCCCGCTCCACCTGGGCCCGCGCCGCGCCCAGGGCGGCCTGCGCCTCGTCGACGGCTCCGTTCGCAGCGATGACGGCGGAGTCCTTCGGCACCCTGCCCCCGAAGAGCAGGCCGGTGGTGCCGTCGTCGCCCCTGCGCGTGTAGATCTTCATGCGACGGGCGAGCCTACCGGGGCTACGGTCGGGACCGGCAGCCGACCGGAAACCGGGGGGCCGTCGGCGTCAGCCGAAGTGCGTCGCCGGTCGCTGCTCGAGGACGCCGTCGACGCTGATGTCGACCTTCTCGTTGTAGAAGGCGATGAGACCGGCGATGGGCAGCAGCTGGCGGGTCGGGAAGTCGTAGCACCACGCAAGGTCGCGCTGCACACCTCGTCCTACGTCGACGGACCAGTAGCCGGTCGTCCTCCCCTTGTAGGGGCACTCGGTCACGGTGTCGCTCGCCAGCAGGTGGCTGAAGTCGACGTCGGTGCGGTCGAGGTAGTACCGCGTGGGCAGACCGGTCTCGAAGACCATCACGGGCGAGGCCGACTCGGCGAGCCGCACGCCGTCGAGCTCGACCCGAACGGCCCGCGTCGAGCGGAGGGCGTCCACCCTGATGTAGGGGCTGCGCGGATGCACGAACACCCGCTCGTCCTCCTCGAACCAGGCGTCCATCGCCCCCCAGTCGAAGCGCACCGTGCCGGCGAGGCCGTCCACGCTCGACGCGCGCAGCACCCGTGCGGCGCCGTGGCGCACCTGGTCGCCGACCCGCACGGCGTGGACCTCCACGGCGCCCCGGGGGCTGTCCTCGGTGACCTCCTCCGCCACGAGAACCCCCGCGAGGACGTCCCCGAGCGGCAGGTAGTACTGCGGGTAGTGCGGCCACTCCCACACGTAGCGCGCCGCCGTGGTGTCGACCACGGTCTCGCCTCCCAGGACGGCCCGTATGCGGCGGGGCACGGGCTCCACATGGTTGACGGGGACGATCGGGGCGGGCCAGCCACCCCGCCTGCTCGGTTCGCTCATTTCGGGTCCTCCTCCCGGCCGGCGCACGAGACCCTCCAAGGCCACCGCGCCCGGCGTTCCTCCCCGACCGGTTCCTCCGGCGCGGCCTCGCCTATCCACCCTCCCACACCCCGCCGGCGTCGACGACCCAGGTGCGGGTGACGGTCAGGGTCTCGAGCAGCCACCGGTCGTGGCTCACGACCAGAAGGGTGCCCTCGTAGCGGGAGAGGGCTTCCTCCAGCTGCTCGATCGCCGGCAGGTCGAGGTGGTTGGTCGGCTCGTCGAGCACGAGGCAGTTCGTGCCGCCGGCCATCAGGGCGGCCAGCAGCGCCCGGGTCCGCTCCCCCGGCGAGAGCGCCGCGAGCGGGCGGCGGACGTGGTCGGCGGCGAGGCCGAACTTGGCGAGCAGGGTGCGGGCGTCGGCCGGCACCAGCCCGGTCGCCGCGGCGAACCCGGCGAGCAGGTCTGCGCCGCGGCCCAGGCTGCGGCGTCGCTGGTCGAGCTCGCCGACCGCCACCCCGGGACCCATCCAGCGCCGCCCGGCCCGCAGCGGCACCCGCCCCAGGAGGACTCCGAGGAGGGTCGACTTCCCTCCCCCGTTCGGGCCGGTGATCGCGATGCGGTCCGCCCAGGCCACCTCGAGGTCGAGCGGTCCGAGGGTGAAGGCGCCCCTCTGCCCGACGGCCCCCTCGAGGCGGGCGACCACGTCGCCGCTGCGGCCGGCGGGCGTCAGGTCGAGCCGGAGCTCCCAGCCCTCCCACGGCTTGCCGACGGTGCCGAGCCGCCCGAGGGCCCGCTCGGACTGGCGGATCTTGGAGGCCTGCTTCTCGGTCCTGTTGGTGCGGAAGTTTCGCTGCGCCTTGTCGTGGTCGCGAGGCTTCTTGACGGCCTTTCTCACGCCCGCCTCCGACCAGGAGCGCTGGGTGCGGATCCGCTCGCGCAGCCGGGCGCGCTCCGCGGCCCAGGCCTCGTAGGCCTCGCCCTGCTGGCTGCGGGCGACCGCGCGGCGCTCGACATACTCGCTCCACCCGCCGGCGTACTCGGCGGCGGTGTGGTGGTGCTCCTCGATCTCGAGGATCCGGTCGACGGAGCGGTCGAGGAACACCCGGTCGTGCGACACCACCACGACGGCTGCCGGCAGCGCCCCGAGGAATCGTTCGAGTCGGTCCAGGCCGGCGAAGTCGAGGTCGTTGGTGGGCTCGTCGAGGAGGAACACGTCGAAGCGGGACAGGAGCACCGCGGCGAGCCCGGCGCGCGCGGCCTGGCCGCCGGAAAGGTCGGAGACCGCCACGTCGAGCCGGTCGGCGGGCAGCCCGACGTCCGCTCCGACGACCGCTGTGCGGGCGTCGAAGTCGTCGCCACCCAGGGCTAGGAAGCGCTCGAGGGCATCGGAGTACGCCTCCACCTGCGAAGGGTCGGCCTCGAGGGCGCGGGTGAGCCGGTCGAGCTCGCGGCCCGCGGCCGCCACGCCGGTGCGCCGCGACAGGTAGTCCCGCACGGTCTCGCGCGGCGAGGCGTCGGGCTCCTGGCTCAGGTACCCGACGCGCAGCGACGCCGGCGATCGCTCCACAGCACCCTCGTCGGGGACTTCGAGGCCGGCGAGGACGCGCAGCAGCGTCGATTTGCCGACGCCGTTCGGCCCGACGACCCCGAGGCGGGTGCGCGGCCCGACCGACAGCGAGACCCGCTCGAGGATCACCTGCGCCCCCCGGTGGAGCGTCACGCCCTTCGCCGACAGCACGGGCGGCGACGCTACCCGCCGGCCGGCGCCGGCGGCCAAGGAATACGGGAGGCCGCCGCGGCCGCCGCTTGTAGCCTGGTCCGGGTGAGCTCCTACCTCGACGCGGTGCGCGAGAGGGTCGTCGTCTTCGACGGTGCGACCGGGACCAACATCCAGCTGCGCCACCTGGGACCGGACGACTTCGGCGGCTCCGCCTTCGAAGGCTGCAACGAGATCCTCGTCGACACCCGCCCCGACGTGGTGGCCGACCTGCACCGCTCGTTCCTCGACGTCGGCTGCGACGTGGTGGAGACCGACAGCTTCGGCACCCTCCCGTGGGTGCTGGCTGAGTACGGCCTGGAGGCGCGCACCCGGGAGCTGGCCACCAAGGCGGCGCAGATCGCCCGCGACGTCGTGGGCCCAGCGGGCGCCGGCGCGGCCCGCTGGGTTGCAGGGTCGCTCGGGCCGGGCACCAAGATCGCCTCCCTCGGGCAGATCAGCTTCGCGGATCTGCGGGACGGCTACGAGGAGGCGGCTGCCGGGCTGCTCGACGGCGGGGTCGACCTGTTCGTGATCGAGACGGTGCAGGACCTTCTGCAGGCGAAGGCGGCCGTCATCGGCTGCCGAAGGGCGATGACCGCCGCCGGCCGGACGGTGCCGCTCCAGGTGCAGGTGACGATCGAGACCACGGGGCGCATGCTGATGGGCACCGAGATCGGCGCGGCCCTCACCACCCTCGACGCGTTGCGCCCCGACGTCGTGGGCATGAACTGCGCGACCGGGCCCGCAGAGATGAGCGAGCACCTGCGCTACCTGTCGCTCCGGGCCCGCTCCCCCATCTCCGTCCTGCCCAACGCCGGCATGCCGTCGGTCGTCGAGGGCCGCATGCACTACGACCTCACCCCCGGGGAGCTGGCCGCCCACCACGCCCGGTTCATCTCCGAGTACGGGATCCGGGTGGTCGGCGGCTGCTGCGGCACCACCCCCGAGCACCTGAAGGCGGTGGTCGACACCTGCCGGGATCTCACCCCCGCGCCCCGGGGACCCGAGTGGGAGCCGGGCTGCGCGTCGATCTACACCCACGTGCCCTACGACCAGGCGCCGTCGGTGCTCATGGTCGGTGAGCGCACCAACGCCAACGGGTCGAAGAAGTTCCGGGAGGCGATGCTCGACGACGACTGGGATACCTGCGTGGCGATGGCCCGGGACGCCGTCAAGGGCGGCGCCCACGTCCTCGACGTGTGCGTCGACTACACGGGGGAGGACGGCGTGGCGGACATGTCCGAGGTGGCGTCGCGCTTCGCCACCCAGGCGACGGTGCCGCTCATGCTCGACTCGACTGAGGCGGACGTGGTCGAAGCGGGCCTGCAGCGCATCGCCGGCAAGCCGATCCTCAACTCGGTCAACCTCGAGGACGGCGACGCCCCCGGGACCCGCCTGGACCGCTTCCTCACCCTGGCGCGCGACTACGGCGCCGCGGTGGTGTGCACCTGCATCGACGCCGAGGGTCAGGCCCGCACCGCCGGGTGGAAGCTGCGCGCCGCGCGGGCCATCCACGACCTGGCCGTCGACCGCTACGGGCTGCCCCCCGAGGACCTGCTCTTCGACCCGCTGGTGCTGCCCATCACCACCGGCATGGAGGAGGGCCGCCGCGACGGCGTCGAGACGATCGAAGGCATCCGGAGGATAAAAGACGCGCTGCCCGGCGTGAGAACGCTCGTCGGCCTCTCCAACGTCAGCTTCGGCCTCACCCCCCCGGCCCGCCACGCCCTCAACTCGGTGTTCCTGCACGAGTGCCAGCAGGCCGGGCTCGACGCGGCGATCGTGAACCCGGCCCGCATCCTGCCCCTCAACAAGATCGACCGCCGCGTCGTCGACGTGTGCCTCGACCTGATCCACGACCGCCGCGACGCCGCCAGGGGCTACGACCCGCTCGTGGAGCTTCTGCGCCTCTTCGAGGGTGTCACCTCCGCGGCCGTCGCCGGCGAGGACCGCAGCGGGTGGCCCGTCGAGCGCCGCCTGGAGCGGCGCATCGTGGACGGCGACCGCGACGGCCTCGAAGCCGACCTCCAGGAGGCGCTGGACACGGGCCGGAAGGCTCTCGACGTCATCAACGGCCCCCTCCTCGCCGGCATGAAGACCGTCGGGGACCTCTTCGGCTCCGGCGAGATGCAGCTGCCGTTCGTGCTGCACTCCGCCGAGACGATGAAGGCGGCGGTCTCCTGGCTCGAGCCGCACATGGAGAAGGCTTCCGCCGGCGGCAAGGGCCGCATCGTGCTGGCCACGGTGAAGGGCGACGTGCACGACATCGGCAAGAACCTCGTCGACATCATCCTCACGAACAACGGCTACGAGGTGCGCAACCTGGGCACGAAGGTCCCGCTGTCCGACATGGTGGAAGCGGCGCGGGAGATGGGAGCGGACGCGATCGGCATGTCGGGGCTGCTCGTCAAGAGCACGCTGATCATGCGGGAGAACCTGCTCGAGCTCAACGAGCGGGGCCTGTCGCACATCCCTGTCATCCTGGGCGGCGCGGCCCTCACGCGCACGTACGTCGAGCGGAACCTGCGAGCCGAGTACGGCGGCCGCCTGTTCTACGGCAAGGACGCCTTCGAAGGGCTGCACACCATGGACCGGCTGGTGGAGCTCAGGCGGGGAGGGGTCGACGACCCCGGCTTCGGCCGGGTACCCGAGGGTCGCGAGGGCGCGAGGCCCCGCGCCGGGCGCCCCCTCCCCGGCGGTCCGCCCGGGGCGGCGCCGGCGCGCTCCCCGTCGGTCGCCGCGGACAACACGGTGCTCGTCCCGCCGTTTCTCGGGTCGCGCGTGGAGAGGGGGATACCCCTCGACGACATCGCCGGGTACCTCAACGAGACGGCCCTCTTCCGCGGCCAGTGGGGCTACCGCCCCGACAAGTCGATCGGGGAGAGCGACGCGGACTTCAAGCACCGCGTCCGGGCGGTGCTGCGCGGGGAGCTGGCGCGGGCCCGCGAGTCGGGGGTGCTCCAGCCGGCGGTCGCCTACGGCTGGTTCCCCGTGAACGCCGAGGGCGACGACCTGATCGTGTGGAAGGACGAGTCCCGCACCGCCGAGTGGCTGCGCTTCACGTTCCCCCGACAGGCGTCCGAGCCGTGGCTATCGATCGCCGATTTCTTCCGGCCGGTGGCATCCGGCGAGGCGGACTACGCCGCCTTCCACGTCGTCACCATGGGGGCAGGGGTGTCGGCCGAGACGGCCCGTCTTTTCTCCGAGAACCGCTACCAGGACTACCTGCACCTGCACGGCCTCGGCGTCGAGATGGCCGAAGCCCTCGCCGAGTACTGGCACCGGCGCATCCGCGAGCTGTGGGGCTTCGCGTCCGAGGACGGCCCGACGCTCGGCGGACTGTTCCGCCAGCAGTACCGGGGTGGCCGCTACTCGTGGGGCTACGGGGCGTGCCCCGATCTTGAGGACAACGCCAAGGCCGCCGAGCTGGTCGGCGCCGAGCGCATCGGCGTGGAGGTGGGCCTCGAGACGTCGTGGCAGTTCCACCCCGAGCAGACCACCGCCGCCATCATCTGCCATCACCCGCGGGCGAAGTACTTCGTCGTCGACCGGCCGTAGCCGGCGGCTCAAGCCTCGACGACGGTGAGGTCGTGGCTGACGGTGTTGAGCGGCCGGGGCCCGTCGTGGGCAGCGACGACGATGTCCTCGATGCGGGCGCCGTAGACGCCGGCGAGGTAGATCCCCGGCTCGACGGAGAAGGCGTGGCCGGCGACGAGGAGGGTGTCGTTGCCCGCGACGATGTACGGATCCTCGTGTTCCTCCAGGCCGATGCCGTGACCGGTGCGGTGGATGAACGCCTCGCCGTAGCCGCCCGCGTCGATCACCGCCCGTGCGGCGGCGTCGACCGACTCGCAGGAGGCGCCGACGGTCGCCGCGGCCACCCCCCGCGCCTGCGCCTCCTGCAGCACCGCGTAGAGATCGGCGGCGTTCGCCGGCGGGGTCCCGGTCCACACCGTGCGGGTCACGTCCGAGCAGTAGCCGGCCATGGTGCCGCCGAAGTCGCACACGACCGGCTCGCCTTCGCCGATCACCCGCGTCCCCGCCTCGTGGTGCGGGCTCGCCGAGTTCGGTCCGCTCCCGACGATGGCAAAGTTCACCTTCTGGTGCCCCTCCTCGAGCAGCCGGCGGCCGATGTCGCGCGACACGTCGCGTTCGCTGCGACCCCGCAGGGGGATGTCGCCGGCGAGCAGCTGAGCGGCGACCCGGTCGGCAGCCGCCGAGGCGGCGGCCAGGGCCTCGACCTCCGCTGCGTCCTTGACCGCCCGCAGGGGACCGGTCACCGCCGAGGACAGCCGCCAGTCGGCGCCGGGAAGCGACCGCTGGAGGGCCAGGATGAACGTCGCCCACGTGCGGTCCGAAACGGCCAGTGTCCCGCGCCGGCCGACGAGCCCGGACACCACCGCGACGGGGTCCTCGTGCTCGGCCCAGGGGCGCAGGGAGAACACGCCGGGCTGCTCCTCGACGCGGGGCGCCTCCAGGCGGGGAACCACCAGGGTGGCGCCGTCGTCGACGGGGACCACGAGCATGGTGAGCCTCTCGAGGGGCATGGCCTCGTAACCGCTCAGCCACGGCAGGTCGGCGCCGAGCGACAGGAGCAGGGCGTCGACGCCGAGCTCGCCCATGCGGCGCCGGACCCGGGCCAGCCGGGCGGCG
>JAJYLA010000166.1 GCA_021788115.1 Actinomycetes bacterium | reverse complement strand
GAGCGAGCGCAGGGTGGCCAGTTCGGATTCATCCACCAGCAGCGGAGGAGCAGGATGGTTCGCCATGAGCAGCATCGTAGCTGCGATCTCGCCAAACATTTAGCCTTCTCCGCGCCGAGACACTAGCAGGACGTTGGCGAGCACGATCCAGCTCCAGTCGGGGGCCCACATGAGCAGGAGCGGCACGGGCAGGCCGATGAGCCAGCCGACGACGAGGACGGGCTTGCGGCCGTAGCGATCCGAGAGCGTCCCGGCGAAGAAGTTGGTGGCCGCCTTCACCACGCTGAAGGCGACGATGAACGTGATGGCGGCCGTAAAGGCCTCAAGGCCGAAGACCCGCGTGGCGAGCAGCGGCAGCACGGTCCGCTCCTGGCCGATCATGCCGCCCACGAGGGCGACGACGCCCACGAGCAGGGTGAACTGCGGAAGGTTCGCCCGGAGGCCGAGCCGGATCGCGCCCGGCTCGGCCTGAGGGGCGGGGATCGGAGCGCCGATCTCAGCCACGGTCAGTCGCCCGCCCGAGGCTTGCTCAGGCTCCCCTGCGCGCGGTCATAGGATGACATCGCCGTCGCCATCCGCTCAGTGGGCCGGCGCCCAGCGATTGCCGCCCGGGTTGTGCCCGAACCCGGCGAAGCCGCCGACGGTATCCGGGTTGCACCGCTCGGCCCGGCGCGGCAACCTGCCCGAGCCCTGGTCGCCCGGCCACTGGCTCAGATCCCAGGTCGGCTCGTCGGGCTCGTCGGGGATCGGATACACCGAGGCCCACTGGTAGCGGCTCCAGCAGCGGCACTGGCCAGCGTCTCCCGTCGTCACCGTTGGTCTCCTTTGCGGAGCGGCGGGATCATCCGCCGCTCTCACGGCTGAGTTGTTCATTCACCTCGGCGAGGTGCTCCTCGAGCTCGCGCTTGGCCTCCTCGAGGTCCTCGCGGCGCGGGCGGGAGCGCCACCACGGTCCGGCCGCCCATGACCCGACATCGCCCCGCCAAGGTCCCCCTTGCCACGGTCCCCCCGCCCAAGCCCAGGGCGGCCCGAAGCGGGCTCGCCGCGGTCCCCACGCCTCATCCCAGCACCACGGACACATCTCACGTACCTCCTGGCCGGCCCGAGCCGGCCCCTGCTGGCTTGCGTTGCGTCACCCTGAACAGCCGCCGCGGCAGCGGGCCCTCCTCGAATTCCGCGAGTTCGAGGAGCTCGAAGCCAGCGGCCAGCCGCTCGGCGAGCGCCCGGTCGAAGTAGTGGACGATGAAGCCGCCCATCTCCCACATGTCGTCGCCGCGATCGATCCCCGCCCCGTAGTGGGGGTCGTCGTGGGTGCGGACGGTGTAGACGAGGAGGCCGCCCGGGCGCAGGACCCGGCGGACCTCGCCCGCCAGGCGCTCGAGCTCTGGCGTGGTGAGGGCCATGCAGAAGAGCATGTGGGCGTAGGCCGCGTCGAATGACTCATCCGGGAAGGGCAGAGGGCGGCGGGCGTCGCCCGCAACCGGGTGCACGCGGTCGCCAAGCCCCGCCGCCTCGGCTGCGGTGCCGATCTCGGCCAGCGCGCTCTCGGCATAGTCGAGGGCGGTCACCTGCAGGCCCCCGGCGGCGAAGAAGAGCGTGTCGCGGCCCTGGCCCGCGCCGAGCTCGAGGAGCTCGCCGACGCCTTGACTTCGGCAGCGCTCGAGGGCGGCCCGCGCGGGCTCGCTTGCCTCGCGCCCGAACATGTCGGCGTGTGCGGCGAACGTGCGCGCCCAGTGCGCCGCCTGCGCATCGAGGACGGCGGGGTCGACGGCGGCCGGATTATCCATGGTGGGCTCCTCCTGGCTGAAGGTGGGGCGCCGGCGTGATCGCGGGGCGATCCAGACGGCGATCGAGCAGGGCGGCGACGGCGTCGAGATCGCCGCCCCAGGCGGAGCGTCCGTCGGATGCCTCGACGACCGGCAGCGAGCGGAAGCCGAGCCGGGTCACCTGCTCGGCGGCACCCGAGTCGGCGGTCACGTCGCGCATGTCCCACGCCACGCCGCGCTCGTCGAGCCAGCGGGTCAGGGCCCCGCAGGCGGCGCAGCGCGGGCGGCAGTACAGCGCGATCTCGGGCGTCATCGGTCCCCCACCAGCGCCTGGAGGCCACGAACGCAATCCAGGACCCGCGCGTCCTCGAGGCAGTAGTAGATCCGCGTGCCGTGCCGGGCCCCCCGCACGAGGCCACGATCGGCCAGGATCCGCAGGTGGTGCGAGACCGTCGGCTGGGGCAGCCCGGTCGCATCGACGACCGCGCTCACCGGCACGCAGACCAGCTCAAGCGCCGAGAGGATCTGGAGCCGGGTCGGGTCGCCGAGGGTCTGGAGGTGACGCGCGAGACGCTGCGCCTGGTGGGGCGCAAACGGGGGCGACGCCACGAGGGACAGCTCGGTGACGGCCATCGTGGGATCCCCCTCAGCGGCCTTCGAGCCGCTGGCGCATGGCGTCGAACTGCTCCGCGGTCAGCTCGCCGGCCGCGAAGCGCTGGCGGAGGATCTCGAGGGCATCGGTCTCCCGGCGTTCGCCGCGGTCTCCACGAACCTCGCCGCCCATGCACCAGGGGCCCCACCCGCCCGACCGGTCGCCGCCCCGGAAGACGAGCACCAGCACCACCAGCATGATGGCGAGGCCGATGATCGGGAAGATCAGCCACTCACCACCCATCGGATAGAACACGTCTGAGACTCCATAGAGATGTCGATATGTCGATGCGTCCATATTACCCGCGGCACCGGCTCTGTCAAGGGCGGTTCGGGCTGCGTGCAACAGCATCCCCGCGCAGCCGGCCCTCCCGTCAGGGTTGCAGGATCACTTTGAGCTGTTGGTCGACCATGTCGCGCGTCAACGGCCCGAAGTACCGTCCGCGGATCACGCCGTTGCGGTCGATGAAGTAGTGCGTTGGCAGACCGTAGATCCGGTACGCTCGGAAGATCGCCCCGCTCACGTCGAGCCCGATCGGGTAGGTGAGCCCGTATCTCGCCGCGTAGGCGCGCACCGTCGCGGCGTCCTCCTGGACGTCGATCGCGATGAGTACGAGGCCTGTTGCCTTGTTCGCCTCGTAGGCGTCGCGCAGGACCGGCGTCTCACGCTGACAGGGCGGGCACCACGTCGCCCAGCAGGTGATCCAGACGGGGTGCCCCTTGAGCGCCGCCAGCGTGAGCGGGTCGTCCGTCGAGATCGGTCAGCTGGACGGACTTGCCGCCATCATCGCCGACGAGCTCGGGCGCTCGCTGACCGAGACTGAGGCCCTGCGTCTCCGCCGTAATCTTGTAGAAGGCGGCGCCCGGATCCTGGCTCGTCGCAGGCGTCGACGACCCGAGGGGGCGAGTGGCGAGGAAGAGCAGGAGCGCCGAGCCGACCACGGTCGCGTTGCTCAGCCCCACCTGGCGGGCGGTGAACGGCCCGATAGGCGTTCGGCGGGTTGACGCCTGCGGCACGGCGGGGAGCGATCCGTGCTGGTCGGCAGGCTCGATCTGTGCGTGATCCTTCATCCGGGACTCCTTCGGAGCGGCGGCCTCCTTCGTAAGCTGCAGGATCATCGGCCGGCGGGCTGACACATCTCCTGTCCCTCCTCCTTGCCGACCCAGCCGGGCTTCCCTATGGATTCCGAGGTGTCGCGCCGGGCGCCTCGCTCACGTCGACCGCGAACCACAGGTCGGCGTGGAGCGGTGGGCGGGTCTCGCCAAAGGCCGGGTCGTTGGTCACGAAGCTGAGCGCTTCCCAATGGGATCCGGGGCCGTCCCAGGTGGTGTTGAAGGTGACCTCGACGAACGCGTCCTGACCGGGCCCGATCGGCGCCGCCGACACCCTCGCCTCGGTGCAGCCGCACCCAGTTCGAATGGCGCGGACGATAAGCGGCTGGTTGCCGTCATTGCTGATCGAGAAGGCGAACCGGGCCAGTGCGCCGAGCGGCAACGGGCCCGGGATCTCGAGCGGAGTCTGGGGCAGGCGCAGTCGTGGACCCGCCCCAATGCGGTCCATCGGTCGCGGCGAGCCTTGGATCAACCCCAGTTCGATCGGAGGTGGACTCGGGGCAATCGACGCTGGGGCGCCGGCCATAGCCCCGCAACCGGCGAGTCCCAGTGCGAGCGTGAGCAGCCCGGTCAGGCCCAACACTAGTGTCCTGTGCCGTTGATGTCTAGACGGTAGACGCGATGCTCGATACGATGCCGGGCATGGCTCATCCCCCTGCTCCACCGTTGGCGGTCCCGGACCCGGACCGGCTCGTGCTCCAGGCGATCGTTCGCGCTTCCACGAGCGAGCAGCGGGCGGTGGCCCGTGCCCGGATCGTCCTCCGCTCGGCCGAGGGCGGCTCGATCGAGGGCATCGCCGCTGAGCTCGGCGTGGCGATCATGACCGTGCGCCTCTGGCGCCGGCGGTATGCCGCGTCGGGTCTCGAGGGACTGGGCGACGCGCCCCGGCCCGGCCATCCGCCGACCTGGACCCGGGAGGACCGGGACCGGGTCCAGGCGATCGCGATGGGGCCGCCGCCCGAGGGCCAGACGCACTGGAGCGTCCGAGAGCTGGCGAAGCGGACCGGCATGAGCCCGTCCACGGTCCACCGGGTGTGGCGGGAGCGCGGCCTCCAGCCCCACCGCACCGAGACCTTCAAGTTCAGCACCGACCCGGCGCTCGAGTCGAAGGTCCGCGACGTCGTCGGCCTGTACCTCGACCCGCCCGCCGGGGCCATCGTGCTGAGCGTGGACGAGAAGACCCAGATCCAGGCGCTCGACCGGACGCAGCCGCTGCTGCCCATGCGGCCCGGCCAGGTGGAGCGCCACACCCACGACTACACGCGCCACGGCACGACCTGCCTGTTCGCGGCGCTCGAGGTGGGCACCGGGCAGGTCACCACCGACACCCGGGCCCGCCACACCGGCGCCGACTTCCTCTCGTTCATGCGGCAGGTCGCCCGGGCGTATCCCGAGGGCGAGCTCCACGTGGTGCTCGACAACGTGTCCACCCACTCCACCCCGGACGTCAGGGCGTGGCTGGCGGACCACCCCCGCATCAGCTTCCACTTCACCCCGACCAGCGCCTCCTGGATGAACCAGGTCGAGACGTGGTTCGGCATCCTCACCCGCAAGGCCATCCGGCGGGGCAGCTTCCGCAGCATCAAGGAGCTCGTGGCCATGATCGACGCTTTCACCCGACAGTGGAACGAGGGCTCGAGCCCGTTCGCCTGGGTCCGCACCGCCGACGAGATCCTTGCCAAGGCCGTCCGCAAGCCGACAGCGACTAGCGAATCGGGACACTAGGCCGCGCCGCGTCACCTGCCGTCAACCTCGCCGACCGTCCCTGCACCGACACCGGAGCGGAGGTCGGCTCTTCCGCGACTTACCACGTCACCTCCTTGCCGACTAGTAGATCGTTCCGGCAATACGCTTACGCATTGTTCTATACTCGCCATGCTGGTGTGCCCCACCCCAAACGGAGGCGAGCATGGCGGGAAGGACAAAGCGTGCCGCGCTGGTGCTGAGC
>JAJYLA010000041.1 GCA_021788115.1 Actinomycetes bacterium | reverse complement strand
CACCTCGATGTCGGCTCGTCGCATCCTGGGGCTGAAGTAGGTCCCAAGGGTTGGGCTGTTCGCCCATTAAAGCGGTACGCGAGCTGGGTTTAGAACGTAGATTCACTGCGTCCCCAGGGAGTAATCCCTGGGTGCTCACCGGCTCATATCGGTGGAACCCTCATCTCACATCCGAACTGTACGGTGAGGGCAATACCGAGGGAAGGCCAGCAGCGAAAGCGCTACAAACGTCGACGCTTTCGCAGCCCTAAACTATTCGAAATCGAAGCGGATTACCGCCGCGGACGTCGAGCGACGTCTGCGTGGCAAGGGTGGCTGTGCCCCTGTAACGACTTCTCTGTTTGCTCAGCAGAGAGATGGCTTCGAGGCTGGAGGAACGCCCTCCGGTGGTAAGAAGCCATAATACGCCGGCTCCTGGAAACAGGATGAAGGTATAGTCTATGCCCGCAGTAATGCGGGATTTACATGCGTGAGACAGTTCGGTCCCTATCCGGTGCAGCCGTAGGAAACCTGAGGAAGGCTGTCCCTAGTACGAGAGGACCGGGACGGACGCAGCTCTCGTGTGCCAGTTGTCCTGCCAAGGGCACTGCTGGTTGGCGACCTGCGGAAGGGATAAGCGCTGAAAGCATCTAAGCGCGAAGCTCGTTCCAAGATGAGGTTTCCCACTGGGTTAACCAGGTAAGGCCCGTGGTAGACGACCACGTTGATAGGCCGGAGGTGTACGCACGGCGACGTGTTCAGCCGACCGGTACTAATCGGCCGAGGGCTTGGAAACGCCTTTGCTCGTGCTCGCTATAGAACGCTCAAAGGGCACTGGTTTCCGGTGGCCATGGCGGCAGAGTCACACCCGTTCCCATCCCGAACACGGAAGTTAAGCCTGCCAGCGCCGATGGTACTTGGGGGGTTGCCCCCTGGGAGAGTAGGACGCCGCCGGAATAATCGTGAAAGTAGCCCCGCACCCGCTGGTGCGGGGCTTCTTCGCGCCTGTGGGCCTGTAGCATCGATCGAATGCCCCCCACCCCTGATCGCCGTCGCGCACCGGGGTCCGGTGGGCGCCCCGCCGGCCGGAGCGCTCAACCTTCGGCCCGGGGCAGTGCTCGGACTTCGGGCCGTCCGAGCAGCGGTCAACCGCCTGCAGGCCGTGGCGGCCAGCCGCCGGCGCGGCGGAGCGGACAGGGGCCGGCCTACCGCGGCGGCGAGGCGCCGGCGCGGCGGAGCGGACAGGGGCCGGCCTACCGCGGCGGCGAGGCGCCGGCGCGGCGGAGCGGACAGCCCCCTGCGGGCCGGTGGGAGGAGATGCCGGGGCGCCAACAGAGCCGGCCGGGTTCCCGCCGGGCAGACACCGCTGGCGAGGGGCGGACGCAGCGGCCTGACCGGCAGGAGGGTGGTGCCGGGCGGGCGCGTCGACAGCTTCCCCCGGGCAGACCACGCGGAGCGGCGACATCGGCGGGCCGGGAAGGCGGCCCCCGAGAGGGCTGGGGGCCGAGGGGCCGTGGGATCGTGACCGGCCCGGCGCGTTCCCCGGGCGGCCCGGTACGCTCGCCGGGAAGCAGGGGCCGGCGCGACGGCGAAGATGCCGCAGGGCGGGGACGCCAGGAGGGGCGGCCACGCCGCGAGGGGTGGGACGGCCGGGGCGACCGGCCGAACCGCGAGGGGTGGAACGGCCGGGGCGACCGGCCGAACCGCGAGGGGTGGAACGGCCGGGGAGAACAGGCAGGCCGTGCTCAGGGGCGCCCCGGAGCCGGCGAGCGCCGAGGGTCGACAGACCGCCCTGGTGCGGCCGGCGCCGGCCGCAGGCAGTCCCGGTCGGTGTCGCCGGATCGGGGGCGTGGGGTTGAGCGCGGTGGCCCCGGAGGCGCTCGGTGGGGAAGCGTTGCGCGACGCGGCGCACGCTCGCTCTACGGGGACCAGCGGGAGGTGGAGAAGCCCTCCGCGTCGGAACTGTGGCGCCAGGCGGTGGAGCGCGCGGGGGCCCCGGTCACCGAATGGGTCCCCGAGGAGATCTGGGTCCCCGAGGAGGCCGAGCCTGGTGAGGTCACGGGCGGCACGGACACGAGCGGTGCTGGCGCCGCGGGCGCCCCGAGGTCGAGCGTCACCAGGGCCACCGCCGGCCGGCCCCGCGACCTCGCGACCCGCGAGGGGACCGCAGCACCGGGCGGCCGGCGCCGCAAGGTACCCCGCCCGGTGGTAGACGAGCTGTCTGCCGCTGCGGGGCCGGACCGCGGCGCCAAGCTGGCCGCTCGCATCGCCGACGCGACATACGCCTATGAGCGTGACCGCTTCGCCGAGGCCCGGCGGATCCTCCGTCCGCTCAGCGAGGAGGTTCCCGCGTCGGCCGCGGTGCGCGAGCTGCTGGGGCTGGTGCTGTACCGGACCGGTCAGTGGGTCCAAGCGGTCAAGCAGCTCGAGGCTTACAAGAGCCTGTCGGGCTCCTTCGACCAGCACCCCGTCCTTGCGGACTGCTACCGGGCGCTGCACCGATACGACGACGCCGAGGCCTTGTGGGAGGAGCTGCGAGCCTCTTCGCCGAGCGGGGACCTCGTGGCCGAGGGCCGGATCGTGGCAGCCGGCTGCCGGGCCGACCAGGGCGACCTGGCAGGCGCCATCGCCCTCCTCGAGGCAGGCGTGCGTCGCGTGAAGCATCCCCAGGACCGGCACCTGCGCCAGTGGTACGCCCTGGCCGACCTCTATGAGCGAGCCGGGGACGTGCCGCGCGCCCGGGACCTTTTCAGCCGGATCGCCAGGGCGGACCCCGAAGCGTTCGACGTCCGCCAGCGGGTTCGGGCGCTGCGCTGACAGAGGCTGCTCCCGGCCCGATTTGGCCGGGGCGGGGTCCTCGGCCCGGCGCCTCCGCCGGCCGGCTCGACGGCGGCCGGCGCCACGGCGTCGCACCCCCCTCCTAGCCTCCGCAGCGGCGATGCCCCGCGCCTCTGGCGCCTCTGGCGCTCCCGGCCCCCGCCGGCCCCCGGAGGCATTGCCGGATCGCCGGCTCAGCGCCGGCCTGAAGCGCACAGACCCGGCCGGGTCTCGCTTGGGCCGGGCGACCCGCGAAAGGAGGACGCCGTGATCAATCTGGTGGTGCTCGAGGGGCTTCTTGCGCGTCCGGCGCAGGACGTGGAGCTCCCGTCCGGCAGCCGGCTCGTGTCGATGGAGGTGACCGTCCGCCGCGACGAGGGCGCCGCCGAGGCGGTGCCGGTCGCGTGGTTCGACGCGCCCGCGTGGGCGACGGCGCTCGACGCCGGCTCGCAGGTCGTGGTCCTCGGGCGGGTTCGGCGGCGGTTCTTCCGGGTGGCCGGCGTCACCCAGAGCCGCACCGAGGTCGTGGCGGCGAGGGTCGTGCGGGCCGCGGCGCCGGCGCGCGTCAGGTCCGTGCTCGAGGAGGCACAGGCGGTGCTGGCTGCTGCGTCGAAGCGCGACGCGGGGACACGCTCGCCCTACTAGGCGGGCGAAGCGTGCCCGCGGACGCATTCGCGGCGGTCCCGCCGGGGGATCCGGCACAGTCGGGCGCGGCGGAGCGGGCGGTGCGCGCGAGTTCCTCGAGCAGGGCCGCCACGCCGTCCTCCGAGTTGGACGCCAATATCCGCGTGACCGAGGCCAGGACCTCGGGGATCGCGTTGGCGGGGGCCATGGGGGTGGCAGCCCAGGCCAGGAGGGGGAGGTCGTTGTGGTTGTCCCCGATGGCGACCACCTCGTCGAAGCCGATCCCGAGGAGCTCGCACACGCGCGCGGTCGCGCCCGCCTTGGACACCCCCGCGGCCCCGACGTCCACCCAGTCGAGTCCGGAGGTCGTCACGTGGCACAGCTCCCCGAGGGCGGTGGCGAGCGTCTGCGCCAGGACAGGCGCGGCGGAGCCGGGCAGCCGGGCGAGCAGCTTCACACAGCCCCTTGCGACCACGGCGCGTGCGTCGGCGACCTCTTCGAGCTTCTCCTGCCAGTCGACCGGCACGTCGAAGAAGCCGCCTTCGAACGAAAAGCACTCGAGGTCGTCGAGGGCGAGGACGACGCCGGGGGCGGCGGTGCGGATGCGGTCGACGAGGTCGGTCGCCACCGGGCCGGGCACCTGCTCGACCTCGATCACCCGCCGCCCGGCCAGGTCGACGATGGCCGCCCCGTTGGCGCAAACCGCGAGCGGGCCGACCCCGGCCTCGGCGGCAAGAGCCCACAGCGCCTGCGGCGGTCGGGCGGTGACCGGCACCACGTGGATTCCGGCGGCCCGGGCCGCCTCCACGGCGCGCGCCGTCCGGGACGTCACCCGGCCCGACGGGTCGAGAAGCGTGCCGTCGAGGTCTGTGGCGACGAGCCGCACCCGGGGGGTGGGCGCGGCGATGCCATCCACGCGGACCGCAGCGAGGAGGGGATCGGAGCTTGACCGCTCGCCGGCGGCGGGCAGGCCGGACATGGCCGTCACCCTAGCCAGCCCCGTTCCCCCCCGCCCCGTCGCCGTCCGCCCCGTCGCCGTCCGCCCCGTCGCCGTCCGCCCCGTCGCCGTCCACCCCGTCGCCGTCCGCCCCGGGCCCCGGACCGGCCGGCACCCGGCGGTCGGCCGGCGTGCCCTCAGGGCGTAGGCTGGGTCCAAGGACGCGACCGCCGGCCGGCGGTCCCGATCGCAGGAGTGTGAGATGGATCTGCGCGGCTTGCTCGGCGACGAAGCCGAGGATCTTTTGACGCACGAGTGCAAGGGCGTGCCTCGCGGTGACCTGGTGCTGCCCGGGCCGAACGCGATCGACGAGGTGATGAGCTGGTCCGACAGGTCGATCCCGGCGCTGCGCAACCTTGCAGCGGTCTACGGGCACGGCCGCCTAGCGGGAACCGGATACCTGTCGATCCTGCCGGTCGACCAGGGCGTCGAGCACTCGGCCGCGGCGTCCTTCGCCCGCAACCCGGCCTACTTCGATCCCAAGAACATCGTCGAGCTCGCCATCGAGGGGGGCTGCAACGCTGTGGCGACCACCCTGGGGGTGCTCGGGATGGTCAGCCGCCGCTACGCGCACAAGATCCCCTTCATCGTCAAGCTCAACCACAACGAGCTGCTCACCTATCCCAACCGCTACGACCAGATCATGTTCGGGTCGGCCGAGCAGGCCTACGACCTCGGGGCGGCGGCGGTGGGCGCCACCGTGTACTTCGGCTCCGAGGAGTCCTCCCGCCAGCTCCAGGAGGTGTCGGAGCTGTTCCAGGAGGCGCACGAGCTCGGCATGTTCACGGTCCTGTGGTGCTACCTGCGCAACAGCGCCTTCAAGAAGGACGGCGTCGACTACACGGTCGCCGCCGACCTGACAGGGCAGGCCAACCACCTCGGCGTCACGATCGAGGCCGACATCATCAAGCAGAAGCAGGCGGAGAACAACGCCGGCTACACCGCGATCGGCTTCGGCCGCACCGATCCCCTCGTCTACGACCAGCTGACGAGCGACCACCCGATCGATCTCACCCGCTGGCAGGTGGCCAACACCTACATGGGCCGCATTCCGCTCATCAACAGCGGCGGCGAGTCCAAGGGCGACTCTGACCTGGCACAGGCGGTGCGCACCGCCGTCATCAACAAGCGCGCGGGCGGCGCCGGCCTGATCTCGGGCCGCAAGGCTTTCCAGCGGCCCACCCGCGACGGTGTGGCGCTCCTCAACGCCATCCAGGACGTCTTCTTGGACCCCGAGGTCACCGTCGCCTGAGAATCCTCACGCAGGCCGGCGAGGGGTGCGAGGAGGCGGAAGTTGACGCCCACCGCGACGAAACGCCCGCACGTTTTCGTGGTTCGGCATTTCGGCGGGGGATGTGCGCGCGCCCGTGCGCGGGGACTTCCCTTCGACGAGAAAATACCCGCCCATAACCTGTGACGACCAGGGTCTCGGCCGTAGACTTCGATTCGTTAGTTTTCAGAAGGGATTCGTATGGCAGACACCGCTTCTCGTGAGCGCCCGGTCATAGACCTCGACCGTGCGGTGATCCGTTTCGCCGGGGACTCTGGCGACGGAATGCAGCTCACGGGAGATCGATTCACCACCTCGTCGGCCCTGCTCGGCAACGACCTCTCCACCCTGCCGGACTTCCCGGCGGAGATCCGGGCGCCCGCCGGCACCCTGGCGGGGGTCTCGGCCTTCCAGGTCCACATATCGGACCACGACATCGTCACGCCCGGCGACCACCCGAACGTGCTGGTCGCCATGAACCCCGCGGCACTGAAGGCCAACATCGCGGACCTCGCCGAGCGGGGGACGGTGATCGTCAACAGCGACGCGTTCGACGAGCGGGCCCTCGCCAAGGCGGGCTACCACGACACCAACCCCCTCACCGACGGCAGCCTCCACGCCTACACCGTCTACGAGGTGCCGATGACCTCCCTGACGCTCGAGGCGACCAAGCCGTCGGGGACCAAGCCGCGCGACGCCGAGCGTTCGAAGAACTTCTTCGCCCTCGGGCTGATCAGCTGGCTGTACACCCGCCCGCTCGAGCCGACCCTTGCCTGGATCCAGGAGCGCTTCGGCAAGACACCGATGGTGGCGGAGGCCAACACCCTCGCCTTCAAGGCGGGGTGGAACTTCGGCGAGACCGCAGAGCTGTTCCCCTCCCACTACGAGGTCAAGCCCGCCAAGTCCCTCCCCAAGGGCACCTACACGAACATCTCGGGCAACACGGCCATGGCCTGGGGCCTCGTCGCCGCCGGGCAGCTGGCCAAGCTCCCCCTGTTTCTCGGCAGCTACCCGATCACCCCCGCTTCGGACATCCTCCACGAGCTGTCCAAGCACAAGAACTTCGGCGTGCGCACCATGCAGGCCGAGGACGAGATCGCGGGGATCGGCGCAGCCCTCGGCGCCTCCTACGCCGGCTCCCTCGGCATCACGACGACGAGCGGCCCCGGCCTCGACCTGAAGACCGAGACCATCGGCCTGGCCGTCAGCCTCGAGCTGCCGCTGCTGATCATCGACATCCAGCGTGGCGGCCCCTCGACCGGCCTGCCGACCAAGACCGAGCAGGCGGACCTGCTCCAGGCGCTGTACGGGCGCCACGGCGAGGCCCCCGTACCGGTCGTCGCGGCGGCCACACCCGGCGACTGCTTCTACGCGGCGATCGAGGCGGCCCGCATCGCCCTCAAGTACCGCACACCGGTGATCGTGCTGTCCGACGGCTATCTCGCCAACGGCGCCGAGCCGTGGCGCATCCCCGACATCTCCGACCTGCCCGACATCAGCGTGCCGTTCGCCACCGAGCCCAACCACGTGGGCGATGACGGCGGCGAGGAGTTCTGGCCGTACCTGCGCGATCCCGAGACCCTCGCCCGGCCGTGGGCGATCCCGGGCACCACCGGGCTGATGCACCGCATCGGCGGCCTGGAGAAGAGCGACGGGGGCGGCGCGGTGTCCTACGACCCCGCGAACCACGACCTCATGAGCCGCCTGCGCGTGGCGAAGGTGGCGGGGATCGCCGCGGACATCCCCCCGGTCGAGGTCGACGACCCCGACGGGGCGGACGTGCTCCTCCTCGGGTGGGGCTCCACCTACGGCGCCATCGTGGCGGGGGTCCGCCGGATCCGGGCCCAGGGGCGCAAGGTCGCCCACGCCCACCTGCGCCACCTCAATCCTCTGCCCCCGAACCTCGGCGAGGTCGTCCGCTCGTACCGCCGGGTCGTGGTGCCGGAGATGAACCTCGGGCAGCTCGTCAAGGTGATCCGCTCCGAGTACCTGGTGGACGCAAAGGGGCTCGACAAGATGCGCGGCAAGCCGTTCCGGGCCGAGGAGATCGAGCAGGCGGTGCTCGAGCTCTTCCTGAACCGGTCGTAGAGAAGCAAGAAAGCGAGCTTTCGACAATGACTGAAGTTGCAACGGCGCCGGCGACGACCAAGAAGGACTGGGCGAGCGACCAGGAGGTCCGCTGGTGCCCCGGCTGCGGGGACTACTCGATCCTGACGGCGGTGCAGATGCTGATGCCCGAGCTGGGCGTCCGGCGCGAGGACACCGTGTTCGTCTCGGGCATCGGGTGCAGCTCCCGCTTCCCCTATTACATGAACACCTACGGCATCCACTCGATCCACGGTCGGGCGCCGGCGCTGGCCACGGGAATCGCGGTCGCCCGGCCCGACCTGCACGTGTGGGTCATCACGGGAGACGGCGACGCCCTGTCCATCGGCGGCAACCACCTCCTGCACGCGCTGCGGCGCAACGTCAACCTGACGATCATCTTGTTCAACAACCAGATCTACGGGCTCACCAAGGGCCAGTACTCGCCGACCTCGGAGGCGGGCAAGGTCACCAAGTCGACGCCGTTCGGCTCGCTCGACCACCCCTACAACCCGGTGTCGCTCGCCCTCGGGGCCGAGGCCAGCTTCGTGGCCCGCACCCACGACATGGATCGCAAGCACATGATGGAGATGTTCCGCCGCGCCTACGAGCACAAGGGCACGGCGCTCGTCGAGGTGTACCAGAACTGCAACGTCTTCAACAACGCTGCGTTCGAGGAGATCACCTCCAAGGAGGCCCGGCCGCGGATGCTCATCCCCCTCGAGCACGGCAGGGCCATCCGCTTCGGGGAGGACGCCGAAAAGGGCGTGGTCGTCGAGGACGGCATGGCCCGGGTGGTCGCGGTCGCGGACGTCGGGCCGGACCGGCTCCTCGTCCACGACGAGCACCGCGAGGACCCGAGCCTCGCGTTCGCCCTGTCCCGGCTGGCCAGCGGGCCCCACTCGCCGACGCCGATCGGCGTCTTCCGCGACGTCGAGCGTGCGGACTACGGCACCCTCGTCGACCAGCAACTGGTGGCCGCCGTCGAGCGCAAGGGGCCGGGCGACCTTGCCTCGCTCCTGACGTCAGGATCGACCTGGACCGTTAGTTGAGGTTGAGGGTTTAGGGAAGAAGAAGGGCTGACCCCCGCGGCGGCGGGGATTTTTCCCTACCCATATCCTCGCGACCGTGGGTACGGTCGGTCGGGTGCCGACGCGTCCCGCACCCCCGCCCGTGCGCGTGGCGATGACCCCGGCCGCCCAGCAGGCCGCGCTGGCCGACGACGTGCGGACCGGGCTTCTGTCGAGCCCGAAGCGGATCCCGTCCCGCTGGCTCTACGACGCCCGCGGCTGCGAGCTGTTCTCGCAGATCACCACGCTGCCGGAGTACTACCTCACCGGGGCCGAGCGGGAGATCCTCGCCGCCCGCGCGTCGGAGGTAGCGGCGCGCTGCGGTGCCCGGACGCTCGTGGAGCTGGGCTCGGGCACGGCGGAGAAGACGGATCTTCTCCTCGACGCGCTCAGCGAGGCGGGCACGCTCGAGCGTTTCGTGGCCTTCGACGTCGCCGAGGACACCACCCGTGAAGCCCTCGAAGCCCTCCGGTCTCGCCACCCGGGTGTCGCGGTGAGCGGGGTGATCGCCGACTTCGCGTCCGATCTCGACCTGCTGCCCGAGGCTGACGGACGGCTGGTCGCCTTCCTCGGCAGCACGATCGGGAACTTCACCGCCGCTGAGCGCTCCGCTTTCCTGGCCCGCCTCGCCGGCCGTCTGCACCCCGGCGAGGGAGTCCTGATCGGCGTGGACCTGATCAAGGACCCGGCGCGCCTGGTGGCCGCCTACGACGACCCCGCCGGGGTCACGGCGGCGTTCGAGCGAAACGTTCTGGCGGTCATCAACCACCGCCTCGGCGCCGACTTCGACCTGGGGCGCTTCGAGTACGCCGCCCGGTGGGACAGCGAGGCGGAGCACGTGGCCATGTCGCTTCGGTCCGCCGGGGCGCAGACGGTCACCGTCGGGGCGCTCGGGATGACCGTGGCCCTCGCGGACGGGGAGGAGATCGCCACCGAGACCAGCGCCAAGTTCCGCCGGGCGGCGTTCGTGGCCGAGCTGGCCTCGGCCGGGTTCGTGACGATGGGCTGGTGGACCGACGGCTGCGGCGACTTCGCGCTGGTGCTGGCGCAGCGGACCTCCGCGCGGGGGGCGCTGGCGTCGCGGCCCGCGCCCGACCCCGCGGCCGTGGCCGCGCCGACCCCCGACATCGAGGGCTACCGGCTGGTGCGGGCCGCCACCGAGGCCCTGGCGGCGCCGCTGTCGGCGGAGGACCAGACCGTGCAGAGCATGCCCGACGTGAGCCCCACCAAGTGGCACCGGGCGCACGTCACCTGGTTCTTCGAGCAGTTCGTGCTCATGCCGCACAGGCGGGGCTACCGGCCGGTCGACGAGCGCTACCTGTACCTGTGGAACTCGTACTACGAGGGAGCCGGGCCCCGGCACCCACGCCCGCAGCGCGGGCTGCTCAGCCGGCCGGGCGTCGGGGAGGTGACCGCCTATCGCGACACCGTCGACGAGGCGATGGACGACCTCTTCGGCGCGTCGCCCCCACCGGAGGTTCTCGCCCTCGTGGAGCTCGGGCTGCACCACGAGCAGCAGCACCAGGAGCTCCTGCTCATGGACATCAAGCACGTCCTCGGGACCAACCCGCTGCGCCCCGCCTACCGCCCGGTGCGCCCGCCGGCGGCCCTCGACCCGGGCCCGACAGGATGGACCCCCTGGCCCGGGGGGCTCGTGGAGGTCGGCCACGACGGCGGCGGCTTCGCGTTCGACAACGAAGCCCCGCGCCACCGGCTGTGGCTGGAGCCGTTCGAGCTGGCGGACCGGCTGGTGACCGCCGGCGAGTGGATGGCGTTCATGGCCGACGGCGGCTACCACCGCCCGGAGCTGTGGCTGTCCGACGGCTGGGCGGCCCTTTTGGCCTCCCCCCAGGAGGCGCCCCTGTACTGGCACCGAGATCGCAGCGGATGGTCGCTGTACACGCTCTACGGGCTGGTGGCCGTGGACCCGAACCTGCCGGTGGTCCACGTGAGCTACTACGAAGCCGACGCCTACGCCCGCTGGGCGGGCGCCCGGCTGCCCACCGAGGCCGAGTGGGAGGCCGCCGCAGCGGAGGCGGCGCCGCCGGCGTCGCCGGCCGTGTCCCTGCATCCCGAGGCGGCAGGTCGAGCGGCCGACGTCCGCCGCGGCGCTGCGGGGACGGTGCGCCAGCTGTACGGGGCGGCGTGGCAGTGGACGTCGAGCGCCTACCTTCCCTATCCCCGCTTCAGGCCGGAGCCGGGCGCGGTGGGGGAGTACAACGGCAAGTTCATGGTCGGCCAGCACGTCCTGCGCGGCAGCGCCGCGATCACGCCGCCCGGCCACGCCCGCCTCACCTACCGCAACTTCTTCCCGCCGGGCGCCCGCTGGCCCATGACCGGCGTGCGCCTGGCGCGCTGAGCCGCCCGCCGCCGGCCCTGCCGGGAGGGCGGGGTCAGCCGAGCAGCTCGCGGAGGACCATGCCGGTGCGCGGCTTGGGCCAGAAGTACGTCGTCTTCGGGGGCATCCTGATCCCCCCGCGGGCTATGGCCCCGATCTGGTCGATCGCCGCGGGGCGCAGCAGGACGGCGGCATCGGCCTGTCCGGTGGCCACCGCGGCCGCGCAGGTGGCCCAGCCGTGCTGGTAGGTCACGTGGTGTGCCGGCAGCGACGCGAGGGCGACGTCGAGGCGGCTGCTGTCGAGGTCGTGGCTCGCGGCGGCCGTCACGCCGGGGCGGGGGCGGGCGAGCCACGCCCCCGAGAGGGTGAGCACCGCCATCGCTCCCGCGTCGCCCATGCGTGCCCCGATGGTGCGGTCGGGGGGGCCGGTGGGGGTGACGTCGAACCACGGGGCGAGCGCCTCGGGAAGGTCGAAGCCGCCGGGCAGCCCCGACAGGAGCCGGTGCACCGCCTGCACCGTCAGCTGCTCGGCCCGCAGCTCCACGATCAGCGCCATGACGAGGTCCTCGCCGGCGGACCCGGGCGGGCCGCCGGCGCGCTCCTCCTGGTAGGCCAGCGCCGTCTCGAACCGGTGGTGCCCGTCGGCGATCAGCACAGGCTGGCTTTCCACAGCCGCCCGGATGGCCGCGACCGCGACAGGATCGGCGATCGGCCACAGCTGGTGGGCGACGCCGTCGCCGTCGGTCACGTGTTCCGCCGGCGTCGCCGGCGGGGTGAGCCGGGCGCTCAGGCCCGAAGCCGGTGACAGACCCCAGATGGGCGAGGTGTTGACGCGCGTCGCCCGCAGGAGCTCCATGCGGTCCGTCTTCGCCTTCGGCGTGGTCTCCTCGTGCGGCAGGATGCCGTCGCCGGGCGGCTCCAGCTCGAGCGCTCCGATGACGCCGACGGTCGAGCGGGGGGCGCCGTCGGGGTCGGTGAACGTCATGCGGTAGCCGTAGAAGGCCGCCTCGGGGTCACGCCGGACGATCCCCCCGTCGCGCCACGAGTCGAGCAGCGTGGCGGCCCGCCGGTAGGGGTCGGTGTCGCCGTCCGGCTGGGGCAGCTCGACGCGGACGACGTTGTAGGGGCTGCGCGCCTCGAGCGCCAGGCGCTCCGTGGGGGAGATGACATCGTAGGGGGGGCAGACCACGTCGTCGAGCGACGAGAGGTGCGCCGGCGAGTAGCGCAGGCCACGGAAGGGGAGGAAGCGAGGCACGGCCTCCTGCGTAGCAGATACTCCGGGGCCGCGCGGTCACGTCCGCCAGCCGAGCTTTCGGCCCGCGACTTGCCCGGGGTGCGCGGCCGTGAGCGTCCGGGAAGACCTGCGGGTCATCCCGTCGACCCTTCGGGAGGACAGGGGAGGTGGTCGGCGGGTACGCGGGCGGCAGACCCTTGCCGCGCGTCACCGTCGAGATCCCGGCCGGCTCGTCGAGACCGATTCCGCTCCTCATTCGAGGGACGTCGCAGGTTAGCGGCGCGGTCGTGCTGGGTAGCGCATCCGAGCAACGGGCGGACATGGCCCGGTGCTGTCCGGAACCCGAACTGACCGGAGGTTTGGCGTGGGCGCGATTGCCGCGGAGGTCCTGATCGGCCGGTTGGCCGACTGGGGGGTGGATACGGTCTTCGGGCTTCCCGGGGACGGAGTCAACGGGCTGATGGAGGGTCTGCGTCGCAACGCCGGGCGGATCAAGTTCGTTCTCGTCCAGCACGAGGAGGCGGCGGCCTTCATGGCCTGCGGATACGCCAAGGCGACCGGCCGCATCGGGGTGTGCCTGGGGACCTCCGGGCCCGGAGCGGTGCATCTGCTCAACGGTCTCTACGACGCCAAGCTCGACCACGTGCCGGTGCTGGCCATAACCGGGATGCAGGAGACGCAGATGCTCGGCACCGGCTACCAGCAGGAGGTGGCCACCGACCGGCTGTTCATGGACGTGGCCGGGTACAACCAGGTCGTGATGGTCCCGGCCCAGCTGCCGACCCTGGTGGATCTGGCGATCCGCCACGCCCTGGCGCGGCGGTCGGTCTCGCACCTGACCGTGCCCAACGACGTCCAGGTCGCCGGCGCCGGCGTCGCGCCCTTCGCAGCCGTCGGGCCGGCCGAAATGAAGCCCACCGCGCCCGTCTACCTGGCCCCGCCCGGCTTGGCCCGCGCCGGCGACCTGCAGGCCGCCGCGGCGGTGCTGTCTGCCGGGGCCAAGCCTGTGATGCTGGTGGGTGCGGGCGCCCTCCACGCCCGAGACGAGGTGCTGGCGCTCGCCGATCTTCTCGGCAGCCCGATCGTCAAGACCCTGCCCGGCAAGGCGGCCGTCCCGGACGACCATCCCCTCACCATCGGTGGCATCGGGCTGCTCGGCACCAAACCTTCCGAGGAGGCGATGGAGTCCTGCGACACGCTGCTGATGGTCGGCACCAACTTCCCCTACACCAAGTTCCTGCCGGAGCCCGGCCAGGCCCGTGTGGTGCAGATCGAGGCAGACCCGGTCCGGGCCGGTAACCGCCTGGCGGTCGAGGTGCCCGTCGTCGGCGACGCCAAGGAATCCCTCGCGGCGCTCGCCGCCCTCCTGAGCCGGCGCGAGGAGCGCAAATGGCTGGCGGACGCCCAGAAAGCCATGGCGGACTGGCGTCGGCGGATGGAAGCCATCGAATCGGCCGACACCGACCCGATCCTGCCTCAACGGCTGATGCGCGCCGTCGACCGGGCCGCCCGCGAGGATGCCATCCTGACCTGCGACTCGGGAACCATCGCGACCTGGGCGGCCCGCCACTTCCACATTCGCGGCGGACGCCAGTTCTTCCTGTCGGGGAACCTTGCGACCATGGCACCCGGGCTGCCGTATGCCATCGGGATCCAGCACGCCCACCCCGACCGGCAGGTGATCGCGTTCGTCGGCGACGGCGGCTTTGCCATGCTGATGGCCGAGGTGGCCACCGCGGCCCGCTACCACCTGCCGGTCAAGGTCGTCATCAACAACAACGCGGAGCTGGGGCAGATCCAGTGGGAGGAGATGGTTCTCGGCTACCCGGAGTTCGGTGTCCGGTTCGAACGGCGCAACGACTTCGCCCCCTGGGCCGAAGCCTGCGGATGGTGGGCCAAACGGGTCGATCACGTGGCCGACCTCGACGGGGCCGTGACGGCGATGCTGGCGCAGCCGGGCCCGGCACTGCTCGACGTGTCGGTCAACCCGGACGAGCCCCCCATGCCGGGCAAGGTCACCTACGACCAGGCCAAGGCCTTCATCAAGTCGTTCCTGTCCGGCCAGCCCCGCAAGGCGACCATCGCCACCACGTTGTTCAAGGACAAGATACGAGAGCTGCGCGCATGAAATCCGGCCTCGTCGGGACCGCGGTCGCCGACATCCGCACGGGGCGCTTCGAGCGCAGCCTGGCCGCCATGGCGGCGGCCGGGGCGCTCGTGACCACGGCCGAGATCTACACCTCCCACGACAGCGCGAGCTTCGGGAACAAGATGATGTGGGTCCCGATAGCGGTGATGCCGACCGTCGTCCCGGCGGGCATCGCGGCGGTCATCAGCCGGCGGGCGGCCAAGACCGTCCTTCCGGCGGCCTCCGCGCTCGTCGTCGTCAACGGGATGCAGGGGTTCTACCTGCACTGGCGGGGCGTGGCCCACAAGCCGGGCGGCTTCTCGAACCTGCGCTACAACCTGGAGATGGGCCCGCCGGTGTTCGCCCCGCTCCTGGCCTCGCTGGTCGGGGGGATGGGCCTGCTGGCCTCGCTGCTGCGCCGGGAGCGCTTCTGATGCCCCGGCCGTTCCGCGTCCCGTCACGGCGGGCGGTGACACCCGGGAGCCGGGGCGGTTTCCCCGGCTTCGATGTGCTCGACCAGGTCGGCCACTGGGACGACGTGACGGCCGGGGTGGTCCTGGCCCGCCTCGATCCGCAACCCGACTACAGCTTCTTCACGCCGGCGGAGCAGGCGGTCGCCGACGCCCTCTTCGACCAGTTGCTGGGTCAGGACCGGGAGCCCAAGGTGCCGGTGCTGCTGCTCGTCGACCGACGGCTGGCCCTGGACGAGACCGACGGCTGGCGCTACGAGGGAATGCCCGAAGACCGCGACGCCTGGCGGATCACCCTCGCCGCTCTCGACGACGACGCCCGGTCGACCCACGGTGCCTCCTTCCATGCCCTCGAAGGACCCGATCAGGCGGCGCTGGTGCAGGCCGTCCAGCAGGCCGGGGGCAGCTGGCACGGGCTGGCCGCCTCGCACGTGTGGTCGCTGTGGACGAGGTACGCCTGTGCGGCGTTCTACTCGCACCCCTGGGCCTGGAACGAGATCGGCTTCAGCGGCCCCGCCTACCCGCGCGGTTACAAGTCGCGGGGTCCCAATGGGCTCGAGTCGTGGGAGATCCGCCACGCCCCGCCGCCAGGCGGATGAGAAGACCGCTCCGCTACCGCGAGCTTCGCAGCCGCAACGAGTCCGCCTGGCTCGTACCCGCCGGCCAGGAGCGTACCGATCACCGGCTGCGGGCTGACATGCGTCGCTTCGACGACGACGACGAGATCGACCTGGTCGTGGTCGGTTGCGGGGCGGGCGGCGCGACCGTGCTGCAGCGCCTCGCCCGGGCCGGATGGAAGGTCGCTGCGCTCGACGCCGGCCCGTTCTGGGACCCCGACGCCGACTGGGTGAGCGACGAGCTCGGCTCCCACCGCCTGTACTGGACCGAACCGCGGGTGATCGCCGGCGACGATCCGGTGCCCCTCGGGTCCAACAACTCGGGGCGGGGCGTCGGCGGGTCGATGATCCACTTCGCCGGCTATGCCCCCCGCTTGCACCCGTCGGACTTCCGCACGCTGAGCAGCGACGGTGTGGGCGCCGACTGGCCCATCGGCTACGACGACCTGCGGCCGTACTACGAGGCCATCGAGGAGGAGCTGCCCGTCGCCGGGCAGGACTGGCCCTGGGGCGACCCGCACCGCTACCCGTTCTCTCCCCAACCGGTATCGGCGAACGGCGACGTCTTTCTCCGAGGCGCCCGGTCGGCGGGCATCGAGGCGAGGGTCGGCCCGGTCGCCATCGCCAACGGCCGGTTCGGCAACCGCCCTCATTGCATCTACCGAGGCTTCTGCCTCCAGGGCTGCAAAGTCAACGCCAAGGCCTCACCTCTCATCACCCACATACCCGACGCCCTCGCCCACGGCGGCGAGGTTCGCCCCAACTGCATGGCCACCAGGGTCGTCCTCGGCCCCGGCGGCCTGGCCTCCGGCGTCACCTACATCCAGGGCGGCGTCGAACGCTTCCAGCGGGCCAGAGCAGTGGCGGTCGCCGGCTATTCGATCGAGACGCCCCGCCTGCTTCTTCTCTCGGCCGAGCCCCGCTTCCCCGACGGCCTCTGCAACAACGAAGGGCAAGTCGGCCGCTACCTGATGGTCCAGGGCGCCCCCCAGTCGGCGGGCCGTTTCGACGACGAGATACGCATGTGGAAAGCCCCTCCCCCCGAGGTGTCGAGCGAGGCGTTCTACGAAACCGACCCGGCGCAGGAGTACAAGCGGGGCTACTCGATCCAGAACGTCTCGCCCCTGCCCATCACCTACGCCGAGCACGTCTCCGCCGAGGGCCACTGGGGGGAGGACCTGCGTCGCCGCATGCGTGACTACGTCCACTGGGCCGCCCTGGGTGCGCTCTGCGAGTTCCTGCCCCGCTACGACAACGCGGTAACACTGGACGGCGAGGTGAAGGACCGCTTCGGGCTGCCGGTGGCGAGGTTCTCCTACAGCCAGTGCGACAACGACAAGAAGCTGGTCCGGGCCGCCACCGCCACCATGGATACGATCCTGCGGGCGGCCGGCGCCGGGGAGGTGATCACCATCGCCCGCTACGCCCACCTGGTCGGCGGATGCCGAATGTCTCGCGACGAGCGCCACGGGGTGGTCGACTCGGATTTGCGCAGCTTCGCCGTCCCCAACCTGTACGTGACCGACGGCAGCGTGCTGCCCACCCAGGGGGCGGCCAACCCGGCCCTGACCATCATGGCGGTCGCAGCCCGGGCCGCCGACCGGTTGATCGCCGGCGCCCGGTACCGAACCTATTCGCGGCGATGATCGCCCCGGCGGCGCGTCGTCGTGGCCGCGTCCAGCGTGCAAACGATTGGGTGACGAAACCCGATCGGCGGGGTAGAGCAGTTGGTCAGGAGGGTTTCGAATGACCACAACACGCACGGCTTCCGGCGCGACAGAAGGGAGGGTCTCGGCCAGGGAAGCGGGAAACGGGACGCTCAACTGGTCGGCGCGGCTGGGCCTCGGCGCGCGGGCCGTCATCTATCTCTTGATCGGGTTTCTCGCCTTCCTCGTGGCTACCGGGCACAGCGGCAAGGAGACCGATCAGTGGGGGGCTTTCCAGCAGCTCAACCGCGGTTCCGTCGGGCACGTGATGCTGTGGATCGTGGCGATCGGGCTCGCCGGCTACGCGTTGTGGCGCTTCAGCGAGGTGGTCACTGGACCGGCCGGGGACGGGCGCAAGGCGGGGCCCCGCATCAAATCCCTCTTCCGGGGCTGCATCTACGGCTTTCTCGCCGTCAACGCCTCCCAGATCGCTCTCGGGCACAGGACAAGAAGCCAGGCCTCCCGTCAGCAGGGCATCACCGCGCAGATCATGCAGCACACCGCCGGGCGGTGGGCCGTGGGGATCGTCGGGGCCACGGTCGTGGCCGTCGGGGCTGTGCTGGTCTACGAAGGCGTCACCCGGAAGTTCGAGAAGTACCTGCGCACGCCGGCGATGTCCACGTCGATCAGGCGGATCGTGAGGGCCCTCGGCACCGTCGGGACGACGGCTCGAGGCGCCGTGTTCGCGCTGGCCGGGATATTCGTGATACAGGCGGCCGTGGAGTACAAGCCGAGCAAGGCCGCCGGACTGGACGGCGCCCTGCGCTCCCTGCGCGACACCCGAGGCGGCCCCTACCTGCTCGGTGCGGCAGCCGTGGGGCTGATCGCCTTCGGGATATACGGCTTCGCCGAGGCCCGCTGGAGGGTGACCTGACGACCTGACCGTCCGGGTCCCTGCGGGGCGGGGCACGGCCGCGTCTCAGCGGCACCTTCGCTGCCGCCGCGCCGCCGCCGTCGCGGCGCAGACCTCCTCCGTAGCAGACTGTCGGGATGCTCTGGGTTCTGGATCTCGACGGGGTGCTCTGGCTGGGCGGCGAGGCCATCCCCGGCTCTGCGGACGCGGTGGGCCGCCTCCGCGACGCCGGCGCGGCGGTAGCCTTCGTCACCAACAACTCGGCCCGCACGGTCCCCCAGTACGTCGAAGCGCTCGGCCGCGCCGGCGTCGAAGCGGATGCGGCGGAGATCGTGACGTCGTCGCAGGCTGCGGCGTCGCTCCTGGTGGCCGGCTCGCGCGCGGCGTACATCGGCGACGAGGGGGTGCTCGAAGCGCTGCAGGACCGGGGGGTCGAGGTGGTGGCGGCGGGGGATCGCCCCGACGCGGTGGTGGTGGGGCGGACGCTGTCTCTCGACTTCGACGCGATGTCCGGCGCGGCGGCCGCCGTCCGCACCGGGGCCCGGTTTGTGGCGACCAACACCGACGCGACGTTCCCGACGCCGCGAGGTCCCGAGCCCGGTGCGGGTGCCCTGGTCGCCTTCCTCGAGGTCGCGTCGGGCCGGCGGGCGGAGCCGGCGGGCAAGCCCGAACAGCCCATGGTGGATCTGGTCCGGGAGCGGTTCGGCTCGCCCGGCGTCGTGGTCGGCGACAGGCCGGAGACGGACGGGCTGTTCGCCACGCGGCTCGAGGCTCCGTTCGCGTTGGTGCTGACGGGGGTCACGCGTGCCGAGGACCTCCCGGTCACCCCGGAGCCGGACCTGGTCGGCGCCGATCTCGCGGCCGTCGTGGCGAAACGCCTCGACAGTGGCGGGCCGTGATCGCGCCGCCGGATGCCCGAACGGCTCCGGCCCCCTACTATTGCCGCCCTGCGGGACCGGCGCTGGCTACCATGCGGCATGCCACGCGATGAAAGGTTCAAGAAGTACCAGGAAGCTGGAGCCGACTTCTTGGAGCAGGCCCGTGCCCGCGCGGAGGACTTCCTGAGCGAGCTGGCCAAGGCTACGGGCAGTACCCAGCGGCAGGCGTACGAGGCCTTCGACGAGATCCGAGAAGGTAGCCGGAAGGGCACCGAACAGTTCCTCGGCGTGATCCGCAGCGAGATCACGGCCCAGCTGTCGACGCTCGGTCTGGCGACCAAGGAGGATCTCGCAGCTCTGGAGCGTCGCCTGACCTCCACGGCGGCGCCCGCCGCGAAGGCGTCGACCGCCGCAAAGGCCGGCTCTGCGGCCAAAACCCGTGCTGCGAAGGCCGCCGCCAAGACCGCGTCCGCGTCGAAGAAGGCCGCGGGCAAGAAGGCTTCCGCCGCCAGGACCGCTGCGGCCCCGAGGAATGCGACGCCGGCCAGCAAGGCGACGCCCGCCAGCAAGGCGACGCCGGCCAGCAAGGCGACGCCGGCCAGCAAGGCGACGCCGGCCAGGAAGGCCGCCGGCCGGAAAGCCGCGGGAGGGGCCTGAGCCTCCGCCCGGGGCCCCGCCGCCGGCTCGACGCGGAGCTCGTCCGGCGCGGCCTGGCGTCGAGCCGGGCGCGCGCCGCCGAGATGATCCACGCCGGCCAGGTGCTCGTGGGCGGGGCGGTGGCCGAGCGCCCGGCCCGGCTCGTCGCCGCCGGGGAGCCCGTCGCGGTGCTCGGTCCGCCCGCCCGCTTCGTGGGGCGCGGGGGTGCGAAGCTGGACGCGGCGCTCGACGGGTTCTCGATCGACGTGCGCGGGGCGCGCGCCGTCGACGTGGGCGCCTCCACGGGCGGCTTCACGGACTGCCTGCTGCAGAGGGGGGCCGCGCGCGTCACGGCGGTGGACGTTGGCCGCGGCCAGCTGCACGAGCGGCTGCGCGCCGACCCCCGCGTCCGGGTCCTCGAGAGGACCAACATCCGCACCGACGCGGCGTCCCTCGGCGCCGAGCGCTTCGATCTCGTGGTGGCGGACCTCTCCTTCATCTCCTTGCGCAGCGTCGTCGAGCAGCTGGCAGCCCTGTGCCGGCCGGGCGGCGACGTCGTCGTTCTCGTGAAACCCCAGTTCGAGGCCGGACCCCGTGAGGCGTCGCGGGGGCGGGGGGTGATCCGCGACCCGGAGGTGTGGCGGCGGGCGCTGCTCGGCGTCATAACCGCCTGGCAGGCCGCCGGAGCGACCATGATGGGGCTCATGGTCTCCCCGCTGCGCGGCGCCGACGGCAACGTCGAGTTCCTCGCTCACTTCCGCGTCCCCGGCTCTGGGCCGGGGCCGGCCGAAGGCGGGGGCGGCGCCGCGGGCCTCGGGGATGCGCAGCCGTCTCGAGCGGAGGCGGCAGTGGAGCGGGTGGTGGCGCTCGCCGCCGGCGGCGGCCCGGGGGGTGGCTGAGCGTGGCGGTGATCGGCTTCGTGGCCCACGGTCTCCGGGAGGGCGCCGTCTCCCTCGCGGAGGACACCGTCCGGTGGCTGCGCGGCGAGGGCCACGCGGCGACGCTGCTCGACGCGAGCGCCCGCGGAGCGGGGCCCGACGGGGAAGCGGCGGCCCGGCTCGACCTGGCGGTGAGCCTCGGCGGGGACGGCACCATGCTGCGGACCGTCGACATGGTCAGCCCGGAGGGGGTACCGGTGCTGGGCGTGAACTTCGGGCACCTCGGCTACCTGACCGCGGTGGAGCCCGAAGGGTTGCGCCCCGCCTTGCAGCGGTTTCTCGCCGGCGACTTCCGGCTCGAGCAGCGCATGACACTCGACGTGTCGGTGATCAACCACCTCGGGGACGGATCGAGCACCGTCCTGCACCGCTGCGCCCTCAACGACGTCGTCCTCCAGCGCCCCACCGGCGGCCACACCGTGCGAGCCCAGGTGCTCATCAACGACGTGCCCTTTCTCGCCTTCAGCTCGGACTCGCTGATCCTCGCGACCCCGACGGGCTCCACCGCCTACAACCTCTCGGCGCGCGGCCCGATCGTGTCGCCCCGGGCCAGGGTCCTGATCGTGACGCCCGTCGCCCCCCACGGGCTCTTCGACCGCTCGCTGGTCCTCAACGCCGACGACGTGGTGTCCCTCGTACCCACGGGCGGCATGACGGCCGACGTCGTCGTCGACGGGTGGGTGGCGGCCGCGCTGGCCCCCGGCCAGACCCTCCGCTGCCGCAAGGGGGACCGGGACGCCGTGCTGGTCACCTTCGGCGAGAGGGACTTCCACTCCATCCTCAAGCGCAAGTTCGACCTGACGGACGGCTGATGCTCGTCGAGCTGCGCGTCTCCGGGCTCGGCGTCATCGACGAGGTGTCGGTGGCTCTCGGACCCGGCACGACCGCGCTGACGGGCGAGACGGGTACCGGCAAGACCCTGCTCGTCGACGCGATCGAGCTTCTCCTCGGCGCGCCGGCGGACCCGCAGCTGGTGCGGCCCGGAGCCGGGGAGGCGGTCGTGGAGGGCCGGTTCCTCACGGGTCCCGCGGGATCCGACGGCGTCAGCGCGGGGAACGAGACGGTCGTCGCGCGCGTGATCCCCGCGGCCGGCCGGTCGAGGTCCTACCTGGACGGCCGGATGGCGGCCGCCTCGCAGCTCGCCGAGCTCGGGGCGGCGCTCGTCGACCTGCACGGCCAGCACGCCCACCACGCGCTGCTGGCGCCCGCCGCGCAGCGCGGCGCGCTGGACAGGGCCGGGGGGATATCGACGGCGGAGCTCGCCGAGGCTCGCCGGAGGGCGCGCGAGCTCGTGGCAGCGGAGCGCGCCCTCGGCGGCGACCAGCGAACACGGGCCCGCGAGATGGACCTTGCCCGCTACGAGCTCGCTGAGCTCGACGGCGCCCGCCTCGAAGACCCCGAGGAGGACGCGGCGCTGCAGGAGGAAGAGGAGCTGCTCTCCGACGCCACCGCCCTTCGGGAGGCGTCCACGGCCGTGTGGGAGGGCCTCATCGGGGAGGAGGGGGTGGTCGACCGCCTCGGCCTGCTGACGGGGCGCGCCGCGGGCCACCGGCTCCTCGACGCGCTCCGCGGCCGGCTCCGTGCCCTCGGCGCCGAGCTCGCGGACGCCGCCGGCGAGGCGCGGGCGGTCGCCGAGAGCGCGGAGGAGGACCCCGAGCGGCTGGCGGCGGTGACGGCCCGCCGGCAGCTGCTCAGCGAGCTGCGCCGCAAGTACGGCGACTCCCTCGCCGAGGTGATCGCCTACAGGGATGCCACACGTGCCCGTCTGGCCGAGCTCGAGTCCCACGATGTCCGGGCCGCGGCCCTCGGGGCCGAGCGAGCGGAGGCGGAGGCCGCGGCGGCGGACGCTGCCGCGAGGCTCCGGGAGCTGCGCCGGCGCGCCGCCCCGGCGCTTGCCGCTGCGGTGGAAGAGAAGCTCCGGGAGCTGGCGATGCCGCACGCCCGTTTCGAGGTGGAGGTCGACGACGTTCCCCCCGGCGACGCCGTCACCTGGAAGCTGGGGGCCAACCCGGGCGAACCGGTGCTGCCGCTCTCCAAGGCGGCGTCCGGCGGCGAGCTCGCCCGCACGATGCTCGCCGCCCGGCTGGTCACGGGCGGGGGCTCCTCCGGCAAGGGTGACGACGGCGGGGACGCCGAGCCGCCCACGCTGATCTTCGACGAGGTCGACGCAGGCATCGGCGGCGAGGCCGCCGTGGCGGTGGGGCGGGCCCTCGCCGCGCTCGGCACCCGCCACCAGGTGCTCGTGGTCACCCATCTTCCGCAGGTCGCCGCGTTCGCCGACCGGCACCTGGTGGTGCGCAAGCGGGTGGACGGCGGCCGCACGGTGGCGGAGGTGGTCGAGGTCACGGGCGCCGACCGCGTCGTCGAGCTGTCGCGGATGCTGTCGGGCAGCCCCGACAGCGAGACCGCCCGCCGGCACGCCGAGGAGCTGCTCGCACGTGGCGGGACCTCCGCACGCGGCCCCGCTCCTGGCGCGCCCACCCCACCCGCCGCGTCGGATGGGCCCGCAGCGCCCGAGGCGCGCACCGCGGCCCGGGGGCGGCCGGCGGGCTAGGGCGGCGAGCGGTGCATCCCCCAGCCGAAGAGCCGCCCTGGGGTAGGGTGTACTGGCCGACGGTGATGCCACCGAGAGCCGTAACCATCCGTCTCTAGTGGAGGAGCGTCTTGGCGAAGCACATATTCGTCACCGGCGGCGTGGCGAGCTCATTGGGCAAGGGGATGACGGCATCGTCTCTGGGGCGGCTGCTCAAGAGCAGGGGCCTCCGGGTCACGATGCAGAAGCTCGACCCTTACATCAATGTGGACCCCGGGACGATGAACCCCTTCGAGCACGGCGAGGTGTTCGTCACCGAGGACGGCGGCGAGACGGATCTGGACCTCGGTCACTACGAGCGCTTCATCGACGTCAACCTCCACCGGGAGTCGAACGCGACGACCGGGTCGATCTACCAGAGCGTCATCGCCAAGGAGCGCAAGGGGGACTTCCTCGGCAAGACGGTGCAGGTGATCCCCCACATCACCGACGAGATCAAGGATCGGATCCGGCGCCTCGCCACCGATACCGTCGACGTGGTCATCACCGAAATCGGCGGAACCGTCGGCGACATCGAGATCCTTCCCTACCTCGAGGCGATTCGGCAGTTCCGCAAGGACGTCGGCCGCCAGAACGTCTGCTACGTGCACGTGACACTCGTGCCCTACCTCAACACGTCCGGGGAGCAGAAGACCAAGCCGACCCAGCACTCGGTCACCGAGCTGAGAGGTCGAGGCATCCAGCCCGACGTGATCATCTGCCGCAGCGACCGCAGCATCTCCTCGTCGCTCAAGCGCAAGATCTCCCTGCTCTCCGATGTGCCGGTCGAGGCCGTCATATCGTGCATGGACGCCCCGAACCTCTACGAGATCCCCCTCACCCTCCACGAGGAGGGGCTCGACCGCTACGTGTGCGCGGTGCTCGGCATCGACACCGGCGACGGGGAGGCCGCCGGAGATGCCGCCGGCGGGACCCGCGCGGCCGACGAAACCGCCGCCAGCGCCGGGACCAACGGCAGCTCGGGCGGGCGGCGTGTCTACCGGCTCGACCTGTCCGCGTGGAGGTCGCTCGTCGCGCGGGTCGAGGCCGCCACCACACCGGTGCGCATCGGCCTCATCGGCAAGTACGTGAACCTCCCCGACGCCTACCTCTCGGTCGTCGAGGCCCTCCGCCACGGCGGCTACACCCACGGCGCCCGCATCGACCTCGAGTGGATCCAGGCGGAAGAAGTCGAGGGCCTCCTGGCCGCCGGCCGGCTCAAGGACCTCGACGGGATGGTGATACCCGGCGGATTCGGCGAGCGAGGCGTCGAGGGCATGATCGCCTCTGCCACCTTCGCCCGGGAGGCGGAGATCCCCTGCCTCGGGCTGTGCCTGGGCCTCCAGGCGATGGTGATCGAGTACGCCCGTAACCGGGCCGGCCTCACCGGTGCCAACTCCCGCGAGTTCGACGCCTCCGCCCCGCACCTGGTGATCGACCTGATGGACGAGCAGCGGGAGGTGGTCGAGATGGGGGGGACGATGCGCCTCGGCCTGTACCCTGCCAAGCTCCTCCCGGGCTCGGTGGTGGCCGGCGCCTACCAGGCCCAACTGGTCTACGAGCGCCACAGGCACCGCTTCGAGGTCAACCCCCGCTACCGTGCCCGACTCGAGGGGGCCGGGCTGGTCTGCTCGGGGACGTCCCTCGACGACCGCCTCGTGGAGTTCGTGGAGCTGCCCGACCACCCGTTCTGGGTCGGGACCCAGGCCCACCCCGAGTTCACGAGCCGGCCGGACAACCCGCACCCGCTGTTCGCCGCGCTGGTTGCCGCCGCCCTCGAGCGTGCCGAGGGGCGCGCTCCGCACCTCCTCGCCGTCGAGGGCCTTGCACGGCTTCCGTAAGCTCGCCGAGACCGAGGTCTACCACGGGTCGCTGATCCGGGTGGCGCAGGTCCGCGTCCAGGGCCCCGACGGGGACGAGTTCGGCCGGGACGTGGTGCACCACCCCGGCGCCGTGGTGGTCGTACCCCTCGTCGACGACACCACGGTGCTCATGGTCCGTCAGTACCGCGCCGCTGTCGACGGGGTGCTCCTCGAGCTGCCGGCCGGAAAGCGCGACGTCGACGGCGAGCCGACCGAGGTGACCGCCGCACGGGAGCTGGTCGAGGAGGTCGGCCGGGAGGCGGGCCGGCTCGAGCTGCTGGCCCGGTTCTACAACTCCCCGGGCTTCAGCGACGAGCTGTCGTGGCTCTACGCCGCCCGCGACCTGACCGAGGTCCCCCACGACCGCCAGAGCGCCGAGGAGCGGCACATGACGGTGGAGGAGATTTCCCTCGCGGCCGTCCCCGGTCTCGTCGCCGGCGGTAGCATCGTCGATGCGAAGTCGATCATCGGCCTGACCCTGGTGGCGTCGAGACCCGGCCCGGCCGGGGGCCGCGATGATGCGGGAACCTCGTAGAGGCGAACGGGGCGTTACACTCGACCCGTGGCAGCTGACGCGACGACCCAGGAGCTCCGCACGGCGCTGGAGGAAGAGCGCGGGTCGCTCCGCGCGCAGCTCGCCGAGCTCGGACACGGGGCCAAGGGGCTGGACTACGACCCGAACTTCGCCGACTCCAGCCAGGTGACGGCGGAGCGGGGCGAGAACGAGACGCTGGTCAACAAGCTGCTCGAGACCCTGCTCGAGGTGGAGCACGCTCTGGCGAAGTTCGATGACGGCTCCTACGGGGTCTGCGAGAACTGCGGCAAGGAGATCGCCGGCGCTCGTCTCGAGGCCAAGCCCGAGGCGCGGCTGTGCATCGACTGCGCCGCCGCGGCCCGCAGCCGGCGCTGACCGTTACCCGCCGCCCCGAGGGCTCGCGGCCGGCACGTCACCGGCCGTTGCGGCCGACGAGCCCCCTCCGGGGTTGGGCCACGAGTGCGGATAGCGTCCGCGTCCCGCGGCGGCCGCAGCGGTGAGCAGCCGTGGCCGTGCCGCGGGGCGCCTCGCCCACCCGCAGGCGTGGGTGGCCATCGGCCTCATCTTGCTGGCGCTGTGGTCCGTCCGCCGCAGCATCAGCTCGACGACGCTGTGGATGTTCGTCATCGTCGTCCCCTCGATCATCCTCCACGAGGTCTCCCACGGGGTGTGCGCCCTGGCGTTCGGGGACGACACGGCGCGGCGGGCGGGGCGCATCACGCTGAACCCCCTGCGCCACATCGACCCGATGGGCACCCTCGTGCTGCCCGGCCTGCTGGCCCTCGCCGGGATGGGGGCGTTCGGTTACGCCAAGCCGGTGCCGGTGAACCCGTCGAAGATGCGCAGCCCGCGCAACGGCTCGCTCGTGGTGAGCCTCGCCGGTCCCGCCACCAACCTGGCGCTGGCGGGTGTGTCGATCCTGGCCCTCCGCCTCACCCGCCCGGCGGGCACGGCACGCCTGGTGCAGGCGGCGGTCAACGTCTTCGGCGTCGGCGCCCTGGACACCACAGACCGGGTGCTGTACCTCCTCGGGTTCCTCAACGTCATGCTCGCGGTGTTCAATGCGCTGCCTGTCCCGCCCCTCGACGGCTCGGCGCTCATCGCGCGTCTCCTGCCCCGCTCGGCGATGCCCACCTGGTACACGCTTCAGCGCTGGGGGATGCCGATGCTGCTCCTCCTCGTCCTGCTCGACCCGCACCAGTTCCTCTACCACGTGTTCGAGCCGGCCGAGCGGGCCTGGGCGCGGCTGCTCACCGCGTAGCCGCCGTGAGCGCGCCGCCTCCCGGCGCCGCCGCCGGGCCGCCCGGC
>JAJYLA010000040.1 GCA_021788115.1 Actinomycetes bacterium | reverse complement strand
GGAGAACCAGGGGCAGGGATTGACCACCTCCATGACGGGCTCGCCGTCCATGTCGGTAAGGACCATCATCACCTCGAGGATCTCGGCTCCCAGCTCGACGAGCGGGAGGATCGCCGCGGTCGACTGCACGAGGATCTCGCGGCCCGCCGCTTGCGGCGGCTGCGCCGAGGATCGATCGGGGTTCCGGGTCTGGATCAGCCGCTCGATGCGGTCCACCGGGAACCTCCACTGCCGGCCGACCTTGACGGCAGGAAGCCGGCCGTCCTCGGCCATCCGGTAGACGGTCGAGCGGTCCACACCGAGCAACCGGCTCACCTGATCGGCCCGCTGGAACCTGTGTGCTGCCTGCGCTTCATGCGACACCTGCGCGCCGCCTGCCGCTCCGCCCCCCGTCTTCTGCGTGCTGTGCATCTGTCTGTGCACGTCGTGCATGCTGCGCACGGTACAGGTCGCACGATGCAGCCGAGCGGGCCAAAGGGCCCCACTCGCCAGGGGCCAACGTCGTCTCTCGGCTACCGGGAATGGTCGCTCCGGTGGTCGTGTTCATGCACCACATGAGAGCGATCGTCTTCGAGCGAAACGGCGGCCCGGAAGTCCTCGAAGCAAGGGACGTGCCCGACCCGCAGCCCGGCGCCGGCGAGGTGGCGGTGGACGTCGAGGCGATCGGGGTCAACTACCGTGACGTCTACGAACGCGACGGGGCCGGATACGGCTCGAGCCCGCCGGCGATCATCGGCGTCGAGGGATCCGGCAGGATAGTCGACACAGGCGAGCGGGTGGCCTGGGTGGGGGTGCCGGGCAGCTACGCCGAGCGCGTGGCCGGACCCCGGACGAGCTTCGTGGCGGTACCCGACGGGGTCTCGTCCGAGATCGCCGCGGCGGTGCTCTTGCAGGGCATGACGGCCCACTACCTCGCGTGGGACTCCTACCCGATCCAGCCAGGCGACTGGGTCCTCGTGCACGCCGGCGCCGGCGGCGTCGGTCTCCTGCTCACCCAGCTGGCCAAGCTGCGCGGGGGCCGCGTGGTGGCGACGACCTCCTCCCCGGAGAAAGCGGCGCTCGTCAGCGAGGCGGGCGCCGACGAGGCGATCGGCTACGAGGGCTTTGCCAAGGCGGTCAGGGAGATCACCGGGGGCGGCGGCGTCGCGGCCGTGTACGACGGCGTGGGCCGGGCGACCTTCCTCGAGGGCCTGAGCGCCTTGCGGCCCACGGGTCGCATGATCCTCTACGGCGGCGCCAGCGGCCAGCCCGACCCGCTACCCCTGGCGTCGCTGGCGCCGGCCGGCTCCCTGTACGTGCAACGCCCGACCCTCCAGACCTACACGCGTACCCCAGAGCTTTTTCGTGACCGCGCCCAGCAAGTGTTCGCACTGGTCCGCGAGGGGTCGCTCCAGGTCCGGGTGGGCGCCCGTTACGCCCTCGACGACGCCCGCCGGGCCCACGAGGACCTCCAGGCCCGGACCACCATCGGCAAGTTGCTGCTGATCCCGTAGTCTCAGGCTGGAACCACCGCAGCGGTCGGCGGCGATGGCCACGGTCATCACCCAGTGGGCGTTGGCCGAGAGGCTGGTGAAGGGGAACCGGCAGAGTCCCGAGCCCTTGAGGCTGGCGATGTGCTCTCGACATGGGGCGGGCCCGCATCATGGCGTCCGGCTCGGCCGGGATTCCCTCGGCGTCCGTGTAGAAGCCCCGGTACCTGAACTCGAGGCTCGGGAAGAGGCTCCGCTCGGCGCCGGGGTGGAGGGGCTCCCGGCGGACGATTGAGCCGGGTGCCCGATTCCAGCTTGGGGTCCTCGATGAGCGAGGTCAGCTCGCACACCGAGACCCCCTCCCGCAGGTCCCCATCCTGGCACGGGGCGGGCTCCCGCACGCTCCCTAGCCCGACGGCGTCCGAGACGGCCGCCATGGACCTGCGGTACGTCGTGCGCTGATGTAGAAGGTGACGTTGCGCTCCCGGCAAGCGGAGAGGAACCCCTCGGTGCAGCCGGCCGAGTCGACCCGCACGAACGACCTCCCTCGTGACGGCTTCGGATCGTGGCCCCACCCGGTGACCACGGGCGACTTCCTCGGGCAGTTGGGCGTTGACCCGGTCGAGCAGGGTCACGTGGTCGGCGACGGTGTCGGCCCCGGCGTTGGCCGCTCGGACACCCCTGCGAGCGTCTCGCCGGTGGCGTCGGCTAAGCCGCCAAAAAGAGTGGCAAATACCCGAGATGTCACCCCCCTTGACTTGTGACTTTCGACTCTGCGATCCGCCGCATCTGGCGACGCAGGATTCGATAAGAGCGTCCTGAGGCCCAGGATCTCATCTCTCACATAAGAAGGGGCAGAATATGGGTCGATACTCATTACGCCTGTCCGCGGTCACTGCAAGCGCGACACTAGCGATGGGCATGATCGGTTTGATGGGAGCGGCTTCACCGACATGGGCTGCTTCTTCTTTTACCCACGCCAGTGCTCATGATGGAACAACTGTCGGGCACGGAATCACCGCACGAGGCAACTCGGCTCATAAGCCACTCACCAGGCCAGCGTCGGCCCACACCTCGACGCACCCAGCCATGGCCCGCAAGCTGCCGAGCGCCGCGCCACAAATGCAGACCGCGTCGATCGCCCACACCTTCGTGGTCGACACGGGGAGTGACCCGACCACCGGGACATCCTGTGCCCCCGGCCATGGGGCCGGCACGTGCAGCCTGCGGGCAGCGGTCGCGGCGGCCGATGCCGACACCGGGAACATCGATGCCATCACCATCCCTGCCGGAATGGAGGTCAAGCTCTCGCAGGAGGTCGCCCTCGATCTCACAAATTCTATGATCATCACGGGTGGAGCCGGTACGGTCGTCAACGGTGAAGGCCAGGAGGTCTTCGACCAGTCCGGCAGCCCGGTGGTGCAGATGTCGGGCTTCACGATCACCAACGGGGTCACCACCGGAGACGGCGGTGGCATTCACTGCTCTAACGGCTCCTTGGCCCTGTCGGGCATGACCTTCGCAGGCAACATCGCGGCCGACGGAGGTGGCATCTACACCAACTCCGGCTGCCAGCTGTGGGTCGACGGCTCGGTGTTCAGGGACAACAAAGCAACCGGGGGCATTTCGTCCGGCACACCCCAGGCGGCACCGGCCTACGGCGACGGCGGCGGCATGTACACGTACGGCTCGGCCAACATCATCCGGACCGTCGTCGGCGGCTCGACCATGGCTGACGCCAACACCGCCGAGGAGGGCGCCGGGATCTACAACTATGACGGCGACGTGACGATCACCAACAGCGTGATAAGCCACAACTCCTCACCCGACAGCTACGGCTACGGGGTGGGGCTGTACAACGACGAGGTGATGGACGTCGTCGGGACGTCTATCGACCACAACGTGGCGCCCCGGGGCGCGGACGGCGTCGGGATGGACGTCGAGTACCTGACCACGATGTCGAATTCCACGTTCGCGTTCAACCAGTCCGCCGGCACCAGTTCCGTCTACGGCGGTGCACTCTACGACGACGGTGACACCACGACGCTCACCAACGTGTCGTTCGGTGGCACCACCTCCGCCCCCACGAACGGCTCCGGCGTGTACGGCGGCGCCGTGTTGAGCTACGCCTACAACTTCAGCTGGGTCGGCGGCAGCGTCACCAACACGGTCAACGGCGTCAACGGCAAGAGTGACTACATCGAGGGCGGGGCTGTTTACCTCGACGGCTCGCACGCGTCCCTCAACAACGTCATGATCACCAACACCAGCAACAACTCCCTGCCCGACGAGTACCCCGAGGGCGGTGCCATCTACATCAACGCGTACACCGACCTCACGAACGTGAGCATCGCCGACACGACCAACCAGGGGTACGACGTGTACGGCGGGGCCATCTACAACGACGATTACAGCACGCTGAGCAACATCAGCATCACCAACACCGTCAACCACGCGATCGACTCAAGCGGTGGCTACATCGCCGGAGGTGCCATCTACAACGACGGCGAGAACTTCGCCATGAAGAACCTGGCCGTCGGCAACACGTCCAACACGGCCGACACCGGCTCGACGACGCCGTCGTCGGCCGCGTCCGAGGTCGACGGGGGCTTCCTGTACAACGACTACGAGTCCACGGGCACGAACGTCTCGGTCACCAACACCACCAGCGTGGCCAGCGGTGGTGACGGCGAGTCCTACGGTGGAGCCCTGTTCAACGACCGATCCCTGGTCCTCCGAGACACGCAGTTCCTCGGAACGGTCGTTCAGGCGGACCAATTCGTCGAGGGCGGCTTCATCTACAACGACGACCGCCTCCAGGCGACGAACTTCACCGTCGGCAACGGCACGGTCAAGGTTCTGGGCGGCACGATGGCCGGCACCCCCTACGGGGAGGGGTCGATCATGTACAACAACAGCCAGGCGAACCTCATCAACACCACCATGGACAACATCACCACCAGCGTGGCGTCCACGGGCAACTACAACTGGGCAATCGAGAACCAGGACTTGCTGCAGGTGACCAACTCGACGTTCGCCAACGACAGCGTCACCGGCCCTGCAATCTCGACGTCGTATCCGGAGGCCACGCGGCTGTTCTTCGCCTACGGCTCTTCTCAGGCCAGCCTGCTCAATAGCATCGTCGCGTCGACCACGCCCGCCCAGAACTGCGGGACGCAGAGCACCACCAGCCTGATCCTGTCCTCCGGGTTCAACATCGACAGCGGGCACAGCTGTGGGTTCACCAACACAGGTGACCTGCAGAACACCAACCCGATGGTCGCCGCGTTGGCCAACAATGGCGGCTCCGTATTAACGGCCGCCCTCCTGGCCGGCAGCCCGGCAATCAACGCCGGCACCAACCAAGGCTGCCCGGCCACCGATGCCCGAGGTGTGACCCGCCCGGTCGGGGCCAGCTGCGACATAGGAGCCTTCGAGTTCGTGCCGGCCGCCCCCGCCGTTCCGGGCTACTGGACGGTGGCATCCGACGGTGGAGTGTTCACCTTCGGGCCGGGAGCCCACTTCTACGGCTCGACCGGTGGGATCACCCTAGCCAAGCCGATCGTGGGCATGGCGCGTGATGCCGCCACCGGCGGTTACTGGCTGGTCGCCTCCGACGGCGGGGTCTTCGCCTTCCACGCCCCCTTCTACGGGTCCCTGGGCGGCATCACCCTGGCCAAGCCTATCGTAGGCATAGCCGCGGCACCGGGTGGCAACGGGTACTGGCTGGTCGCCTCCGACGGCGGGGTCTTCGCCTTCGGGCCGGGAGCCCACTTCTACGGGTCCCTGGGCGGCGTCACCCTGGCCAAGCCGGTCGTGGGCATGGACGCCGATCCGGCAACGGGCGGCTACTGGCTGGTGGCCTCCGACGGGGGGGTGTTCGCCTTCCACGCTCCGTTCTTCGGGTCCATGGGAGGTCTGACCCTCAATAAGCCGATGGTCGGCCTGGCCAGCGCTGCATAGCCGACCTAGGCAACAGCAATCGATTAGGGGCCCGGCGGCCGCCGGGCCCCTAATCGCGCGGGGCGGTCCGGCAGGAGCAAGGCTCGGAGGACGGGTTCGACTCCCCGATCAAGTCGACCCGTGTGCCCGCCGAGGGCGACCCGGCGCCAGTGAGGCGGCGAAGGTGGGCAGGCGGATGACGGCGTAGAAGGTGCTCGTGGCCGAGGAGGCCGGGGTTGGCCCCCGGCCGGCTGCTGGGGAGCTCCGGGCTCCCAAACGTGAGCAAGCACACGAGCGGGCGCGATCGATCGGTCATCCCGCGCCGTTCGAGAGCGAGGATCCCGTCGCTGACCGTGTCCGACCACACGACCAGACCGACTGGCCGGACGGCGCAGCGAGGGCGGCATGGCGGATCGTACCGATTCCTGTTTGAAGACACGCTCCGTCTTCGACCAGCTGGGCCACGCGCTCTCCGATGGCCCTCGGTACGTCAGTGGGAGCGCGGACGGCTGGGAAGGGCAGAGTCTCGTCGATCTCGACGGCGAGATCGATCCGGCACGGGTCGATTTCGCCGTCGCCCAGGGGGTATGGCATGTGGCTGATCAGGCTGGCGGCGCCTTCAGCGCCCACGGCCTTCTGGCTCTGCGTCAGACGCTCGGAACTTTCCGATCGGACGGAGAGCCCTTGTGGCGCCGGGAAATTTGAGCTTGGCAGTCCGGAGCTACGCGCCGCGGCACCGCGATCCTGCCGGGGGCGCCGTTACTCGATGCTGAATAGGTACGGGTAGTGGGGCTGCTCGCCCAGGTGGACCTCCGCGCTGACGCCGGCGAGGTTCTCGTCGATCCATTCGGTGATGCGCCGGGTGTCGGCGGCGCCAGCCTCCTCGCCGACGATGATGGTGACGATCTCGTGGCGGCCGGGCTCGACGAGGCGGCGGAGCAGCGCAGTGGCGGCGCCCGCGAGGTCGTGATCCACCACCTCGATGCGGTCACGGGAGACGCCGAGGTAGTCGCCTTCTTCGATGGGGCCAGCATCGCAGAAGCTGGCGCGCACGGCGCGGGTGACCTCCCCGGCAACGACGCGCGCCGCGCTCTCGGACATCAACTCCACGTTGGAGTCGGCGTCGCCTTCGGGGTCGTACTCCAGAAGCGCCGCGAACCCTTCCTGGATCCCCCGTGTCGGTATCACCCGGACCGGCTTGGAGGCGTGGACGGCCGCCTGCTCGGCGACCGGAACGATGTTGCCGTTGTTGGGTAGGACCACGACCTCGTCGCCCGGCGCCGCCTCCACGGCGGCGAGGATGTCGGCCGTCGAGGGGTTCATCGTCTGACCGCCGTGGACGACGTGATGGACACCGAGAGAACGGAAGATCCTCCGGATGCCTTCGCCCGTGCACACCGCTACCACGGCGCACCGGACGTGCTCCTCCGGTGGCTCCGCGTCGATGCCTCGGGCAGCGGCGTCGCGCACCCAGCGTTCCTCCTCCACCTGGTCCCACAGGTCGCTGACACGGATCTGGTGGGGCCGGCCAGCCTCGACGGCCGCCTCTATTGCCGCGCCGATATCGTCCGTGTGGATGTGGCAGTTCCACAGTCCGTCCCCGCCGACCACGACGATCGACTCCCCGATGCCTGCCCACACCTCCCGGAAGGCCGGCACGAGGTCGTCGGCAGCGTCGAGCATGAACATCAATTCGTAGCGAAGGCCGGGGGCCTCTTCGGCCCCGCCGGCGGCCGCAGCAGTCCCGCCGGCGTTGCCCAAGGCGCTCGGGATCGGTCGGCCGGCTGCGACGTGAAGGAAGGCGTCGAGCAGCAGCAGGAGCCCCGCGCCGCCGGCGTCGACCACGCCGGCGGCCTTGAGCACGGGCAGCAGTTCGGGGGTCCTCGCGAGGGCGTCCTCCGCCCCGGAGCGGGCGGCTTCGAGCACGGTGACGAGACCTGCCCCCTCGAGCGCGGCGACGGCAGCTTCCGCGGCACTCCGGGCGACTGTGAGGATCGTGCCCTCGACCGGCTGCTGCACCGCGCGGTAGGCGTCGTCAGCGGCGCGGGTCAGCCCCGCTGCCACCGCCTCGTCGTCGATGCTCGTCGAGGATCGCACCGTCTCCGCCAGCCCGCGCAGGATCTGGGAGAGGATCACGCCGGAGTTTCCCCGGGCGCCCATCAGCGACCCGTAGCTGATCGCATGGGCCACTGCGGCCATGTCGGCAGGATCGGCCCGGGACAACTCCCGGACCACCGCCTCGAGGGTCAGCGCCATGTTGGTCCCCGTGTCCCCGTCGGGCACGGGATACACGTTGAGCCGGTTGATGGCCTCCTGGTGGGAGCGGAGCGCGTCTCGGTAGGCTGTCACCACGGAGACCAGGTCGTCGGCGGTCAAGCGCTCCAGCGTCCTCATCGCCCCGGGATGCTAACCTGGCTGACTGGTTTGAATCCGCCCTGGCAGGGAACCCCGGCGCAGCGCTGGACCCGCACGGGCCCGACGTAGTGAGGTGTCTGCACGATGGCAGCAGTTTGTGAGGTGTGCGGCAAGCGGCCGTCGTTCGGCATGAGCGTCAGCCATTCGCACCGCCGCACCAAGCGCCGGTGGAATCCCAACATCCAGCGCGTGCGGGCCGTGGTGAACGGTACCCCCCGCCGGGTTCACGTGTGCACGTCCTGCATCCGGGCAGGCAAAGTCACCAAGGTCGTTCACTGAGCCGGCCGCCCGGCCACACTGAGCCGGGCGGCTAGAAGTCTCGGGAAAAGGCGCCCTGAAGCGCAGCTTCGCGCCCTACGCCGGTGTCCGACGCCCGGCCGGCGGGGTCCCGTGGCCAGCGGCGAGCGACCGCAGCACGTCATCGCGGCGGAAGCGAAGGTGACCACCGATGGTACGCAGGCTGGGCAGCTTTCCGGATGCGGCCCAGTTGATGACGGTCCTTTCGGTCACGTCGAAGATCACGGCGACCTCGTGACTTCGCAGCAGGTGGTGGCCGTCGGCCGGGAGCCCCCCTCCCCCTAGGCGCATCCGCGCATCGCCGGAGGGAGTGGGCTCCGCGAGTGCGGCGATATCCCGCCGGGCCAGGCTCAGCCGCCCCGGCGAACCCTCGGCCGGCGATCCCTCCGCCGGCGAGCCCTCGACCGGCGAGCCCTCCGCCGGCGATCCCTCCGCCGGCAAGCCCTCGACCGGCAAGCCCTCGACCGGCAAGCCCTCGACCGGCGAGCCCTCGGCCGGCGAGCCCGGCGCAGGGTCGGCGGACCCGGCGCGCCGCAGGTCCCTCAGGTGCACCCCGAGCTGGCGGGCCAGGGTGGCCATGACGATCTGCTCCCGCCGGCTCAGCTGCCGCAGCCAGCGATCCACAACGGCAACGACCCCGATCACGGTCCCGGACGCGTCCCGCAGCGCAACCCCGTAGGCCCAGCGCATCGAGTGGGGGGGCAGGACGAGCGGGCTGCGGGGCACGCTCGTCATCAAGTCGGTGAACTCGACAGGCTCCGCCTCCGCGGCGATCAGGTCGAGGAACAGATTGTCGTTGAGGCCCTCCTTGCTCTCGAACCCGTAGGCGAGCGTGCTCCACGTGCGGCCCGGCTGGGGCACGGAAAGCAGCGTGGCGGGGGCCTGGCAACCGAGGGCGCCGAGCAGGAGCAGGTCGGTGAAGGCCTGGCCCGGCTCGGCACGGGAGGTGACGATGCGCGGGTGCACTCCTGCCTGCCGCGGTGGCGCCGGCTGGTGGCGCTCGACTCGGGATGGGCTCGACTCGGTGAGAGACATGACAGGTAATTCGTCGGCCGGCCCGGGGCGCGACTTGAGGAACCCTCGCCGGCAGACGCCGGTCCTCCCCAGCCGATCCGGGAGGTTCAGCGCTGTCGCGCCCACCCCGGGTTGACGGGACCGACCCCGTGGCCGACGTCGAGGCCGCCGGCGATGGCGCGGGTCACGAAGTCCTTGGCCTCCCGGCACGCCCGGTGAAGCGGTAGCCCCGAGGCCAGCAGGGCGCAGATCGCCGCCGAGAGGGTGCAGCCGGTGCCGTGGGTGTTCCGCCCGGGCACCCGGGGCCCGCCGAGCCAGAGCGCCCTGCCCTCGCTCCAGAGGAGGTCGGGGCTGTCCTCGCCGGTGAGGTGCCCACCCTTGATCAGGACGGCCGCGGCACCCAGCTCCGCCAGCTCCCGTGCCGCGGCCTCCATACCGTCCACGCCGCCGAGCGGGTGGCCGAGCAACGCCTCAGCCTCCGGGATGTTCGGGGTGAGCACGGCTGCCTTCGGCAGCAGGACGTCGCGGAGCACCTCGATGGCACCAGCCTCGAGCAGCAGCTCGCCGTGGCTGGTGACGAGCACCGGGTCGACGACGAGCGGCGACAGGCCGTGGTCGGCCACCGCAGCGGCGACCACCTCGATCACCGCGGCCGAGCCGAGCATGCCGGTCTTGGCCGCCGCGACGTCGAAATCGTCGGCGACGGCGTCGATCTGCGCACGCACGAGCGGTGGCGGCAGGACCAGGGAGTCGTGGACTCCGACGGTGTTCTGCGCCGTCACCCCCGTCAGGGCGCAGGTACCCCACAGGCCGAAAGCCTCGAACGTCTTGAGGTCGGCCTGGATGCCGGCCCCACCGCCCGAGTCCGACCCGGCGATGGTGACCACCACCGGGACACGGCCCAGGGGCCGCCCCGCTACCACCGGTGCTCCCATCCGGTGAGGGCCAAGGGCCGGCCCGCGAGGGTCCGCTCGCCCGGGTCTTCCGTGCAGACCCCGATGCGCAGCGGCGCCGGCAACCCGGCGAACGCCTCCCCCACGCGCCCGGGATCGGCCGCGCAGAACACGAGCTCGAAGTCCTCGCCGCCACCGAGGGCATCCTCCTCGGTGGCCCCCTCCGCGACCGGGACCCGATCCAGCCGGATTCCGACCCCCGACGCGTCGGCCACGTGGCCGAGGTCGGCCGAAAGCCCGTCCGACACGTCGATCATCGCCGTGGCACCCCCGTCGCGCGCCGCCAGGCCGGCGGAGAGCCGGGCGCGAGGCCGGGCGTGGGCGAGCATCAGCGCCCGGCATGGCGCCGTCGCCGTCCCCCCGACGCGCGCCACAGCCCGTTCCTGGTAGCAGCGCAGTCCCGCCGCGGACGCCCCGAGCGGGCCGGTGACCCAGATGCCGTCCCCCGGGCGGGCACCGCTTCGGAGCACAGGAGCCCGCTCGCAGGAGCCGGTGACCGCCACGGTGACCACCAGCGAAGGGGCGTTGGCGAGGTCTCCGCCCACGATGGGGCACGCGTGCTCCGCCGCCGCGACCCGGAGTCCCTCGTAGAGGAGCCCGAGGTCCGTGCCGGGGGGTCCGGCGACGGTGACCAGGGAATGAAGCGGGCGGCCACCCATCGCGGCGATGTCGCTCACCGAGGCCGCCAGCGCCTTCCAACCGAAGTCGTCGAGCCCCGTCAACGCCAGGTCGGCGTGCACGCCGGCGACAACGGTGTCAGCCGCCAGGAGCAGCCATGTTGCGTCGGGAAGACCCAGCACGGCGGCGTCGTCGCCCATCCACACCTCCCCCGGGGCCGACGGGGCGGGCAGCATCGCTTGTATGGCCGCCAGCTCGGCGAACTCGCCTGTCACAACATCACTCCGGTATCGTCGTCCACAAGGGGAGAGTACGCAGAGATCAAGCGACAGCACCCACAAGGAGACTCTCCAGCCGTGACCTCCACCAAGCCCCTGACCAACCACAGCCGCCTGCGGGCGTGGGTCGAGGAGTGGTCTGCCCTGACCGAACCGGATCGTGTCCTATGGTGCGATGGCAGCGCCGAGGAGTACGACGCGCTGTGCGCCACCCTGGTCGAGGCGGGCACGTTCCAGCGGCTGTCGGATGCCAAGCGCCCGAACAGCTATCTGGCGCGATCCGACCCGAGCGACGTCGCCCGCGTCGAGGATCGGACGTTCATCTGCTCCCTCGAGGAGGCCGACGCCGGGCCCACGAACAACTGGCGGGAACCCACGGAGATGAAGGCCACCCTGAGGGACCTCTTCCGTGGGTGCATGCGCGGCCGGAGCATGTACGTGGTGCCCTTCTCGATGGGCCCGCTCGGCTCGCCGATCGCGCACATCGGGGTGCAGCTCACAGACTCGGCCTACGTGGCGGCGAGCATGCGGATCATGACCCGCATGGGCCAGGGCGCCCTCGACGTGCTGGGCGACGACGGCGAGTTTGTGCCCTGCGTGCACTCGGTGGGGGCGCCCCTGGCACCCGGCGACACGGATGTGCCCTGGCCGTGCAACCCCGACTCCAAGTACATCGTCCACTTCCCCGAGACCCGGGAGATCTGCTCGTACGGCTCCGGGTACGGGGGCAACGCCCTGCTCGGCAAGAAATGCTTCGCCCTGCGGATCGCGTCGGTTATGGCCCGCGACGACGGATGGCTCGCCGAGCACATGCTGATCCTCAAGCTCACCTCGCCCGACGGCGAGGTCCGCTACGTCACCGGAGCGTTCCCCTCGGCGTGCGGCAAGACCAACCTGGCCATGCTGATCCCGACGCTTCCCGGCTGGAAGGTGGAGACCATCGGCGACGACATCGCCTGGATGAAGTTCGGCGAGGACGGCAGCCTGCGTGCGATCAACCCGGAGTACGGGTTCTTCGGGGTCGCCCCGGGGACGAACAACAAGACGAACCTCAACGCCATGCTCACCCTGTCGAGCAACTGCATCTTCACCAACACTGCGCTGACCGACGACGGCGACGTGTGGTGGGAGGGCATGACCGAGCACGCGCCGTCGCACCTCGTCGACTGGCGCGGGCACGACTGGACGCCGGAGTCCCCCACGCCGGCGGCGCACCCCAATGCCCGGTTCACCGCGCCCGCGTCCCAGGACCCCGCGATCGCGTCCGAGTGGGAGGACCCTGCGGGCGTGCCGATCTCGGCGATCCTCTTCGGTGGCCGGCGCTCGACGGTGGTGCCGCTCATAACCGAGGCGTTCGACTGGCGTCACGGCGTCTTCCTGGGCTCGATCATGGCATCGGAGACGACGGCTGCAGCAGCCGGGGCGGTGGGCAAGCTGCGGCGCGACCCGTTCGCGATGTTGCCGTTCTGCGGCTACAACATGGCCGACTACTTCGGGCACTGGCTCAGCATCGGACGGAAGGCCGACCCTGCCAAGCTGCCCCGGCTCTTTTACGTCAACTGGTTCCGCAAGAACGCACACGGCCGGTTCCTGTGGCCTGGCTTCGGCGACAACAGCCGGGTGCTCGAGTGGGTGTTCGAGCGGTGCGCCGGGCGCGGCGAGGCTGTGGAGACGCCGATCGGGCTGCTGCCGACGCCGAGCGCGATCCCCACGGAGGGTATGAACATCGCCCCCGAGGCGATGGCGGAGCTGCTCCGGATCGACGTCGAGGGATGGCGCCAGGAGCTGCCACTCATCGCCCAGCACTTCGGCAATCTCGGCGAGCGGATGCCGTTCGAGCTGCGCGAGGAGCTGGACGAGCTCGAGAAGCGCCTGGGCTGAGGCGGGGCTCGCGACCACCCTACGATGGGCGCGACATTCGAGAAGGAGGCTTCCCGTGGGTGTCCGTGCCTACATCTTGATCCAAACCGAGGTGGGCAAAGCAGCCTACGTGGCGGGCCATGTCCGTGAGATCCCCGGCGTCATCGGCGCCGACGATGTCACCGGCCCCTACGACGTCGTCGTGCACGCCGAGGCGTCATCGGTCGACGAGCTCGGCCGCATGATCGTCAGCCGTCTGCAGATGATCGAAGGGATCACCCGCACCCTCACCTGCCCTGTCGTCAACCTCGAGTAAAGCCGGTATTTCAGCGCACGGCACCGCAGTCGTGGAGCTTCACCAACTCGTCTGACGAGAATCCCCAGTCAACGAGGGCTGCGTCGGTGTGGTCGCCGGGCCGGGCGGGCGGCCCGGCGATCTCGCCCGGGGTGCGGCTGAAGCGCGGGGCCGGCGCCGGCTGCACCACGCCCCCTGATTCGACGAAGGTCCGCCGTTCGGCGTTGTGGGGATGGAGAGGCGCCTCCTCGGCGTCGAGGACGGGGGCGAAGCAGGCGTCGCTCGCCTCGAGGAGTCCGCACCACTCGTCGCGCGTGCGGGTCTTGATCAGCTCCGCCATGCGTCTTTTCATCGACGGCCACGTCGTCCGGTCCTCGGGGTCGGGAACCGGTCCCCCGCCGTCGACACCGTCCGCGAGCCCGGTTCTGCGAAGCATCTCTTGGAAAAAGTGGGGCTCCAGCGACCCGAACGACACGTGCTTTCCGTCGGCCGTCTCGTACACCTCGTAGTACCAGGCGCCGGTGTCGAGGAGGTTGGTACCACGCTCCCGCCACATGCCGGCGTGCCGCAAGCCGTGCATCATGGTGGCGAGCAGCGCGGCGCCGTCGACCATGGCGGCGTCGATCACCTGCCCGCGCCCGGAGCGGCCGGCTTCGAGCAGGCCACAGACCACCCCGAACGCGAGGAGCATGCCGCCCCCGCCGAAGTCGCCGACGAGGTTGAGCGGCGGCACCGGCGGCCCGCCGGCCCGGCCGATCATGGAGAGGGTGCCGCTCAGGGCGATGTAGTTGATGTCGTGGCCGGCGGCGGCCGCGTAGGGGCCGCTTTGGCCCCAGCCGGTCATGCGCCCGTAGACGAGGCGGGAGTTGCGGGCCAGGCAGTCGTCGGGCCCGACTCCGAGCCGTTCGGTGACCCCCGGGCGGAAACCCTCGATGAGAGCGTCCGCCCGTTCGACCAGGCGAAGCACGACCTCGCGGCCTTCGGGGTTCTTGAGATCCACGCCGACCGAGCGCCGGCCGCGGCCAAGCACGTCGAAGGCGCGGTCCCCGGCATCGCCGCGCACCGACTCCGCCCGATCGACGCGGAGGACCTCGGCTCCCATGTCCGAGAGCATCATCCCCGCGAAGGGACCCGGGCCGATTCCGGCCAGCTCGATGACCTTGAAACCGTGCAAGGGTCCCGGCACTGCTCGCCCTCCTCGTCGTCATCCCTGGCGGCCGATCCTTACCGACGACGCAGGGTCGTCGCCACCTCGCGGAGGCGTGCGAGCGCGCCGGCGGTGCGGTGACCCCACCAGAAGAGGTCCCGCCCGTCGACGAACACGACGGGCGCCACCTCCTCGAGTTCGGCCCGGTGGCGCTCCGAGAAGGGGTACGGCTCCGATGGAGCCAGCACGACCTCGGGGTCGCGGGCGGCGGCCTCCTCGAGCGTCACCTCGGGGTAGGGGTCGGGCGAGCCGGCGTAGACGTTGCCGATGCCGGCGGCATCCAGGAGCGAGGAGCCGTAGGTCGCACCGCCGATGGACATCCACGGCCGGCGCCAGATCGGCACCCACGCCGTCACGGTGGCAACGCCGGCCGGGCCGGACCGGACGGCCGGTTCACCAGGGCCGGGGAAGCCGGCGGCGCTCACCGCCCGCGCCAGGGACGCCAGCGTCGGGCCGACATCTCCGATCGCCCGCACACCGGTGACGTGCACGGCAACACCGGAGAGCCGGAGCGCCTCCGCGTCCTCCCGGCGGTTCTCCTCGGTGTCCATGACCACGAGGTCCGGCGCCAGGGCGACGATCGCCCGAACGTCGGGCGTCTTGGTACCGCCCACCGTCGGCAGGCCCGGTGCGTCGCAGAATCGGGTGACAGCGGCCGGCACAACGCCCCACGCGAGGAGGGTCTCTGTGACCGAGGGGACGAGGCTCACGACCCGCGCGCCACGCCGGGTTGCCTCTCCCCCGGCCACCTCGCGGCCACGGTCGCTCATCGCTGCGCCGGCAGCCGGCCGGGGGAACCCCTGCTCGACGCCGCGCACCGGAGCCCGCTCACTCACAGCCGATCAAGGAGTTGCGCCTTCTTCGCCGCGAATTCGGCGTCGGTGATGACACCCCGCCGGCGTAGCTGGTCCAGCCGGTCGATCTGATCGATGATCGACCCGCTTGGCTGAGCGGGGTGGGAGGGCGGCACCGCCGCGGACCGGTGAAGGGCGTCGAGCTGGCGGTAGATCTCGTTGTGGATCCTGGCCGGGTGCGGCAGGTCCGGGAACACCTCCTGGCCATCCCGCCCCGCCGATTCGACCAGCACGTCGCCGGCGCCGATTATCCGCTCGAAGATGCTCTGGCGGTAGCTGATGTCGCTGAGAGCCGCCAGGGGTATCTCGCGGCCCCGGCGTGACAGGAAACCGGAGCGGACCACGAGGCGGCTCGTCGTCAGGGCGAACGTCTTCGAGGACCAGCGCACGTATCGGACGAGCACCCACAGGCCGCCCGCGGCGAGAGCGGCGATGGCGAGCCACGCTGCCCACGCCGGCGCGGACTCCACCATGGCCGCGACCGCACCGGCGATGGCGGCTGTCAGAAAGACGAAGGGACCTGCGAGGAACCACCAGTGGGGGCGGGTGTCGACGATCAGCTCCTCGCCGTCGTTGAGCAGCCTGCGCGGGAACCCCACGGCCACACCGTAGAGCGTCATTGTCTTGACGTGGGGGTGCCAGAGCGGGCACACTCCTGCCTCGGCAGGTGCCCGGTTGCTGCGCCGGCTGGATAATTCGGGGGGATGTCCCGCCCGGCGCGCGACCGGGTCTGCACCGCCCGAGTCTTTTCGAGTCCGCGCGCCCGCCCTGCGGCCCGAATCGTGGCCGGCCCTGCCGGGGCGCGGTGCATCCACCAGATCGTCACACCGCCTCCGTATCGTCGCCGGGGTGGGCGACGACCGCGACATCGAGCACCTTCTCGCCGATCTGACCGCCTCCCAGAGAGCGGCTGTCACGTCGGACGCCGCTCCGCTGTGCATCGTCGCGTCCGCCGGTGCCGGCAAGACACGCGTGCTCACCCGCCGCATCGCCTATCGGGTCCTCACCGGAAGCGCGGATGCCCGGCACGTGCTGGCCATCACGTTCACCCGCAAGGCCGCCGGCGAGCTCCAGGGCCGCCTGCGCGGCCTCGGCCTGCGCGACCGGATCACCTCCGGGACCTTCCACGCGATTGCAGCCGCGCAGCTGCAGCGCTGGTGGGCCGACCGCCGCCGGCGTCCGCCGACCCTGCTCGACCGCAAGGCCCGGCTGCTGGTGCCGCTGGCCGCCGCCCGCCCGGCCCTTTCCGGCGTGGCCGTCGCCGAGCTCGCCGGTCACATCGAGTGGGCCAAGGCACGCCTGGTGCTCCCGGACGAGTTCGACTCTGCCACGCGGCGCGCGGGGCGTCAGCTGTCGTGCGAGGCGTCCGCCGTGGCGGCGCTGTACGCCCGCTACGAGGACGAGAAGGTACGCCGCGGGCTCGTGGATTTCGACGACCTCCTGCTCCGCTGCGCCGACGCTCTCGAGCGGGACCCCCAGTTCGCCGGAGCGCAGAGGTGGCGCTGGCGCCACATCTTCGTCGACGAGTTCCAGGACCTCAACCCGCTACAGCACCGGCTTCTCCTGGAATGGCTGGGTGCGTCGCGAGACCTCTGCGTGGTCGGCGACCCCAACCAGGCCGTCTACGGGTGGAACGGATCCGATCCCGGCCTGCTCGCACGAATGCCCGAGCGGTGGCCGGGCACCCGTGTCGTCCGGCTGGAGGACAACCATCGCAGCACTCCCCAGATCGTTGCCGCTGCTGCGGCGGTCCTCGGCGAGAGCGGGACGCGCCTGAGGGCGTCGGGCACCGACGGGCCGCAGCCGACCGTCAGGTCCTACCCCTCGGACTCGGCGGAAGCGGACGCCATCGCTTCCGACGTCGTCGCGGCCCACGCCGCCGGGCGGCCGTGGCATGCCGTCGCGGTGCTGGGCCGCACCAACGCGCAGCTCCTCCGGATCCAGCGGGCTCTGGAGGCCGCCGGCGTTCCGTGCTGGGCGCCGGCCCAGGCGGCCCTGCTCGAGGAACCCGCCGCCGCCCGGGTCCTCGACGAGCTGCGCCGAGACCCGGGTCGGCCGATGCAGGTCGTCGCCGCCGACCTCGCAGCAGATGCCGGGCCGGAAGGCACCTCAGGGGGGACCGCCCTCGACGACGGCGGGCGGGCAGCGCTGGCGGTGCTGGCCGACCTGGCCGTCTCCTTCCACCAGCAGGACCCTGGCGGGGTTGCAGGTCAGTGGCTGGCCTGGCTGCCGGCGGCGCTGCGGCGCGACTCTCAGCCCGGCGTCTCCGACGCCGTGACCCTCTGCAGCTTCCACCGCTCGAAGGGGCTCGAGTGGGAGGAGGTTTGGGTCGCCGGCCTGGAGGAGGGGCTCGTGCCCATCAGCCGGGCTACCTCTTCCGCTGAGCAGGAGGAGGAGCGCCGGCTGCTCTATGTGGCGCTGACCCGTGCGGCCAGCCACCTCCACTGCTCCTGGGCGCGCTCTCGCAGCTTCGGCGGCCGCCCGGTGGCGCGCCGGCCATCCCCCTGGCTCGGCGCGCTCGGCCCCGGCGGCGCCGGAGGCGAGGACGGCGCCGGCGAAGGATCCGCGGGCGCTGGCGAAGCGAATGCGGTCGACAGCAGCGAGCGGTGGCGTCGGCGCCTACGCGAACAGCGCAGCGGCCTCGGCGAACGCGCCCGCCTTCGCCGGGGCGCCGAGCCGCGCCTGCCGCCGGGATGGGCCGACCCGGATCCGGCTCTTTCCGCGGCCTTGCGGGCGTGGAGGGTGGAGACGGCCCGAGCGAGCGGGGTGCCGATCTACGCGGTGCTGCATGACACCACCCTCTCGGCGGTCGCCTCCCGTCGGCCCCGCACGCTCGAGGACCTGCTGTCGGTGCCGGGCCTCGGCCCGGTGAAAGCGGCGCGCTACGGCCCGACGCTGCTGGCGATCGCGGCGGAGCAGGCCGGCACCCCCCCACCGGCATATCCAGCGCATTCGGCGTGACTTTTTGTCCTCGGCGGGTTTCGTAGGACCGAAATGTGGAGTATTCTCTACCAGGATGAGCGCGTGGTACTCGATCGAGGTGTTCGATGGCGCCTCGCCCGCGTCCATTTGGGCCGAGGCGTACGGCGACGCCTTGATGGAGACCGCGATCACCAACGGCGTCACCGACTGGTCGTGGCACCGGCACACCTGGGGTGTCGTCTTCGAGGTCTGCTTCGACGACGAGGCCTGCTGGGAGAGATTTGCCAACCTGCCGCTGGTGCGCGCCGCCCTCGATGCTGTCCCCGATCCGCTCACCGGGCTGATCGTGTACCGGGGCCGAGGGGGGAGCTCGGGGGCGTCTTTTCCACGCAAGCCCCGGCCTCTGGTCGGATCCGGTTCGGCGGCGCTGCCCCTCCCCTGGACCCTCAGCCTCGACGAGCCGATGTCGGTCTCGTCGCTGGACCTGCCGCGGCCCTCTCCCTGCGCCACTCGCTGACGCAGCTTTCGCACCCGCATCCGCCGGGACGCCGTGGCGTCACTTAGAGCGTCCCCGCCTGGACCCCTCGAAGAGGCCCGCAGGCACGGACACGAAGACCCCGCTCGCCTCCGCCGTCAGCTCCTCGCCGGCGTACAGGCGGGCGCTCGTCAGCACCTTCCGACCGCTGACCTGGTCGACACGGCCCTCGAATCGGAGGTCGCAGTGCAGAGGGGTCGGCCGCCGGTAGTGGACCGTGAGAGTTCCGGTCATGCCGAGCTGCCCCGACAACGACTGCGTCACTCCGAGCACCTCGTCGAACGCGGCGGCCACGAACCCTCCATGCACACACCCCGGCGGGCCTTCGTACGCGTCGCCGAACCGCCCCCTCCCTACCACGACGTCCTTCTCGATGTCCACGTAGAGCGGCGGCGACAGCGGGTTTGCCAGGCCGAGCACCGGTGACCAGTCGAAGAACGTCGGGTCGAATCCCAGTCCGGGCTCCTCGGCCATCCCTTCGTAGCGCCGGACCGTCCCCTCCACGTCGAGGAGGTCGGCGATCTCGCTCATCCTGGCCGCGGCGGCGTCGAGAACCTCCGCGGGTACCTCGGTGGAGATCAGACGCTCGATGACCATCCGTACTGAGTCCCCCGCTCTCCGGGCGGCGGCGCGGCGGCGGTCCACATTGCCGTTGCGAACCGCCGAGAGCGACCTCTGCAACCGCTGCGCAAACCCTTCCGGCCCCTCTGGCGACCCGACGCCCCCCTCCGTCTGATCGATCTCACCGCGCCGGTGCTCTGTCCGCCCCGCCCGGTCGCCCTCCCGTTCGGAGGTCATCGCCTCCGTCACCCGACGACGTTCCGGTGGTTGCCGCCGGCCGCCGGCAGCGCTCTCGGCCGGGTTCACGCCGGCACCGGAACGTCGAAGTCGACGTCGACAAAGACAGGAGCATGGTCGGACGGCAACTTGCCCTTGCGCGCGTTCCGGTCGACCAGCGCCCACGTCATCCGGTCGGCCAGCGGCTTGCTCAGCATCACCAGATCGATGCGCATCCCTCGGTGCTCGTGAAAGTCGCCGGCTCGGTAGTCCCAGTAGGTGTAGAGCCGGTCGTCGGGGTAACGCTGCCGGAAGGCATCGACGAGCCCCCACTCCTCCAGAGTCCGGAGAGCGTCGCGCTCGGGCTGGCTCACATGGGTGGAGCCCGCGAACGCAGCGGGATCCCACACGTCGATGTCATCAGGGGCGATGTTGAAATCGCCGCACACGGCGACCGGCTCGTCCGGCGAGCCGAGGATCTCCAGGTGACGGCGCAGCTTGGCGATCCACTCGAGCTTGTAGGTGTAGTGCTCCGACCCGACGCTGCGTCCGTTGGGGACGTAGACGCTGCTCACGAGGGCTCCACCGCAGCGGGCGGTGATGATGCGGGTGTCGGGATCGCGCTCGAGCGGCGCGCAAAACCCGCCGAGGACGTCGTCGAGACCGACACGCGAGAGGATCGCCACGCCGTTCCATCTCCCGTCGCCGTGGTGGGCGGACTCATAGCCCAGTGCGGAGAACCCGAGGTGGGGAAAGGCCGAATCGGCGATCTTCGTCTCCTGGAGGCACACCACGTCGGGGCGTGCGAGCGCCAGCCACTCCTCGATACGGGAGAGCCGGACTTTCAGCGAGTTGACATTCCAGGTGGCTATGCGCACGGCCGCCATGCTACGAAAGCTGCGCCGGCGGACCCAGGCGAGTGGCAGATGTGCCCGAAGTGGAGGCGCCCACCGTGGAGGAAGGATCTGATGCTCCTGTCGCTGTTCGCGACGCGGGCGCAGAGTGGCGCCGGCCAGGCAGCGAGGCGAGCGACGGGTCGCTTCGACTCCTACCGCCCCGAAGGGGGACCGGTCGGCTGGCAGCCTTCTACTTCATCGGCCTCTGGCGACTTTTGGTAGCCGTGCCGGTGGGCGATGTTGGCGCCTTCGTCGTGACCGCGGCGTTCTGCGCGGCGGGCGACGCCTTCGTCGAGGGCGTCGCCTTCCTGGCGGGCGACGCCTTCGTCGCCGGCGCCGCCTTCCTGGCGGGCGTCGCCTTCCTGGCGGGCGTCGCCTTCCTGGCGGGTGTCGCCTTCGTCGAGGGCGTCGCCTTCGTCGCGGGCGTCGCCTTCGTCGCGGGCGTCGCCTTCGTCGCGGGCGTCGCCTTCGCGGCGCGAGACGCCGGCGTCCCGACCGGCGCCCGCCTCTGGCTCGGTGCCGCCGTCTGGCGTCCGGGCGCCCTTCCGGCGGTCGCCGCCGGCTTTTGAGGGGCCGCCGAGGCTTCCTTACCCGCCTTTCGGACCGCAACCGCCCGTCTCGCCAGGGCCTTTCCAATCTCTGCAGCGGCCTTCTGGGCCGGGGCCGCCTTGGGGGCCGAGGCCTTCTGCGCCGGGGCGCTCCTGGCGGCGGCGGCCTTCTCTGTCGGGCGAGCCTCCGCTGGCGCCGCCTTCTCCGACCGTGCAGCCTTCGACGCACCAGCAGCCGTCGACGCACCGGCAGCCTTCGACGCACCAGCAGCCGTCGACGCACCAGCAGCCTTCGGGGCAGCGCCCTTCCGCGCCACAGCCCTGGGCGCTCCCGCACCCGCCTCCTTCTCCGTCGCCGGCGCCTTCTCCGGCGTCGGCGCGGCCCTGCCCGCAGTCGCAGCCCTCCTGGGTGCCGCGGTGCGCTCGGCCGCCGGCGCGGGGGCCGCGGCCTCCTGACCGGTGGCCTTTTTCGCTCTCCGGGCCTTCTTGACAGTCTCGCCGGCGACCCGGGACGCTGCGGCGGCCACTGCGGCTGTCACATCGCCCGCCGTCGCCGCCCCGGGCGCCGGGGCTCCGGCCGGCGGAACGGCGGCCTTGGCAACCCGCTTGCGGGGACGGGGCGCCGGTTCGGGGTGGATCTCCGCTTCGACGGTTTCCTCGGTCGGCGCGCCGGCGACGTGGGCGAAACCGGGGAGCGCGACCTCGACCCCGCGCCGGTGGGGATCGAGCGCCTGGACCACGAAGGTCCGCTCCAGGCCCTTGCTCACCACTTCCCGCGCCCGGCGCGGCGGCGGGTCCGCCATAGCTGAGAGGGGCAGGTAGCAGCGGGCCCCGTCTGCATCGACGAACGCCCCGTGCGACGAGTACTCCGCGACGGTTCCGACGACCTCGCTGCCGAGCGGATGGGACGCGATGAAAGTGATGAAGGCGAGCGGCTCGTTGACAGGTTCGGCGGGCGGCTGGCCGGCCTTGTGGCGGCGCGAGGGCCTGGCCGCGTTGGGCTCGACGACCTCCTCGGTCGCCCTGGCGATCGCCCTGTCGACCTTCTTGCCACGACCCTTGCCTCGCGCGGCCGAGTCGAGGCCGGGGGTGATCGCCTCATCGGCGCCGGCCGAACGGGCAGCAGCGATCCCGCCGGCCCCGGCGGCCGCAGCAACCTTGCCGGCCCCGCCGGCCGCAGCAACCTTGCCGGCCCCGGCGGCCGCAGCAACCTTGCCGGCCCCGCCGGCCGCAGCAACCTTGCCGGCCCCGGCGGCCGCAGCAACCTTGCCGGCCCCGCCGGCCGCAGCAACCTTGCCGGCCCCGCCGGCCGCAGCAACCTTGCCGGCCCCGCCGGCCGCAGCAACCTTGCGGGCCCCGCCGGCCGCAGCAACCTTCCCGGCCTTGCGAGCCCCGCCGGCCCCCCCGGCCGCAGCGGCCCCGTCGGCCGCCGGCGGCCCAGCGTGCGCCGGGACCGCCTCCGCCCGCTTCTTGCGCTTGGCGTCCTTCACCACCTCGCGGCTCTTCTGGCCGCGGACGGGTGTGCGCGGCATGAATATCCATCCGACCCCGGGCACGGGTTTCCCCCCGATGAGGCGGCCCTTGTCGAAGAGCCATACGTGCTCACCGTGGAACTCCTGGAAGGAGTCGTTCGAGAGCACGGTGGCCCCCGTCTTTTCTGCGATGCGGAGCAGGAAGGCGTCCCCGCGGCCGATGGCGCCCGCGGGGGGTGACACCAGTTCCCCGGCGTTTTCGGCCGCTTCGAAGATCGGCACCTCAGAGGGGTCTATGCGATGCCCGAAGGAGGCGTCCACGACGACGGTCACCGCGTCGTGGGGGTTCTCCGCCAGGAACTCGCGAACGGCCTCGTCGAGCTGCGCCAGGCTCGGAAGGCTGCGGCCCTCCGTGGCCAGGTTGGAACCGTCGACTATTACGTGGCGAGGAGGCATGGCAGTGCTAAGTCAAGCATCCCCGGGCACCGGGGCGAGGGAACCCGTCGCTCGGTACGGGGCAGCGGCCTCTTAGAGTCTGTGGCATGCGAAGAGGCGAAGCCGGTGTCGCGGCCGTTCTGTGGGACTTCGGCGGCGTTCTGACTACCAGCCCTTTCGAAGCGTTCGCTGCCTACGAGCGGGAGAACGGACTTCCCGAGGGGTTCATCCGGTCGCTCAACGCCACGAACCCCGATGCGAACGCCTGGGCCGCTTTCGAGCGCTCCGAGGTGGACCTCGACACCTTCGCCGGGCTGTTCGAGGCCGAGGCGTTGGCCGAGGGGGCACGGGTGGACGCCCGGGCGATCGTCGCGACGCTCCGCGGGTCGCTGCGCCCGGCCATGGTGGAGGCACTGCGCCGCTGCCACGAACGGCTCAAGACGGCCTTGCTGACCAACAACTTCGCTCCTGAGGAGGGCGCCCCCGCCGAGGATGCCGGTTACACGCCCGTGCTCGAGTACTTCGACGTGATCGTCGAGTCGTCCAAGGTGGGCTGCCGCAAGCCCGATAGCCGCTTCTACGAGGCGGCCTGCGAGCTGCTGTCGGTGCGGCCGCAGGAAGCCGTGTTCCTCGACGACCTCGGCGTCAACTTGAAGCCCGCTCGAGACATGGGCATGCACACCATCAAGGTGGGAGACCCTGAGAGGGCCGTCGACGAACTGGAGGCGGCGGTCGGTTTCCCCCTCCGGGCGTGACAGGGTGCCGGGCCGGGTCACCGGCGCTCGTCACCCGAGGGCACGGGCCAAGAGGTCGGCCTGCTCGAGCTCGTGCATGGCGTGGCTTCCCGTCGCCGGGGAGCCGGACGCGACCCGTGTGCACTTGCTGACGCGGTAGTCGGAGCCGAGGAGGCTGTCGAGCCGGTCCCGGACGAAGGACCGCGCGCCCATGTTCTCGGGCTCCTCCTGGAGCCACACCACGTCCTCGGCTCGGGGGTAGCCGGCGACGACGGCGGCGATCTGGGTCGCGGGCCAGGGGTGCAGCTGCTCGACGCGCACGACGGCGACGTCGGAGCGCCCGGCCTTGTCGCGCGCGCCGATGGCATCCAGGGCAACCTTGCCGGTCGCGAGCACGACCCGGCGGATAGCGTCGCGATCGAACGCCGTGGAGCCGCCCGCGGCGGCGGGATCGTCGAGCACCTCGCGGAAATGTCCGCTCACAAACTCGCCGACGGGGCTGTAGGCCTCCCTGCCGCGCAGGTAGCGCTTCGGGGTGAAGAGCACCAGCGGCTTGGGGGTCGTGCGAAGCACCTGCCGCCGCAGGAGGTGAAAGAGCTGGCTGGCGGTGGTCACATCCGCGACCTGCATGTTGTCCTCGGCGCAGAGGTCCAAGAAGCGCTCCATCCGGGCGGAGGAGTGCTCGGCGCCCTGACCTTCGTAGCCGTGCGGGAGGAGCAGAGTCAGGCCCGAGGTCTGGCCCCACTTGATCTCCGCGGCGGCGAGGAACTGGTCGATGACGACCTGTGCGCCGTTGACGAAGTCGCCGAACTGAGCCTCCCAGGCGACCAGCCCGTCGCGGGCGACGAGCGAGTAGCCGTACTCGAAGCCGAGGGCCGCGTACTCCGAGAGCAGGGAGTCGTAGATCGAGAAGCGCCCGGGTCCCAAGGACGCGAGCGGGACGTACTCCGATCCCGTCCGGTAGTCGACGAGCGCCGCGTTGCGGTGGCCGAAGGTCCCCCGACGTGTGTCCTGCCCGGCGAGGCGCACGTCGCGACCCTCGAGGAGCAAGGTCCCGTAGGCCAGTGCCTCGCCGAGTGCCCAGTCGACCTCGCCGCCGGCCCACAGCTTGGCGCGGGCGTCGAAGACGCGCACGAGCTTGGGATGCAAGGTGAACCCTTCCGGATAGGTGCTGAGCGCCTCGACGACCTTGTGGAGGGTCCCCTGGGCCACCCCCGTCTCGATGGGCGCCAGGACGGGCGCCGGCGGTGGCGGCGGCGGAAGCACCGTCGGGGACGGCTCGGCCGATGCCCGGGTCTCGTCCAGCGCCGCCTGCAGCCGGCGGGAGAAGTCCCTGAGGGCCTCCTCAGCCTCCGCCAGGTCGATGTCGCCGCGGCGGACCAGCGTCTCTGTGTAGAGCTTGCGGACGCTGCGGTGCTCCCGGATCAGCTTGTAGAGGAGCGGCTGGGTGAGGCTCGGGTCGTCCTGCTCGTTGTGCCCGAAGCGCCGGTAGCACACCATGTCGATGACGACGTCTTTGTGAAAGCGCTGACGGAACCCGAAGGCCAGCCGTCCGACCCGGACGCACGATTCGGGGTCGTCCCCGTTGACGTGGAAGATCGGCGCCTGGACCATCCTGGCCACGTCGGTGGGGTAGAGGGACGACCGGGCCGACTCGGGGTCGGTGGTGAACCCGAGCTGGTTGTTGATCACCAGGTGCACGGTTCCGCCGACCTCGTATCCGGGGAGCGCCGACATGTTGAGCGTCTCCGCCACCACCCCCTGGCCGGCGAAGGCGGCATCCCCGTGGACGAGAATCGGCAGCACGGGCCGGTCGGATCCGTCGCCGCCGGTCTCGCCGGCCCCCTCGGCCGCGAGCTGGTCCTGCGCTGCGCGGGCCATGCCCTCGACAACGGGGTCCACTGCTTCGAGGTGGGAGGGGTTGGACGACAGGAGGACGTCGATGGTGGTTCCGGATCGGCCGGTGAACTTCCCGCGAAATCCCTTGTGGTACTTGACGTCGCCCGAGCCCTGCACCGTGTTGGGGTCGAGGTTGCCCTCGAACTCCTCGAAGAGCTCCCCGTAGGACTTGCCGACGATGTTGATGAGCACGTTGAGGCGACCCCGGTGGGCCATCCCCATGACCACCTGTTGCTGACCGGCGGTGGCCGCGGCGTCGACGACCGCGTCGAGGAGGGGTATGGCGGACTCGCCGCCCTCCAGGCCGAAGCGCTTCTGACCGATGTACTTGGTGTTGAGGAACTGCTCCAGGGCCTCGGCGGCGTTGAGCCGGTCGAGGATCCACCGCTGCTCGTCGGCGGCGAGCTGCGTGGAGACCCCCTCGACGTGCTCCTGGATCCACCGCTTCTGGTCGGGATCCTGTATGTGCATGTACTCGACGCCGACGGTGCGGCAGTAGGCGTCGCGGAGCAGGCTCAAGATCTCCCCGAGGTGCATGTGCTCGGTGCCCGCCAGCCCGTTCGTGAGAAACTCCCGGTCGAGGTCCCACACGCTCAGCCCGTGAGCGGTGGGGTCGAGCTCGGAGTGCATGACCGGGTCTTTCCAGTCGAGCGGGTCGAGGTGGGCGATGAGGTGGCCCCGCACCCGGTGGAGGTTGATCAGGGTGTCCACCGCTACCTGCTTCTGGGTGCGCAGGGTGTCGCCGGTGCCGGAGATGTCGTTGATGTCGCTGCGGTAGTGCACCGGCTCGTAGGGGATGCCCATCGCGCGGAACACCCGCTCGTAGAACTCGTCGTCGCCGGTCAGCAGCCGGTGGATCCGCTGAAGGAAGAGACCGGACTCGGCGCCCTGGATGATGCGGTGGTCGTAGGTGGAGGTGAGGGTCACGACCTTGGACACGCCCAGCTCGGCGAGGACCCTCGGGTCCGCCGACTGCCACTCGGCCGGGTAGTCGATGCTGCCGACGCCCACGATGACGCCCTGCCCGGCCAGGAGGCGCGGGACGGACTGCACGGTGCCGACCGTTCCGGGGTTCGTCAACGTGGCGGTGGCGCCGGCGAGGTCGTCGGCGCTCACCTTGCCGGTGCGCACCTTGCGGATCAGCTCTTCGTAGGTCGACCAGAAGCCACGGAAGTCCAGGCTCTCCGCGGCCTTCACCACAGGGACCATCAGCGTGCGGGTCCCGTCGGAGCGCACGACGTCGACGGCGATGCCGAGGCCGACGTGCTCGTGGTGGACCACCGACGGCGCGCCCTTCGGGTCGTCAGCGGGCGCGGGGACGAAGGTGGAGTTCATCACCGCGACGTCGCGCAGAGCCTCGACGACCGCGTAGCCGATCAGGTGCGTGAAGCTGACCTTGCTGGCGCTGCCGATCCGCTTCAGCTGGTTGTTGAGGACACGGCGGTTGACCTCGAGCATCCGTGCGGGCATCACACGGAAGGTCGTGGCGGTCGGAACGCCCAGGCTCGCCGTCATGTTGGTCACGACACGGGCGGCGGCGCCGCGAAGGGGGACCCCCGGCGCCTCGACGGAACCGGGGGGGCGTGCGGGGGCGGGGGCCGGCGCGCCGGCCGAGGCGGGGGCCGG